>NZ_LUVY01000012.1:0-480886 GCF_002992185.1 Pseudomonas sp. LLC-1 | reverse complement strand
TTGGCACGCAGGATGTAGCCAGCCAGCGTAGTACGCACGGTATCCGTACCCGCCCCCGCAGCTTCGATAACCAGATCCCCAGCGTTATCCACCAGGTAGGTATCGTTGCCGAGACCACCCACCAGCCGGTCGGCACCCTCACCACCATTGAGTACGTCGTTGCCGGCACCGCCAACGATGATGTTGTCCAGCGCGTTACCCACACCGGTGAAGTTGCCCACCCCGGTATAAGTCAGGTTTTCGACGTTGGCACGCAGAATGTAGCCGGTCAGGCTGGTCTGCAACAGGTCGACGCCACCGTTGAGCGCCTCGCTCACCGTGTCGCCGACGTTGTCGACCACGAAGGTGTCGTCGCCGCCGCCGCCGGTCATGGCATCTGCGCCAAGCCCACCATCGAGGATGTCGTTGCCAAGCCCACCAAACAGCTGGTCGGCGCCGTCCAGGCCTGAGATCACATCATTGGCCGAACTCCCAATCAGAATATCAGCACCGTTGGTGCCGACCAGCGTCAACCCTGGTACTGCCGTTGTCGCAGCCGAGGTGAGGGACTCCTGGGTGCCGAAGGCGTCGGTGTAACGCACAATCACCTGCAATTGCTGGCCGCCCTGGTTGAGGCCCGGGGTGAAGCTGGCCGCAGTGGCACCCACGATGTCGCTGAAGACGCCGCCAGTACCTTGCTGCCACTGGAAGCTGAATGCCCCCAGCCCATCCAGGTCGGCAATACTGCCGGTAAGTGCCGTCAGCGTCTGCCCGATGTCTGGCGTGGTGTCGCTGATCAACACCGCACCCGTCGGTGCATCATTGACGTTGGCCACCGGGTCGAGGATGTCGGAGGCAACACTTTCCTGCACACCAAAGTCATCCACGTAGTTCACCACCACGCGCATGTTCTGCCCCACTTGCGCCTGGGTCAGGACAAAGGTGCTGCTGATGGCGCCAGCGATGTTGACCCAACCAAGGCCCCGGTTGGACTGCCACTGGAAGGTGAACTGCGGGTTGCTCAGGCCGTCAGCATCGACGATGGTTGCCGTGTTGGCCGTCAACGTCTGGTTCTGCACCAGCAACCCGGTCACGGTCGGGCCGGCACTCGGCGCGCTGTTCGCCGACGAGTCGACGATTTCCAGCGTGCCCTTGGCGTCCTGATACACCGCGCGAACGCGGATGCTCAAGCCGGCCACGTCATCGGTTACGCGGTAAGTGGTGCCAATGGCCCGCGAGACCTCGCCTGCAGCAACGAAGGTGATGTCTTCGTAAACCCCCGACCCCGGCAGCGTTTCGACTTGCCAGTAGTACGCTACCGGGCCGTTGACTGCGCCGGTAGGGTTGGCCGCACTGACGTTGTCCGCATCGCGCACTGCCAGCGGTGTTACACGCAGCAGTTGGCCACTGACGGGAGTATCGTCACGTAAACCTGTGGCCGCATCGAGGATCGCCAGGTGCCCCGTAGGGCCGGCGTTCACGGCTGTGCCCACACCAGACGCCTGCGAGCGGTCAGAGAACTGCAGGCGCTCGATACCGGTCAGGCGGTCGACACCATCACGCCCGGCCACCAGGTCGGTGACGATCACCGCGTTGCCATCGACCACCACGCTGTAGTCGGTGGCCACCCCCGAGAACACCGCCGTGTCGTAGCTGTCGGTGCCATTGAGGATCTCCCGGATGATAACCAGCTGGCCCGGGTTGTAGGTGCCATTGAGCATGAACGGCACCATCGGCTCCATGCTGTCGAAACTGGCGATTTCCGGGCCGGTGCCGTCGCTGTTGGCGCGCACGCTGATGCGCACGTTCAGCCACTTGTCACCGTCGAGGATGTCGTCCCCACCACGGCCTTCGATCAGGTCGCTGCCGCTGCCGCCGAGGATGATGTTGCCGCCATCGTAGAACGTCGCCCCGGCAGCCAGCAGGCTGGACAGGCCATTGATCAGGTTGATGTTGGTCAGCACGCTGCCCGTGGCGCCATTGGTCGGCAGGCTCGCGGCGTCTTCGTTGTCACCGCGCAGGAAGTCGCCATGGGACGAGCCGGAAAGGCCTTCCATGATGTCGAAGCGCACCAGCGCCGACGCGCCCGAGCCCGGTACCGGCGGCACATCGAAGAAGCGATCGCTGTAGTCGACGGTCACGCCCTGGGCCAGGTCCTTGAAGGTCGCCCAGTCGTAGCCGGAGCCGCCGATATAGCGGTCGCCGAAGCCCAGGCTGCCGACCATGATGTCGTCGCCGCCTTCACCGTTGAACTTGTCGTTCTCGTTGCCGCCGATGAACACGTCGTTGCCGATGACCGGGTCGTTGCCGAGCGGGTCGAAGTTGTCGCCAGGCGCACCGTCCGAGGTGCCCTTCTCGATCCAGTCGTCGCCTTCGTTACCCATGTCCTGTTCGTTGGCCTTGCTGCCCAGGATAAAGTCGTTGCCCTGGCCGCCAATGGCTTCCGAAGCGTCCTCACCGGTGACGATGAAGTCGTTGCCGAAACCGCCGATGATCAGGTTGACGCCATTGCCGCCGTGCAGCACATCGTTGCCGTCGCCGCCCTGGATGTTGTCGTCACCGCCCATGTCGCTGATGATGTCGTCGCCGGCGCCACCGCGCAGCTGGTCGTTGCCGTCGCCACCCTCGATGCGGTCGTTGCCGCCATCGCCCCAGACCGTGTCGTCACCCTCGCTGGACACCAGGATGTCGTCACCGTTGGTGCCGCCCAGCACGATGTGCTCGGCACCGGCATAGCGGATGTAGTTGGTGTCCGGGCCAGCCGTCAGCGGGCTGTCGCGGAACACCACCTGCTCGCCGTTCTCGCCCAGCGGGTCGGCGTTGCCCAGGCCGTCGTTGTATTGCTTGCTCTGGTCCAGCTCCAGGTAGAAGCCCGGGTCGGAGAACACCAGGCCCGGCAGGTGGGTGGCCGAGGTGTTGGCCATGATCAACTTGGCGAACGAGTTGCTTT
Source organism: Pseudomonas sp. LLC-1 (assembly GCF_002992185.1). NCBI lineage: Bacteria > Pseudomonadati > Pseudomonadota > Gammaproteobacteria > Pseudomonadales > Pseudomonadaceae > Pseudomonas > Pseudomonas sp. LLC-1. The sequence continues at coordinate 477,957 of NZ_LUVY01000012.1, read as the reverse complement.
CCAGCTCGGCGTTCATCGACAGGCCAGAGGTGCGCTCCAGGTAGTAGAAGCGGTCACCGTCCTGCAGTTTCTCCATCTGGTTTTCGAACACGAAGTTGAAGGTACTGCCAAGCATGCCGCCGAACGGGGTTTTCGCCTCGGCCAGGCCGCCGATCCACAGGTCGATGGCATCGACACCGGTCACGGTCACAGCCTTCAGGTCATCGGCGGTACCCAGCACGCCATCCTTGCCCGGCAGGGTCACGTTGGCCCAGGCACCACTGCTGTTGAGGAAGTCCAGGCGATCGGCCGGCGCGCCATCGCCGCCGAACACCAGGGCCATGGCCGCCGCGCGTTTTTCCAGCAGGGTGGTGGCACCGGTGATGCTGCTGTGGGTGCCGTAAGCCGCAATGAAGTTGATCAGCGACTCAGGGTGCTTCAGGTGCTGCACCAGGTCGACCCAGCTGGTGTACGGCTTGAGCTGGGTGTCGCCGGTTTGCCCGAAGATGTCGCGGCGCACGGCGTTCAGCGAGGGGATGCCGACATCACGGCCACGGGCGATGTTGATCGCCGGCAGGTCGAGCGGCAGGCCGAGCAGGTTGTTGCGCAGCGCCTCGGTGACGAACTCGTCGATTTCGTTACCGGCCTGGCGGGTGACCCCGCGCACGATGGCACTGGTGGCATCCTCGGGGGTGACGCCACTGGCGGCATAGGCCAGCGGGTTGAGGAACGCCGCGATCAGGCCCAGTTGCTGCTCGGGGTTGGCGCTGGCCGGGTCCTGGATGACGTTGAAGTCGACGTCAAAGCGGTCGACAGTCTCGGTCAGCATCGAGTGGCCGAAGCGGTACACGGTATGGGCGAATTCGGCCACGATCGACGCATCGAGGTCCACGTCGTACACCTGGGTCGGGGCGAAGAACAGGTCGACCCGAGGCTGCACGGTACGGGCGAACTCCTCGAACACCAGGTGCTGATACTGCATCTCGGTACCGAACTTGGCTGCCTGGAACAGGCGTTCGCCGTTCCATACCAGCGCGTCGATCTCGGCCGGGGTGGCCGGCAAGGCGGTGACCGGGTTGAGCAGCCACTCGTTGAGGAACGCCAGGTCGCCCGAGTCGAGCACGGTGTCAATGGTCTGCGCCACCAGCCGGTTGTGCTCGGAGTGGAAGATGGCATGCACGGCGGTCAGGCCGATGTTCTCGTTAACCCGGCCATCACCGGCGATGTAGTGCGCATCCAGCAGTTCGTTGTCGTAGGCCAGGTTGGCACCGGTCTGCGGGTTGACGGGCACGGCGTTGCCGGCCACGTTGTCGGCATCCGGCGCCAGCACGCCACCGCTGAACACCGGCACGGCATTGTGTGCGATGTCGGCGAGGAACTGGTGCCCCGTGCGCACGGCATTGGTCAGGTCGAGCGGCGCCAGTGGGTTGCCTTCGACCTGCTGGTCATCGGCCGTGCCGGCAATGCCGTCCAGGCCCTTCATCACCACCATCGGATAGCCGTTCGGCCCCTTGATGAAGTTGCCGTAGGCGTCGGTTGCCAGCAAAGGCACGTTGTCGACATCGGCGTCGGTCAGGTTGATGCCGAGCAGGTCGCGGGCCTGGGCCTTGACCACCTTCCAGGTGGCCATGCCACCGATTTCGGTGTCGTCGGCGGTGCCGAACTTGCCATCGGCGCCCAGGTCACGGTTGGTGATCAGGCGGCCTGTAGCGACAGGGCCATCATCGGTCATGATGTAGGCGCGCAGGAACACCTGGTGCGAGGGGTGCGAGCTGTAGGTCTGGTTCTGGTCCACGAACGGCGTGGTGGTGTTGGTGTGCTCGTGAATGTCATCGGCGTTGCCGAGGATGCCATCCGGCCCTGGCAGGTTGGTGGCACGGGTTACCACCATGAAGTTGGTGAAACCACCCTCCACGTACAGCGGGTCATCCGGCTGCAGCGGGATGTAGATGGTACCCGAGCCGCCCTTGGTGACCAGGTCCAGACCATGGTCGAAGAACTGTCCGAAGAAGGTCATCCAGGCGTTGAACGGCGCAGACAGCCCGGCATCAGCGGCAGTGTTTTCGAACAGGTACACATCGTGGTCGTCGGTGGTACCGAACTGGCCATCCATGCCTGGGCTGGCGACGATGCGCACGCCATCCTTGAGCACGTCGTCATTGCCAGGCGTGCCGAAGTTGAGCACGCCATCCGCACCCGGGTCATAGGCGGTGGCATAGGCCGCCGGGTTGTTGGAGGTCTGGTCGACCACCAGGTTACTGATGACACGCGGCTGCGAGTCGAACACCGGGCCGCTGGTCTGCTGGTACGAAGAGCCGGGAATCGCCGGCGAGCCTGGGCCGAAGAAGCCGGCCGGGGCACCTTCTGCCGGGTTGAACACCGGGTCGGTCAAGCGCGGGAAGACGTTGTCGGCAGCACCAAACTGGGTGTTGTTGTTACCGTTGAGGTTCATCAGGTTGTTGTTCGAACCATCGACCGCGCGCAGGCCCAGTGGTGCACGGATGTTGGGGATGAGCGAGAGGATGTCCTGCCCGGCGGCATCAGCCTCGGCAATCTTGATCTGGGCAAGGATGAAGTTGAGGTCGGAGCGCACCATGTGCAGCCCCTCCCCGCCAGCAGTGGCATCCACAACCGGGGTGGCCGGGGTCGGCACCACAGGTGCGCCCGGCTGTACCACGGCCGTGGGCTGCGAGAACAGCACTTCGGTGGTGCCATGGGCGTCCTGGTAGATCGCCTTGACCCGCAGGCTCAGCCCGGCCAGGTCTGGCGACACCTTGAACGACGTACCGTCGGCGCTCTGGAACGCCAGGTCGCCGGCCGGCAGCAGGATGATGTCCTGGAACACACCACTGCCCGGGTCGGCTTCGAACTGCCAGTAGTACGACACCGAACGGTCGGCAAGCGTGCCGGTCGGGTTGCCCGCACTGATGTTGTCGGCGTCGAGCACGCCCGCCACGCTCACTGTCAGCATGTCACCCACAGTGATCGCACCGCCGTTGCCATCGAGCACGGTCGGGCTGCCGGTGGGTTGCGCGTTCACCCCTCCCACCAGCACGCGTTGGCTGTCGGCGAACTGCAGGCGTTCGATGTGCAGGAGGGTATCCACGCCATCGCGGCCGGCCACGGTATCGGTCACCGTCCACACGTCATCGGCAACGTCGGCGGTGCCTTTGGTGTTCTGGGTCACCACATACTCGCTCTGCACCCCCGAGTATATGGCGGTGTCAAAGGCCGCGCCGCCAGTCGAGGTACCCGGCAGGATTTCCCGCACGGCTTTGAGCTGACCTGGGTTGTAGGTGCGGTCGAGCATGAACGGGATCATGTCGACCATGCTGTCGAAGCTGGCGATCTCTGGCCCGGTGTGGTTGACGTCGCCTGGGGCATACACCGCAATGCGCACGTTCAGCCATTTATCGCCATCGATCAGGTCATCGCCGCCACGGCCTTCGATCAGGTCGCTGCCATTGCCGCCGAGCATGATGTTGCCGGTGGCAAAGCCGGTGGTCGGCAACCCGGCATCGGCCAGGAACTGCTGCAGGCCGCGGATCAGTGCCACGTTGGTCAGGGCGCTGCCGGTGGCACCACCATGGTTGAGGATGGTCACGGCATCGACGTCATCGCCCTTGAGCACATCGGCGTAGTTCGAGCCGGACACCCCTTCCACCTCGGCGAAGCGGTCGAGGATGCTGGCCGGCGAGGCGCCGACCGGGTTGAATACACCAGCGTTCTGGTTTGGCGCATTGCCATGGGGCTGGGCCAGCGCGGCTAGGCTCAGGTCAACGGTAACGCCGACCTTGTCGTTCTTGTTGGTAATCCAGTCGAAGCCGGACATGCCGTCCATCTTGTCCTGGGCATCGCTGCCGACGAAAATGTCATCGCCACCCTCGCCGATCATTTCGTCAAAGCCACCGCCACCGACGAAGATGTCGTTGCCGACCACTTCGTCACCCAGCAGCGGCGCAAAGTTGTCGCCGGGCGCACCGTCCTGGGTGCCCTTCTCGATCCAGTCGTCGCCCTCGTTGCCGGTGGGTGGCAGGTTGGTCTTGGCGCCGAGGATGAAGTCATCGCCCTGGCCACCGAAGGTGGTGGAAATGTCCTCGGTGGTGATGATGAAGTCCTGGCCGTCGCCGCCCAGGATCAGGTTGCCGGCCGCCAGCATGCTGCCGGCGACTATCACGTCATTACCGGCGTTGCCCTCCAGCCGGTTGTCACCGAACGAGTCGGTGATGATGTCGTCGCCTGCGCCACCCAGTACGGCATCGTTGCCTGCGCCGCCTTCGAGCACGTCGTCGCCGGCATCGCCGTAAACGGTATCGTCACCTTCGCCGGAAATGATGATGTCGTTGCCGGCAGTGCCGCCCAGCACCACATGGTCTTCACCGGTGTAGTGCAAGTAGTTGCTGTCAGGCCCGACGGTATCGGGGTTGTCGCGAATCACCAGCGGTACGATTTCCACGCCGTTGATTTCGATGCCGCCCGTTGGGTCGGCCTTGCCGTCGGCACCCAGCCCGGTGAACTGGTTGGCCTGGTTCACCTCCAGGGTGAAGGTGGGCGTGAGGAACACGGTGTTGGACAGGTGGGTGACGTCGGAGTTGGCCATGATCAGCTTGGCAAAGGAGTTGTTCTCCAGTTCCGTGCCGAAGTTCATGCCCGCCGTGCGCGACAGGTAGTAGAAGCGGTCACCGTTCTGCAACGCTTCCAGCTGGGTTTCGAAGACGAAGTTGAAGCTGGAACCCAGCATGCCGCCGAAGGGCATTTTCTTCTCGGCCAGGCCGCCGACCCAGAAGTCGATGGCGTCGACACCCGTCACCGTCACGCCGGCAATGTCGTCGGCCGTGCCGGCGATACCGTCTTTGCCGGCCAGCGTCACGTTGGCATAGGCGCCGGTGCTGTTGAGGAAGTCCAGGCGATCGGCAGGTGCGCCGTCGCCGCCAAGCACCAGCGCCACGGCGGCGGCGCGCTTGGCCGCTTCGGTGGTGGCCCCGGTGATGGTGGCGTGGGTGCCGTAGGCAGCGATGAAGTTGATCAGCGACGCCGGGTGCTTGAGGTGGTCGGCAAAATCGACCCAGCTGATGTAGGCCTTGAGCTGGCTGTCGCCGGTTGCGGCATAGAACTCGCGGCGCGCCTCGTTCAGGCTGGGGATACCGGTGTCACGGCCACGGGCGATGTTCAGCGCAGGCAGGTCCAGCGGCAGGCCAAGCAGGTTGTTGCGCAGGGCTTCGGTGACGAACTCGTCGATTTCGTTGCCCAGCTGGCGGGTCACGCCGCGAATGATCGCACCGGCTGCCTCGTCGGCGGTGGCACCGCTGCCGGCGAAGGCCAGCGGGTTGAGGAAGGCGGCGATCAGGCCCAGTTGCTGATCCGGGTTGGCGGGGTCTCCCGACACAGGGTTGAAGTCGGGGTCGAAGCGGTCGACGGTTTCGGTCAGCATCGAGTGGCCGAAGCGGTACACCACGTGGGCGAATTCGGCGAGGATGGCCGGGTTGATCGACGTGTCGTAGCCGTTGGGGGCCAGGAACTCATCGATCTGCGGCTGAATGGTGCGCGCGAACTCTTCGAACACCAGGTGCTGGTACTGCATTTCGGTGCCGAACTTGGCGGCCTGGAACAACCGCTCGCCGTCCCATACCAGCGCGGCGATGCCGGCTGGCGTGGTGGGGATGGCGGTGACATCGTCGACCAGCCACTCGTTGAGGAACGCCAGGTCGCCCGAGGCCAGCAAGGTGTCTTTGGTCTGCTGTACCAGGCGGTTGTGCTCGGAGTGGAACACATGGTGCACGGCCGTGAGGCCAATGTTTTCGTTCACCCGGCCGTCACCGGCGATGTAGTGGGCGTCGAGCAGTTCGTTGTCGTAGGTCAGATTGTTGCCGCCTGGGCCAACTGGCTGGGCGTTGCCTACTGCGGTGTCGGCATCGGCCTGCAACACACCGCCCACCACCACGGGCGCGGCGTTGTGGGCAATGTCGTCAAGGAAGCCATGCCCGGTGCTCACGGCGTTGGCCAGGCTGATCGGCGCGTTGCGGTCGCCTTCGACCAGTTGGGTGACGTCGTCGGCCGTGCCGGCAATGCCGTCGGCGCCATTGTTCACCCGCATCACCACCTGCGGCATGCCATTGGGCCCGCGCAGGAAGTTGCCATAGGCATCGGTGGCCAGCAGCGGCACGCTGTGCACGTCGGCGTCGGTCAGGTTGATACCCAGCATGTCACGGGCCTGAGCCTTGACCACCGCCCAGGTGGCCATGCCGCCATTCTCGCTGTTGCCATCGTCAGCCGTGCCGAACTTGCCGTCCGCGCCCAGGTCGCGGTTGGTGATCAACCGCCCGGTGGCCACCGGGTCGCCTGCGGCACTCAACGCATATTCGCGCAGAAACACCTGGTGCGAGGGGTGCGAGCTGTAGGTCTGGCTCTGGTCGACGAACGGCGAGGTGGTGTTGGTCTGGCTATCGTCAGCGGTGCCCACCACGCCATCGGCGCCGGCGGTGCGTACGGCGCGTGACAGCACCATGAAGTTGGTCGGGCTGCCGGCCACGAACAGCGGGTCGTCCGGGCGCAGCGGAATGAACACGATATCGGTGCTGCTTTTGGTCACCAGGTCCAGACCGTGGTCGAAGAACTGGCCGAAGAAGGTCATCCAGGCGTTGAAGCCAGCCGTCAGGCCCACGTCGGGCGAGACGTTGGGGATGAAGAACACAGGCTTGTCATCAGCGGTGCCGAACACCCCATCGATACCCGGGCTCATCACCGGGGCAGCGCCGCCATTGGCCTCGACCGCAGCCGGGTTGTTCGCCGTCTGGTCAACGATCAGGTTGCTGATGGTGCGCGGTTGCGAATCGACGACATTGCCGGTGCCCACATAGTTGGCGCGGTAGGAGGCATCGAGCAGGCGCAGGAACGCGTTGTCAGAGGCGCCGAACTCGCTTTGCCCGGCGACCAGGTTGTTGAAGCTGCCATCCACGGTGCGCAGGCCGAACGGCACCTGACTGTTGGGCAGCAGGTCGATCAGGCTGGCGCCATCTGCGTGGGCTTCGGCGATGAAGATCTGTTTGAGGATGAATTCCAGGTCCGACTTGCTGAAATTGGCCATTTCAATTGCCCTCGATCATTCAAGAGAAATCACAGGGCAACAGGGTCCTTCCCGCGCCCAGTCAGTGTTGACGTGCGCAGTATCTGGTTCTTTTTAAGGGCTCGGCGGCTCAACGCTGTTGTGTTGGCGCCCCAGCCTCATTTCTCGAAAGCCGGCCCCACCGCTCCGGGAGGGCCTGTTAATCGTGCGATACAGGTGTAACGCACGTGCATCGACCCCAGCTTGCACAGGGCCCGAATACTTCAGACTAAAGTCGTAGGGCAAAAGATTGTCAATATCCCGTCAAAAAAATCGTTCGATGATGATAATGCGATGCAACTAGCTGTTTTTCTGGTACTTATGAAAAGTTCAAAGTATTTATAGAGCAAAATGATATTACTGAATGTTTCGTTGCAACCTACGCTCCAGCATGTGGGAGCAACGCAGCGATTTGGACTATTCGCCATAAGAGCGACCCGCCTGCGAGCCGACCAAGAAGCCACAACTACCGTTGTACGGGGCGCCGCAAGGGCTTCCCGACTTGTAACGAAGGGAGGCCCCCGATGCCTAAGCCACCACGCACCCGCTCCGAGCTGGCCGACGTGCTCTTTCGCTTGCGCCGCAGCTTCTATGCCTTGGCCGCCTTCAGCGGCGTGATAAACGTCATGATGTTGACGCCAGCTATTTATATGCTGCAGGTGTACGACCGCGCGCTGGTCAGTCGCAATGTCACCACCCTGGGCATGCTCACGCTGCTGGTGGTCGGGTTGTTCCTGTTGATGTCGGCACTGGAGATGACCCGTACCCGCGTGCTGATCCGGGTGGGCAACTGCCTGGACATGGACCTCAACCGGCGCATCTTCAGCGCCGCGTTCGAGCGCAACCTGAGCCGCGCCGGCGGTAACCCGGCCCAGGCCCTGCAGGACCTGGCGCAAGTGCGGCAGTTTCTGACCGGCAATGGTTTGTTCGCCTTTTTCGATGCGCCGTGGACGCCGATCTACCTGGTGGTCTGCTACCTGATCCACCCTTGGCTCGGGCTGGTCACGATGATTGGCTCGCTGATCCTGGTGGGCCTGGCCTACCTCACGGAGAAGGCTACGCAAAAGCCACTGGCCGAAGCCAATCAGGCCGCCATGTCGTCGGCCAGCTACGCCAACAACAACCTGCGCAACGCCGAAGTGATCGAGGCCATGGGCATGCTGCCGTCAATCGGCAAGCGCTGGTACCAAGGGCACTTGCGCATCCTGCAGATGCAGACCCTGGCCTCCGACCGCGCGGCGCTGATCAGCAGCACCGGGCGTTTCGTGCGCATCACCTTGCAGTCGTTGATCCTCGGTACCGGTGCGTTGCTGGCAATAGAGGGCAAGATCACCCCCGGCATGATGATCGCGTGTTCGATCCTGACCGGCCGCGCCTTGGGCCCGGTGGAGCAGGTGATTGCCTCCTGGAAGCAGTTGCTCGGTTGCCGCTTGGCCTGGGGCCGGCTCAACGACCTGCTGCAAGACTATCCGCAGCGGCCACCGAGCATGTCGCTGCAGCGGCCGATGGGCATGCTGGCCGTGGAAAACGTGATCGCCGGTGCCCCCGGCACCACCACCAGCATCGTGCGCGGGGTCAGCTTCAGCCTGGTGCCGGGTGAAAGCTTAGGCATCATCGGCCCTTCGGCTTCGGGCAAGTCTACCCTCGCCCGCCTGCTGGTGGGTGTGTGGCCGGCGCAGGCCGGCAAGGTGCGCCTGGATGGTGCAGACATCTTCACCTGGAACAAGGCCGAACTCGGCCCTTGGCTGGGCTACCTGCCGCAAGACGTGGAGCTGTTCGAGGGCACCATCGCCGAAAACATCGCACGCTTTGCCGAAGTGGACAGTGACGCGGTGATCCGCGCTGCCCGCAGCAGCGGCGTACACGACATGATCCTGCACTTCCCGCAGGGCTACGACACGCGCCTGGCCGCCGACGGCACGCCGCTGTCCGGCGGCCAGAAGCAGCGTATCGCCCTGGCCCGCGCCCTGTATGGCGAGCCCAACCTGGTGGTGCTGGACGAACCCAACGCCAACCTCGATGACGTCGGCGAGAAGGCCCTGGTGGATGCGCTGGCCGAGTTGAAGGCGCGCGGCGCCACGGTGATCCTGATTTCCCATCGGCCCAATGTGCTGTGCGCCGTGGACAAGATACTGATGCTGCGCGACGGCGCTGTGCACATGCTCGGCAGCCGCGACGAAGTGTTCGCGGCGCTGCGCAAGGCTGCCGTGATTCCAGCGGCCGGTGCGGCACCGCTGGCTTCGGTCAAAGTAAGGGAGTAGCCGATCATGCAGATGACTCAACACGCTGAATTGATCCCCGCCGAAGCCAAGAACCTGATCGACCTGGATGCGGCCCGGCCAGTACGCTGGGGCGTATGGATGGTGATTGCCGGCTTTGGCGGTTTCCTGCTGTGGTCTTGCCTGGCACCACTGGACGCAGGTGTGGTGGCCACCGGCACGGTGAAGGTCACCAGCAACCGCAAGGCGGTACAGCACCTGACCGGCGGCACGGTCGAGGCAATCCTGGTGCGCGAAGGCGATCTGGTAAAGAAAGGCCAGGAAGTGGTGCGGCTCGACGCCCTGCGCGCGGTCGCTGAGCAAGGCGCGCTCAGCGCCCAGTACATCGTCAGCAAAACCGTGGAAAACCGCCTGGAAGCCGAACGCGACAGCCACGACACGGTCACCTTCGACCCTGCCCTGCTCCAGCACTACGCCAATGACCCGCGCTTGCTGGCCGCCATGGACCTGCAACAGCGCCTGCTCGACACCCGCCGCGCCGGCCTGGCAGGTGAGCTGAGCATCCTTGAGGAAAACCTCACCGCTTCGGCGGTGCAGCTCAAGGGCCTGCAGCAGGTGTACGGTGCCCGCGCCTCGCAGATCGGCTTCCTCAACCAGGAACTGCAAGGCACCCGGGTGCTGGCCGCCGAAGGTTACGTACCGCGCAACCGCCTGCTGGAGCTGGAGCGCAGCAATGCCGACCTGTCCGCCGGCCAGGCAGAAAACCTCAACAACATCGCCCGGGCACGCAGCCAGGCCACCGAGATCAAGCTGCGTATCCTGCAGCGCCAGCACGACTACCTGAAGGAAGTGGAATCGCAACTGACCGACACCGCCAAGGAAAACACCACCCTCGCCGACCGTTTGCGTGCACTGGACTACGAAGTGACCCACACGGTGATCCGCTCGCCGATCGATGGCATGGTCCAGGGCCTGAGCATTGCCACGGTCGGCGGCATCATCCAGCCCGGTGCCAAGATCATGGAGGTGGTGCCACTCGACCAGCCCCTGCAAGTAGACGCGATGATCCCGGTGCAGGCCATCGACAAGATGGTGCCAGGCCTGGACGTGGACATCGCCTTCCCGGCCTTCAACCACGCGCAGACGCCGAACATTCCCGGGCGGGTGAAAACCATTTCCGCCGACCGCCTGCTCGACGAAGAAAGCAAGCAGCCGTTCTACCTGGCCCAGGTGGAAGTGACGCCCGCCGGCATGGGCCTGCTGGGCAGCAACCATATCCGGCCCGGCATGCCCGCCACCGTCACCATCAAGACCGGCGAGCGCAACCTGCTCAGCTACTTGCTCAAACCCATGCTCGAACGCGTCGACGCCGCGTTCAAGGAGCAATGACATGAAACGCCCGTGCCTGATGTTGTGCCTGCTGGGGGTTGCCGTACAGGCCAGTGCCATGGACCTGAAGCAAGCCTGGGACCTGTTGCAGTACCAGGGCCCGATCTACCAGGCCGCCGTGCATGAGAAACAGGCCGGCAGCGAAAACCGCGCCATCGGCGAAGCCGGCTTGCTGCCACAGATCAACGCTTCGGCCTATTTCAACAGGGTCAATGGCAGCCAGCGCCAGAATGGCCAGGACAACGACCTGGACTATGACTCCAAAGGTGCCAACGTGCGCCTGCGCCAACCATTGTTCAACAAACAGAAGATGGCCGAGTACCGCCAGGGCCAGCAACGGGCCGACTACAGCGTGGCGGTGTTCGATGCCAAGAGCCAGGACGCCGCCGTACGCCTGGCCGACGCCTACTTCGACGTGCTGCTGGCCAGCGAAACCATCACCCTGGCCAAGGCCAAGCTGAATGCGTTCGAAGAGCAACTGGCTTCGGCGAAGCGGCGCAAGGAACTGGGCGCTGGCACCATCACCGATGTCGACGAGTCGGTCGCTCGCCGCGACCTGGCCGAGGCCGACCTGATCGACGCCCAGGACAACCTGGTCAATACCCGGCGCAAGCTGGAGGAGTACATTGGTGAAACCCCACAGTCACTGACCACCTTGCAGCCAGGCTTCAGTACACCGCCGCTGATGCCAGGCAACCTGCAGGACTGGCTGGTCAAGGCCCAGGCAGACAGCCCGTTGATTCATGCACGCCGGCACAGCTACGAGCTGGCCGAAGAAGAAGTGAAACGTGCCCGCGCCGGGCACTGGCCAACGCTGGATTTCGTGGCCGGCTACACCGCCGGCAGCAGCCAGTCGATTTCCGAGATCAACCAGCGCAACCACTACAGCTCGATCGGGCTGGAGCTGAACATTCCGCTGTACAGCGGTGGCAGCACCAGCGCCCTCACCCGCCAGGCCAGCGCCAACAGTTCCAAGGCCCTGGACGAGCTGGACGCCACGCGCCAGGAGGTGATTTCCGACACCACCCGCGAGTACCGTGGTGTGCAGAGTGGCGCCTTGCGCATTCAGGCGCTGGAAAAGGCCGTGGCCTCCAACGAGCGCTCGCTGACCTCCACCCGCAAGGGCTTCAAGGAAGGCGGTACCAGCACCAACTCGGATGTACTCAATGCCGAAGAGTTGCTGTACGACGCCCGTCACGACCTGTTCGAGGCGAAGCTGAACTACCTGATGTCGCGGCTGCGGCTGGCCTCGTCGGTGGGTAGCCTGGGCGATGACGACATCGAGCAGATCAACAATTACCTGGGGCCGGAACTGATGGTAAGCAATTGATCGGAGCACACACGGTAGCGGTGGCCGGTTTATTGGCGTCAGGCTATGATCGGTCACCCCTCCGCGGACACCCTGCCCCATGCCCGTAGACCTGCAAGCGCTATACCCCAGGCTGATCCACCTGATGCTGGACACCGTGTTCGTGGTCGACAGGGACAACCAGATCGTCTTCGTCAGCGATGCCTGCGAAGCGCTGCTGGGCTACCAGGCCCGCGAGCTGATCGGCACACCGATCACCGACTATATGCACCCGGACGACCTGGCCATCACCCGCGCGTCGATTGTAAGGGTGATGAACGGGCAGCCCCATTACGACTTCCGCAACCGCTATGTGCGCAAGGATGGCGGGATCGTGCATATCCTGTGGGCAGCCAGCTGGTCCGATGAGGCGCAAGCGCGCATCGGTGTGGCGCGGGATGTGACGGCACTGCACCAGGCAGAAGAAGAGCTGCGCTTCCTGGCCCATCACGACCCGCTGACCCGGCTGGCCAACCGGGCCATGTTCAACGAACGGCTCGACAATGCCCTTGCCGCAGCCCGGCGACACAGCCGCCCGTTGGCGCTGCTGTTTCTCGATATCAATGACTTCAAGGACATCAACGATAACCACGGGCACAGCGTGGGCGACCGGGTACTGTGCACCCTGGCCCGGCGCCTGGAGCGCTGCGTGGGCGCGGGCGACACGGTAGCGCGCATGGGCGGTGACGAGTTCACCGTCCTGTTGACCGACTGCCCGTCGCCGGAAGCCATTGCCGAACACATGGCAAATATACTGGCGGCCATGGCCGAACCGCTCGGCGCAGACATGCCGGATATCGACACACCCTCCTGCAGCATTGGCCTGGCCTGTTTCCCGCAGGACGGCCACGATGCCGACATGCTGTTGCGTCATGCCGACGGGGATATGTACCGGGTCAAGCGAAAACACACTGCAACCGGGTGACGATACCCCCTGCCCTCTGTCCGGCCTCTGCCTCAGAAGTCGACAGTAGCCGACAGCTGCAACGCTCTCGGGTAACCCGGCGATATCGCGCCGTACGATGCCACACCCGACCAGTACTCACGGTCGAACACGTTCTGTACTGTCGCCCGGAACGTTGTAGGGCGGCCATCGATCCGGGTGGCGTAGCGCGCACCGATGTCAAACCGAGTCCAGGCGTCAAGTTCCTGGGTGTTGGCTTGGTCAACGTACTGGCTGCCCGTGTGGATAGCGCCACCGGTCAGCGTGACGCCTTCAGCCCATGGGGTGTCCCACTCAGCCCACAGGTTGGCCTGCACATCGGGTACACCTACTGCCTCGTTGCCCTTGTTGGCGGCCGTGGCCGAATCGGTCAGCTTGCCGTCCAGCACGGTAACGCCACCCAGCAGGCGGGTGCCCGGCGCGATTTCCCCGAACATGCTCAGTTCGATACCGCGGTTACGCTGCTCTGCCTCGACCGAGAAGCGGCCGTCAGTGCCCAACTCACCACTGGGTTTTTCTATCTGGAATACCGCCAGCGTGGTCATGAACGTGTTGTGCTCGTACTTCACGCCCAGTTCTTGCTGCTTGGTCGTGTAGGGCGCAAACGCATCGCCGACGTTGGTTGCCCCGGCCGGTGCGTTATCGCCTTTGCTCAGGCCTTCAACATAGTTGTAGTACAGCGAGACGTTTTCCCACGGTTTGACCACTACACCTACGACGGGTGTGGTTGCACTTTCGTTGTAGTGCTTGGCTGAAGCGGTCGGCAAGTAGTTGCGCGATTCGACTTCCTGCCGGCGCACGCCCAGCGTCAATTGCACGCGGTCGTCGAGGACCGCCAAGGTGTCGGTCAGGGCAACGCCAGACAGCTCGGCCTCAGACACCCGGCTCACCTTCGGTGCAGCGATGTATTGCTTGGGCACATCAACCGGGTGGTAGATGTTCGAAAGGATTGGCGTGCCATTATTGATGCCGCGTGACAACTCATCCTGATAGCGAGTGGCCATGGCCGTAACCGTGTGATTGACCGGTCCGGTTTCAAACAGCGTACGCAGCCCCACATCGGCCGTGGAACGATCGACGTTGAACTTGTAGTAACCGGGGGTATTGCTGGTGTCGCCTGCCGCATTGAGAACTCTGGGTACCTGGTCGGACATCCGCGCCACATCCGCCCTGCCGCCACCTGCGTGGGCAAACACCGTCAGTGAGTCGCTGATGTCATATTCACCGCCCAGCAACGCTGATTGCTCGCGGGTTTTCGACCACCCCCAGTCCTGTGGCAGGTTGGTGCGACCGCTGGCGGCGGAGGGCACGCCGAAACCTGGGGCCACGGTGAAGGGGCGTGAAGCGGCATCCCAGCGCTCCTCCTGGCTGATGAAGTCGAGGTTCAGACGCAAGCGCTCACCTTGATAGTCCAGGGCGATGGCGCCGATGTCCAACGCACGCTGCTGGTCATCGATAGCCGTATCGCCTTGGGCCAGGCTGCCATTGAAACGCACGCCCCACTGCCGCTGATCGCCGAAACGGCGGCTGATGTCGAGGTGGCCACCCACCTGCGTGTCAGAGCTGTAGCTGGCGGTGACACGCGTCAAATCCTCGGCAAGTGCACGCTTGGGCACGATGTTGATGACGCCACCGACGCCGCTGTTCGGGGAGATACCGTACATCAAGGCACCCGGCCCCTTCAGCACTTCGACCCGCTCGGCATATTCGGTGAACACCCTGTAGTTGGGGGCTACGCCGTACACGCCATCGAAGGCCAGTTCGCCCAGGTTGCCCTCACCCACCGGGAAGCCGCGAATGAAGAACGAGTCGACGATGCCGCCCGTTTGCCCGGTAGAACGCACGGACGGATCACGCTCAAGGGCGTCAGCCACGGTCACCGTCTGCAAGTCGGCAAGGGTTTTTGCGGTGTAGCTGGTGACGTTGAACGGCGTATCCATCACGTCCTTGTTGCCAAGCATGCCAAGCCGGCCGCCGCGAGCCACCTGCCCCCCTGCGTAGGCTTCAGGCAGTGCTTCGTGGCGCATGCTGTTGGCATCGATGGTGGTGGCAGCCAGTGTGAGGCCTTCTCCACCGCTTGCCTGACGAGCGAGTTGGTAACTGCCGTTGCTCAATTCCACCAACTCAAGGCCACTGCCGGCAAGCAAGCGGGCCATACCGTCGCGCGCCGAATAGGCACCGCTCAGCCCGGGGCTGTGCAGGCCCTCTGTCAACGCCGGTTCAAACGACAACGCTACCCCCGAGGCCAGCGCGAAACTGGACAATGCCCGCCCCAAAGGGCCCGGGGCAATTTCGTAAGTGCGGATGGTCACGCTATCCAGGGGTTGCGCGACGGCGGGCAAAAGGTAACCGGCCCCTGTCACCAGAACGGCACCGAAGAGTGTGTTGCGCACCGCTACAGCTAACGCACGCTCACGAAATGGACGACTTGCAACAGGCATGACAGGCGGGTCCTTCTGGCTGGGAATGGAAGTGTTCATTCCTGTTGCCAGCCGAGACTGAAAAAAGTATCACCCGGACAGCAGTTTTTTTCCGCGCCTTACATTTCAGGACTCTACAGGATAAAGCAGGGTCCAGTAGCCATTCATGTGCGCGGACACCCGCAACGCATAGGTTGACTCCAGCATGCTCAGGCTGCGCGGGGTGTCGCTGACCGGAAAGGCCCCCGAAATGCGCAGGTCGGCAATGCGCGGATCGCAGCGAATGAAGCCGCGCTGGTAGCGCGTCAGCTCGGCAGCAAAATCAGCCAGCCGCATGTTGTCTGCCAGCAGCATGCCTTCGGTCCAGGCCGTCGCGCTGCTATCAACCGGCATCGGCCTGCCAACCGCATGAGCGTTGAAATCGGCACGTTCACCGGCCTGCACTACGGTGGCTGCATGGGCTGTTGCACGGGAAGGCTCAATCCGGATGGCCCCCTCGATAACGGCCAGGTAGGTACGCCCATCCCGTTCTCGCACGCTGAACCGTGTACCCAGCGCTTGCATGCGCCCTTCCCGTGTGCCCACCCGCAGAGGGCGCGCGGGCACTACGATATCGGGTGCTGTCTGCACCAGGATTTCACCACGAAGCAGCTGAATGAAGCGCTCGTCGGCATCGAAGCGAACGTCGATTGCCGAGTCGGTATTGAGGAAAATCTGCGTGCCATCAGCCAGCGCAAGCTGACGGCACTCGCCTATGCCCGAGCGATAATCGGCAGCCCAGCCTTGTCTGTCGGTCAGCGTCCAGCCGGCCCACCCTGCCGGGAGCACGGCCAACAGCAACGCCAATCGGCTGATCATCGCGCGACGGCCAGGGTCGGTCGGGCGGTCGAGCGCAGACATCGACAGCGCCGGGGGCAAGCCATCCAGCTTGCCCATCAGCCGCTCGGCACGTTGCCAGGCCTGCGCCCGCTCAGGGCTGCTGTTGCGCCAGGCCTGCCAGTCGGCCCTTTGCGCATCGGTGACATCACCGGCGCTCAAGGTCATCAACCACTCGGCCGCCTCTTCAAGCACCTCGGGGGCCGCCGACGTGACACGCTGGACATCAGCCATTCAGTCGACCAGCCTCAGACACTGGAGAAATGCCTGTTTCATGTAACGCTTGATGGTGATGAGCGACACGCCTAGCTGCTCGGCAATGGCTTCGTACTTCATGCCGCCCAGCTGGGACAGCAGAAACGCGCGCCTGACCAATGGCGGCAAGGTGTCGAGCATGGCGTCTATTTCGTGGAGGGTTTCCAGAATCAGCAAGCGGGACTCAGGCGAAGGCACCTCAGGCGCTGGCAGGTGCTCAAGCGCCTTGAGGTAGGCGCGCTCCAGAGACTTGCGCTGGCACCAGTTGGCAAGGATGCCCCCTGCAACACAGCTCAGGAAGGCGCGCGGTTCGTCGAACACCACCGTTTTCGAGGCCAGGATACGTGCGAAGGTATCCTGAACCAGGTCAGCCGCATCGACTGCATTGCCCAGGCGCCTGCGAAGTTTGGCATGCAGCCAGCCTTGGTGGCCGTTGTAGAGTGCCTCTACATTGCGCAGGTGATTGTCGGAACCAAGTAGCACGTCGCTCATGGGGGCGATTCTGTTTGCGCAAGTGAGAATTGTTTTCAATATTAAGGTAGCGTTTCAAGACAACGCAAGTTCAACCACCAGGACACCACCATGCCTGACCCTGAAAGCACCCTGCTCGCCAGTTGGCAGCATAACGCGCAAGCCTGGATTGAAGCCGTGCGCAGCGGCGCCATCGAAAGCCGCCGCCAGGTCACCGACCAGGCGATCCTGCTGGCCATTCTTGGCCGCCAGCCCGAACGGGTGCTGGACCTGGGCTGCGGTGAGGGCTGGCTGCTGCGCGCACTGGGTGATCGCGGGATCGAAGCCGTGGGTGTCGACGGTGACAGGACATTGGTGGATGCCGCACGGGCTGCGGGCTCGGCCGAGGTGCACCTGGCCAGCTATGCGCAGTTGGCCGAGGGCCACGTCTACGTAGGCAAAGGCTATGACCTGATCTGCGCCAATTTTGCGTTGTTGCACCAGGACATCATTCCGCTGCTGGCGGCGATGCACGACCTACTGGTGCCTGGCGGTGCGCTGGTGATCCAGACGCTGCACCCTTGGAGCATGGCGGGTGGGGATTATCAGGATGGCTGGCGGGAGGAGTCATTTGCCGGCTTCACCGGGGATTGGCAGCCAATGCCCTGGTATTTCCGTACCCTGGCCAGTTGGCTGAATGCGCTGGACATGGCAGGGTTGCGATTGGTCAGCCTGCAGGAGCCGCAGCACCCGCAGAGTGCGGTGCCGCAGTCCTTATTGATGGTGGCTGAGCGCCCTTGAGACGCTCAAGCCCCACACAGCTCAAGCTTCAGAGCACCGGCTTGCGCACCGCCCCGCTGCGGGCTTTGGCCATGGCCGCCAGGCGCACTGCCACGTTGGCCGCGCCGTAACCGGCATAGCCACCCTTGCGCTGGATGATCTCGAAGAAGAAGCGCTCCTCGAACGGTTCGGTGTACACGTGGAACAGCTCGCCGCCCTGGGCATCGCGGTCGTACAGCACGTTGTAATACGCCAGCTCGCTGAGGAACTCGTCGTCGAAATCGAAGCGTGCTGCCAGGTCGTCGTAGTAGTTCAGCGGGATTTCCAGCAACGGCACACCGGCCAGCTTGGCGCGCGCCACTTCGCGGAAGATATCATCACAATCGAAGGCGATGTGATGCACGCCCGAACCGCGGTAGCTGGACAGCGCATGGGCGATGGCGGTGTTGCGGTTTTCCGAAATGTTCAGCGGCAGGCGCAAGGTGCCGCACTGGCTACGTAGCGCGCGGCTCTTGACCAGGCCGTACGGGTCGGGCAGCACCACTTCGTCATCAGCGGCGAAATCGAACAGGCTCTTGTAGAACAGGACCCAGCTGTCCAGCGACTCGGCCGGCAAGGCCAGGGCCATATGGTCGATGCGGCGCAGGCCACCAGTGGCGGTGGCGTTCTTGTCCAGGCTGAAATCGGTATCGTACAGGGTCTGGCCGGCAGTGCCCTGTTCTACCAGGTACAGCAGGCTGCCATCCGGCGCACGCACCGCCGGTACTTCACATTCGTTAGGGCCGACCAAGCCCCGGAACGGCTGGCCACGGTAGGCAGTCGCGCGCTTCAGGGCTGCCTGCTGGTCCTTGACCCGCAGCGCGGTGGCGCACAGCGACGGGCCGTGGGCCTCGAAGAAGTTGTGGCCGAAGGAATACGGTTCGGCGTTCAACACAATGTTGATATCGCCCTGGCGCAGCAACTGCACTTCTTTGCTGCGGTGTTTGCCGGCTTCGGCAAAACCCAGGCGTTTCAGCCAGCTGGCCAGACGCGCGCCAACGGCTTCGTCAACCGCGAATTCAAGGAACTCCACACCGTCATAGGTGCTCGCCGCTGGCGGGGTGAACAGCACGCCAGGTTCGATCGGCGTGTTTTCCTGCTCCAGGCGCAGGCGGGTCTGCTCTTCGAGGTACAACAGCGAGCGGAGGCCATCAGCGGCATTTTGCCGTGGCGGCGCAGCGCGGAACCCATCGTTGAAGATTTCCAGCGATAGCGGGCCACGGTAACCGGTGGCGAGGATCGGCGCCAGAAAACCGGCCATGTCCATTTCACCCTGCCCCGGGAAGCAGCGGAAGTGGCGGCTCCACTCCAGCACATCCATGGCCAGAATCGGCGCGTCGGCCATCTGCACGAAGAAGATCTTGTCGCCGGGGATGTCGCGGATCGCGCTGGGGTCGCCCTTCAGGGACAAGGTATGGAAACTGTCGAGGATCACCCCGAGGGCCGGGTGGTCGGCCTGGCGCACCAGGTTCCACACTTGCTGGTAGGTGTTGACGTGGCGGCCCCAGGCCAGCGCTTCGTAACCAATGCGCAGGCCGCGCTTGCCGGCGTGCTCGGCCAGCAGGCGCAGGTCATCGACCAGCAACTGTTCTTCGCCCAGGGCATCGGCCTGGACGTTGCTGCACACCAGCACCAGGTCGGTGCCCAGCTCCTGCATCAGGTCGAACTTGCGTTCAGCGCGGTCGAGGTTTTTCTGCAGGCGGTCGCGGCGACAGCCTTCAAAGTCGCGAAACGGCTGGAACAGGGTAATGGCAATGCCAAGATCAGCGCACATCTGGCGCACCTGGCGCGGGCTGCCGGCGTAATAGAGCAGGTCGTTTTCGAAGATCTCGACGCCGTCAAAACCGGCGGCGGCGATGGCTTCGAGCTTTTCCGGCAGGGTGCCGCTCAAGGACACGGTAGCGATCGAACGCTGCATGGCGGGAGTTCCTTGTTGTTAGAAAATGACGGTGCCAGTCAGGTAAAAACCACTGTCACAGTTTATGGCACGATCGATTATTCGCAGGTAAAGTCGCCGCTTCAATCTCTTTGTACGGAATGGTTAGTTTTGCGTTCGATTATCGCACAAAACCCAATTTAGCGAATTGCTAGACCGCAGCCCCAGGGTCAACATGACACCCAGACGCAGACACACCGACCACTGCCTCCTGCCTTGGCGAACGTATGGCGGAACCTGCGCAAACAACAATAACAACGGAGACAACGATGGCTCACTCCAGCTCGCAAGCCAAAAAAGCGACCGCCAGTGGATGGATAGGCTCGGCACTCGAGTACTACGACTTCTTCATCTACGCCCAGGCCGCTGCGCTGATTTTCCCGCAGATCTTCTTCCCCAATACCGACCCGAAAATGGCCATCATTGCCTCGTTGGCCACGTACGGTGTGGGCTACCTGGCGCGCCCGGTCGGCGCCTTCGTACTGGGCCACTGGGGTGACACTCGCGGGCGCAAGAACGTCCTGCTGCTGTGCATGTTCCTGATGGGCCTGTCGACCATGGCCGTCGGCCTGCTGCCCACCTACCACGACATCGGTTACCTCGCACCGGCCTTGCTGGTGGTGCTGCGCCTGATCCAGGGCTTTGCCGTGGCCGGGGAAATCTCCGGTGCCAGTTCCATGATCATGGAGCACGCGCCATTCGGCCGAAGAGGCTATTACGCCAGCTTTACCCTGCAAGGCGTGCAGGCTGGCCAGGTACTGGCAGCGGCGGTGTTCCTGCCACTGGCCTACTTCATGCCTAGCGAAGCCTTCACCGAATGGGGCTGGCGCATTCCGTTCCTGATGAGCGCCATTGTGCTGATTGCCGGTTTCATCATCCGTAAGGAAGTGCACGAAACCCCGGCGTTCGTGAAGGAAGAGAAGCAGGACAAGGTTGCCAAATCGCCCATCAGCGAGGCCTTCCGCCACAGCTGGAAGCACATGGTGCTGGTGATGTTCATGGCCCTGATGAACGTGATCCCGGTGGTGGCCACCATCTTCGGTGCGGCCTACGCGGTGCAGCCGGCCTATGGCATCGGCTTCGACAAGAGCGTGTACCTGTGGATCCCGGTAGTCGGCAACATCGTCGCGGTGCTGGTGATTCCGTTCGTGGGTAACCTGTCGGACAAGATCGGCCGTCGCCCGACCATGATCGCCGGTTGCCTGGGCTCTGGCCTGCTGGCGTTCGTCTACCTGTATGCAATCAGCATCCAGAACGTGCCATTGGCATTCACCGCCTCGATCGTGATGTGGGGCATGGTCTACCAGGGCTATAACGCGGTGTTCCCAAGCTTCTACCCAGAGCTGTTCCACACCCGCTACCGCGTTTCGGCCATGGCCATCGCACAGAACATCGGCACCATGCTGACCGCCATGCTGCCGGCGCTGTTCGCCCTGGTCGCACCGCCTGGCTCGGACAACATCCCGCTGGTGGTGGGTAGCCTGGCGTTCTTCATTACCTGCGTGTGCGCCCTGGCGGCCTACATTGCACCTGAAACCCATCGCCTGGCGATGGAAGACCTCGGTAACCCGGACGCCAAGCCGATGGAAAAGGATGCTTACGAGGCTAGCCGTAAAGGCAGCTTTCAGGCAGTGAGCCACTGACAGATGGCCGGGGCCGCGTTGCGGCCCCGGCACTTTCAACCTTCAACCACTTCCTGCAAGCGCGCCCACAGTCGCTCGACATCCCCTCGCTCAGTCGGCAGGGCACCAATCGAAACCCGCACCATCCACCGCCCATCCAGTGTCGCTGGCGTCACATAGGCATCGCCAGAAGCATTCAGCCGGTCGGCCCACCCCTTGGTATGCGCATCCAGTGCCTCCCCCTCCAGCCCCGCCGGTCGATGGCGAATGCACAGGGTCTGCAACTGCACCGGTGCCAACACCTCCCACTCAGCCGCCGCCCCAACCTGCTCCGCCAGCCATCGGGCATTGTCCAGATCGCGCCGCAACCGCGCCTGCAATGCGTCAACGCCCTCGCTGCGCAGCATGAACCACAGTTTCAACGCGCGGAACCGCCGGCCCAGCGGGATGCCCCAGTCACGCAGGTTCTTCACCTCGCCATCCACCGCCGATTGCAGGTAGCTGGGGTTGGTGCTCATCACCCGAATCAGGTGCTGCGGATCGCGCACGTAATAGATCGAGCAATCGAAGGCCACACCCAGCCACTTGTGCGCGTTGACCACCACCGAATCGGCCAGCTCGATGCCATCCCACATCCAGCGGCACTCAGGCAGGATCATCGCGGAACCGGCCATGGCCGAGTCCACATGCAGCCACAAGCCATGGGCCTGGGCGATTTCACCGATCGGGCGCAGCGGGTCAAGGGCGGTGGTGGTCGTGGTGCCAGTGGTGGCCACAACCGCGCAAGGTTGGTTGCCTGCAGCCAGGTCCTGCTCGATCGACACCCGCAAGGCCTCTGGACGCAAGGCGTAATGTTCGTCTGTGGGGATGAGGCGGATATTGTCGCGGCCAAAACCCGCCAGCAGCGCGGCCTTGTCTACCGAGCTGTGGGCATGGGCACTGACATACACGATCAAAGGCCTGGCTTCGGCCTGCAGGCCGCCGCGTACCAAGGCGTAGTCGGTGGCGCGTTCACGGGCACTGATCAGCGCCACCAGGGTGCTGGTCGACGCGGTGTCCTGGATCACCCCGCTCCACTGGCCAGACAGGCCCAGCAGCTGACGCAGCCAGTCGAGGGTGGTTTCTTCCAGCTCGCTCAGTGCCGGGCTGGATTGCCAAGACAGGCCAAGCACGCCCAAGCCGGTGCTGAGGAAATCGCCCAATACGGAAGACAGGGTGCCATTGGAGGGGAAGTAGCCGTAGAAGTCCGGGTGCTGCCAATGGGACAGGCCGGGCATGACCAGCTGGTTGACGTCATCGAGGATGGCCTCGAAGGGTTCGCCCTGCTGGGGGGCGGTTTCAGGCAAAGCAGCCTTGAGGTAGCCGGGCTCGACCTGAGCCATGACCGGGCGTTCGCCGACGGTCTGGCGGTAGTCGGCGATCAGGTCGATCAGTTGGTGGCCGTACTGGCGGAATTGTTCGGGGGTCACGTGGGGGCTCCTGTGATTTTTCCACTGCCCCCAGTCTAGGCACCTGTGCCAAAGCGAATAACCCCGCCTTGCGCATACCTGCTATGGCAAACCCGCATGCCCACCCTGCACGCCAAACTGCGACTGTCGCCACAGCTCGAACACCCGGTTGCGCAACCAGCGGTGCTCGGCCGAGGCCTGCAGGCGCTGGTGCCACACCACCCAGTAGCGCTGGCTGTGGTCGATGAAACCCAGCGGCCGCCAGGCCAGATCATGCAAGCGGCACAGTTGCCGGGCAATGTGCTCGGGCACGGTCGCCACGGCCTGGCTGTTGGCGATCACCTGCACAGTGGCGGAGAAAAACGGCACTTCCAGGCTGACCCGCCGCTGCAAGCCTTGGGCGCGCAGGTGGCGGTCGATGAAGCTGTCCTTGTCGCCGCCGCCGGAAATACGTACATGCTTGTGCGCCAGGTAATCACCCTGGCTGAGTGCGACATGGGCAGCTAGCGGGTGGTCACGACGCATCAGGCACACGGCGCGGTCCTCGCCCAGCAGACGCCCGTGCAGGTT
The DNA here is from genome assembly GCF_002992185.1 of Pseudomonas sp. LLC-1. Taxonomy (NCBI): domain Bacteria; kingdom Pseudomonadati; phylum Pseudomonadota; class Gammaproteobacteria; order Pseudomonadales; family Pseudomonadaceae; genus Pseudomonas; species Pseudomonas sp. LLC-1. Next base: position 454,581 of record NZ_LUVY01000012.1, on the reverse strand, counting down.
GGGCGGTGACTCGTCGAACAGGGTGGTGGCCAGGTCAATCTCGCCGCTGGCCAGCAAGGCGTACTGGCCGGCCTGCCAGGTACGGTACTCCAGCGATACGCCCGGTGCTTCACGCTCCAGCGCGGCCACCAGCAGCGGCAGCATGTGCTCGGCCACGTAGTCCGAAGCAGCCAGGCAGAAACGCCGCTCGCAGCGTGCCGGGTCGAACACGGCGGGCTGACGCAGAGCCTGTAGTTCTTCGAGAACCTGGCGCAGGGGTTCGACAAGGGCTTCGGCGTGTTCGCTCAATACGTAGCCACGGCCCTGGCGTACCAGCAGCGGATCGTCGAAAGCTTCGCGAAGGTGGGCCAGCTGGCGGCTCAGGGCCGACTGGCTGACGCCCAGGCGCTCGGCGGCGTGGCTGAGGTTTTTCAGCTGTAGCAGGTGGTCGAGGGTGCGCAGGTGGGCGAGGCTGAGGGAGGCGAAGGTGGGGTTCATGCAGGCTCCCTTCTAGTGAATCGACTGGCCCAATCGCCGGCAAGCCAGCTCCCACAGGTACAGCACAACCTTGAAGGTTTGTGCTGTACCTGTGGGAGCTGGCTTGCCGGCGATTGGGCCGCAAAGCGGCCCCGGAAAAGCAGATCAGTCAGTCAGACCAACGTACACGTTCTGCACGTCATCGTTCTCGTCGATCGCCTCGAGGAACGCTTCCACCTCAGCCAATGCGTCAGCGCTCAGGCTGGCCGCACTCACCGGGTTTTTCGGGGTGTAGCCAATCTTCGCCGAGGTCACGGTAAAGCCATGCTCCGGCAGGGCCTTCTGTACCGCGTCCAGGTCGGTGGTGTCGGTAATGAACAGGGTCGAACCCTCTTCTTCACCTTCCTCGAAATCCTGGGCGCCGGCTTCGATGGCTGCCATTTCCGGGTCGGCGTCGCCTTCCGGCGTGGCTTCGATCAGGCCGACGTGGTTGAAGTCCCAGGCCACCGAACCACTGGCACCCAGCTGGCCCTTGCGGAACAGTACGCGGATTTGCGCGACGGTACGGTTGACGTTGTCGGTCAGGCACTCGACGATCAGTGGCACCTGGTGCGGTGCAAAGCCTTCGTAGCTGACGGCGTGGTACTGCACGGCATCACCGTCCAGGCCCGCGCCCTTGCGAATCGCACGCTCCAGGGTCTCGCGGGTCATCGAGGCCTTTTTGGCTTGCACGATGGCCAGGCGCAGGCGCGGGTTCATGTCAGGATCGGCGCCCGACTTGGCCGCGATCTGGATTTCCTTGGACAGCTTGCCCATGACCTTGCCTTTGGCATTGGCCGCTGTTTCTCTATGTTTGGCTTTCCACTGTGCGCCCATGTCGACTCTCTTGTTTCAGCGGCCGGTTCAGGAAGCGACCGGCCAAAAGTGGGTGCATTTTATACGCCCTCACGCATGGGATCGACAAGAAATCTCATCAGCCTTTATCGGCCTTGCCTGCTGCCGCGGCAAACCGCGCCAGACGCACATCCAGCCGTCGTGGCCGCATGCCGAGGTCTTCGGCGCGCTCCTTGCGGCGGATGGCATTGCGCACCATCAGCGAACCCAGGTAACGCACCGGCTCGGGCGGGAACAGCCCCAGCGGCCCCTTGACGAGCGGCGAACGGGTCCATGGGTTATCCAGCCCCAGCGCCAGCGACGACAGAATCTGCCCGCCCATGTGGCACGGCCCAACGCCACTGCCGGAATAGCCAAAGCCATAGAACACGTTGCCCTGCCCGTCCAGCCGGCCAAAAAACGGCAAGCCGGTCACCGAGCGGTCCGACGGCCCGTTCCAGCTGGCCGCCAGCGGCACTTCGGCCAAGGCCGGGAAAAACCCGCCCAGGCTTTCGCGCAGCAGCGGCCGGTATGGCGACGGCTGGTCGAACACCGGCAGCATGCGCCCGCCATAGGCAAAGGTATTGCCGCCTTTGCCAAGCATCAGCCGGCCATCGGAGGTGTTGTGGTAGTAGTGCACGAAAATGCGCGAGTCGAGCACGCTGATGCCACTGTCCAGGCCAATCTCGCGCAACAGCTCGGGGCACGGCTCGGTAATTACCATGTCGCTGGAAACGATCGCCACGCTGCGCTCGAACTGCGGGAAAGCCCGCGCCATCCAGGCATTCAGGCCCAGCACCACGCGGTCGGCGCGCACCGTGCCATGGGCCGTGCGCACCTGCACCGGGGCGCCGTGTTCCAGGCCACTCATGGCCGTGCCTTCATGAATGCGCACGCCGCGCTGTAACGCCACCCGGCGTAGGCCACGCACCAGCTTGCCCGGCTGCACCGTGGCGGCAGCTGGCGAGAACCAGCCCTCCAGGTGCCGTGCCGAACCCGCCAGACGCCGGACTTGGTCCAGCGGCAGGCGGCGAAACGAGTTGATGCCCTTCTGCTCCAGCGCCGCGATCACTGCATCGGTGGCGCCGACCTGAGCGGCGTTGGTGGCGGTGTACAACGTGCCATCCAGGCGGTAGTCGCAGTCGATGCCGTTGGCCGCGCAGAACGTACCGATATCACCGATGCTGCGTTCCGACTCGCGCACCAGGCGCACCGCCTCGGCCACCCCGAACAGGCGTTCGAGGGTGAAGTACTTGGCCGACCAGGACAATGCGCAACCGCCGTTGCGGCCACTGGCGCCGGCGCCGCAGATATCGGCTTCGATCAGCACGACATCCAGCGCCGGCACCACTTCCTTGAGCATCAGCGCCGTCCACAGGCCGGTGTAGCCGCCGCCGACGATGCACACATCGCAACGGGTATCGCCTTGCAGCGGTGGGCACACCGCCTCCTGCGCCGAATCCAGGGCCTGTTGCAGCCAGAAGGGTCTCATTCGCTCGCTTTCCTTTAGGTACGCAGTGGCTTGATTGCCATGCTGGTATTCGGTGCCACGTCAGCGCTTTGCGGGGTGCTGGCCGGGCGGCTGTTCCAGTGCGGCAGCAGCACCAGCGCCGAGAACAACGCGCAGCCGGCGAACACGATAAACACCGTGACGCCATCGAAGTACCCCGGCAGCAGCCCACCCAGCACCGCCCCCACCGAACCACAGCCGTTGACGAAGCCCGCTGCAGTCGCACCGGCCTTGGCGGTGCCGAAGTCGATGGCCGCCGCGCCGCTGATCATCGAATCTGGCCCGTACAGGGTCAGGCCCATGACGAACAGCAACGCCACCACCAGCATCACGCTACCGGTGTGCATGGCCGCCATGAAGGCCGCCAGGGTCACCGTCAGCAACACCAGGCTGATCACGCAAGCCGGCATGCGGCGGGCGCCGAACAGTTTGTCGGAGGCCAGGCCAATGATGATCGGGCCCAGCAGCCCGGCCAGTTCGAAGGCGGTCGGGATGATTGCCGCACCCACCTTGCCCACCGAAGGCATCTGCTCGAAGACGATCACCGGCCCCCACAGCAAGATGGCGTAGCGCGCGGGCTTGAGCAGGAAGTACGCCAGGCCTAGCGTCAGCACGGTGCGGTTGCGCAGGATCTCTTTCAGCGGCGCCCACACACTGCACAGGTTGCCGGCCGGGGCCATGCTCTGCGGCTCGGGCTCTACCGCCGGCAGGCCGACATCTTCAGGTTTGTTGCGCTGCAGGATGAAGAACAGCACGGCCACCAGCGCCACCACGGCGGCACTGGAGAAGAACGCCGCGTGCCAGGTGCCGACCAGTGTGTAGGCCCACCAACCCGCGAACGGCGAAGCCACCAGGCCGCCGAAGGCATAGCAGGAACTCCACAACCCCAGTACCCGCCCGCGCTGCGAAGCCGGGAAGAAGCTGCCGATGTTCTTGCACAACCCGGCCCAGCCGGTGGACTGCGCCAGGCCCTGCACCAGCATGCAGGTGGCAAAGATCGGGAAGGTGGCGTAACTGCCCATCACCACCGCCGCCACGGCGGAAATCAGCAACCCGCCCAGCACCACCACCCGAGGGCCAAAACGGTCGGCGAGCATGCCCCAGGTGAACTGGCCCACGGCATAAGCGGCCAGGTAGATGGCGTCGAGGTTGGCCATGGCGGCTTTGTCGAGCATGAAGTTGGGGTCTTCGGCGATGCCCAGCTTGGCCACCGAGAAGGCTTTGCGGGTGAAGTAGAAGGCGGCGTAGGCCAGCCAGGTGATGGCGAAAATCTGGATGCGCCAGCGTTTGAACGCGGCTAGTGATTGATTCATGTACGTCTGACCTCTTGCTCAAGTGTGCCGGCAGAATGTGAAGAAACGCCTGTCTTGTTCTTGTGTTACGCACAGCGATGACAAGGCTGTCATCGGGTCAGATGGCACCGTGTGGGCACCATGGCCCTGGCGGCATTCGTGGTGCCAGCGTCGGGCTGACATGCATGGAAACAGTTGCGCTAAGATAAATAAAATCGATTTATCGTATTTCACACATAAGCTCAGCTTGTTACTGAGGTGGTCATGTCGGTTTCCCACGCACAACTCAAGGCCTTTCATGCGGTGGCCGTGCACGGCAGCTTTACCCGCGCAGCGGAAAAGCTGTTTCTTACCCAGCCTGCGGTGTCGGACCAGGTGCGCAAGCTGGAGGAACGCTTCGGCGTTTTGCTGTTCCACCGCAACAAACGTTCGGTGCAGTTGACCGACCTCGGTGAGCGCTTGCTGGGCATCAGCCAGCGCCTGTTCGCCTGCGAAGCCGAGGCCCATGACCTGCTGCAGGATTCGCGTGCCCTGCACACCGGCAGCCTGGTGCTGGCGGTGGATGCGCCGGTGCACGTGCTGCCGCAGATCGCCCGCTTCTGCCAGCGCTACCCGGGCATCCAGGTGAAGATCGAGACCGGCAACACCGATGAGTCGCTGGCCCGGCTGTTCAGCTACCAGGCCGACCTGGCGCTGCTGGGACGGGATGTGGACGATGAGCGGCTGCATTGCCTGCCGCTGCGCCGCGACCCGATGGTGGCGTTCGTTTCCCACCACCACCCCTGGGCCAGCCGTGGTTCGATCAGCCTGGCCGACCTGGACGACACACCGCTGGTGCTGCGCGAGCCTGGCTCGGTGACGCGCCAGACCCTGGAAGAAGAAATGCAGCGGGCCGGGCTGCGGATTCGCCCGGCGATCCAGGTGGAAGGCCGCGAGGCGGCGCGGGAAGCGGTGGTGGTGGGGATTGGCGTGGGGGTGGTGTCGGCGGCGGAGTTTGGCGCCGATGCGCGGGTGTGTGCGCTGCCGATTGTGGATTGCCAACGGCATTTGACCGAGACGCTGGTTTGCCTTAGCGAACAGCGCACGCGACGGGTGGTGGCGACCTTTTTGCAAATGGTCGAGGAAGGGATGTAAACCTGTGCCGGCCTCTTCGCGGGCTTGCCCGCTCCCACAGGTACTGCACAGCATTCAAAACCTGCGGTGATCCTGTGGGAGCGGGCAAGCCCGCGAAGAGGCCGGCACAGGCAACCAACTATGCTGGGGTAACTTCAACCCCTGGCACACTGCCCATGTTCTACCGCCTTGCCGCCGACGCCCTGGTCCTCCTGCATCTGGCCTTCATCCTGCTGGTGCTGTTCGGCGGCCTGCTGGTGCTCAAGTGGCGCCCCGCCCTGCTCGTCCACTTGCCAGCCCTGGCCTGGGGCCTTGCGGTGGAGTGCCTGCACCTGGGCTGCCCGCTCACCACCTGGGAAAACCGCATGCGTAGCGCGGCGGGTGACGCAGGCTACCAAGGCGGTTTCGTCGAGCACTATATCTGGCCGCTGATCTACCCCGCCGGGCTGACGCCGCACATTCAGCTGCTGCTGGGTTGCGTTGTGCTGCTGCTCAACCTTGGCGTTTACAGTTACGTGGCCTGGCGCTGGCGCCACCCTAGCGGGTAGCGATCACGAACAAGCGCGGGAACGGCAGCAGCACCTTGCCATCGGTGGCCGGTGGGTAGTCTCGCTGCATGGCCTGCAGGTACATCTGCAGGAAGTCGGCCTGCTCCTGTTCATCAAGCCTGGCCAGATAAGGCCGCAGGGCCGAACCCTTGAACCACTCCACCACCGCTTCGGCGCCACCCGGCAACGGGTGGTGATAGGTGGTGCGCCACACATCCACCCGCGCGCACAGCGGGCTGAGCAGGTCGTAGTAGAACGCTGCGCTGTGCCGTGGTGGCAGCTGGAAATCGGCGAACTTGGCCGCCCAGGGGCCTTGGCTGGCAATCTCGCGCAATTGCCGGTGCGCCGGTTCGTCGAGGTTGTCCGGGGTCTGCACGGCCAGGCTGGCGCCTTCGCTCAACTGGCGCACCAGGTGCGGGTACAGCGAGGCGTGGTCGGGTACCCATTGCAGCGAGGCATTGGCCAGGATCAGGTCTTGCGGTTCCGGGGCGGACCAGCCGGCGATGTCCGCGATGGCCGTGCGTACCCGGGGGATGCACAGCCGTTTGCGCTCACGGGCCTTGTCGATCATGTCCGGGTCGCTGTCCAGGGCGATTACCTGGGCATCGGGGTAGCGTTGCAGCAGCACTTCGGTGGAATTGCCCGGGCCGCAGCCCAGATCGGTGGCGTGGCGTACCGGGCGCGGCGGGGTCGGGATGGCAGCAAGCAGGTCGCGCACAGCGCGGGTGCGTTCATCTTCGAACAGGGAATACTGGGTGGCGGACCAGGCCATGTGAGGCTCCTTGGGACGGACAATGTTCTCAGCATATGCCATCTGTCGCCGGTGAGGGCCCTATCTCCGGCAATAGGGCCGCACTTGCAATCAGAAATCCCAGCGGGTGGTCACCATGACGTTGCGCGGTTCGCCGTAATAGCCACTGTAGAACGTGGTATCCAGCGCACTGAGGTACTTCTTGTCGAGCAGGTTGTTCACGTTCAGCGTGGTCGAAAGCTGGTCGGTGATCTGGTAGCGGCCCATCAGGTTGAACACGGCGAACTGCCCTTGCTTGGCCTTGACGGTGCCCAACTCGCTTGGTGTGGCAGTGAAATGGGTGCCGCTCTGCCAGTTCATCCCGCCCCCCACGGTCAGGCGTTCCAATTCACCCGGCAGGCGGTACGTGGTCCACAGCTTGACCATGTTGGCCGGAAACACGGTGTTGATGCGCTCACCATCAGCATCCTTGATGATGCTGTGGTTGTAGCTGGCGCTGAGGTTCCAGCCTGGCTGCAGTTCACCACTGGCCTCCACCTCGAAGCCACGCGTTGTAGCGCCGGAAATGGCGCGATACGCGGCAGTGGTGGTACCTGGCACGACCTGCCCCGGGTCGACCACGGCCAGGTTGTCCTGCTTGATCTCGAACGCCGCGACACTGGTTTGCAGGCGCCCGCCAAAGTACTCGCTCTTCAGGCCGACTTCGTAGTTGTCGCCTTCACGCGGCGCCAACGTTGCACCGCTGGCATCACGCACCGTCTGCGGCTTGAAGATGCTGGTGTAGCTGGCATACACCGAATGGATGTCGTCAAGGTCGTAGACCACGCCGGCATAGGGCGTTACTACGCCGCTTTCACGGTTGCCCGGGATCTTGTTCGGCTGGGTGGTGAGGTCGTAGCGGTAACGGTAATTGCTGACCCGGGCCCCAAGGATGACCGACAAATCGTCGGTGGGTCGCAGACGCGTGGCCAGGTAAGTGCCGCTCTGGTAGATGCTGGTGTCGCCGTCGTACAGCTTGCCGTTACCGGTGTTGGGCTTGGTGGTGTAGTTGTCCCAGGTGTAGAAATTGACCCGCGTACCTTCGATGGCGGTGCCACGCAGTGGGTCGTGGTGGTTCTGGTAGCGGGAGAAGTTGTAGCCCAGCACCAGCTCGTGCTCGCGGCCGAACGCCTGGAATGGGCCCTTGAGCTGGGCATCCACGCCAACCTGCTTCTGCCAGGTGCTGCCGGCACCGCCGTAAAGGCGCACGCCTTCGCCGGTCTGCTTGTCGGGGAAGCCCCAGCTGGCGGTCGCCAGTTGGTAGTCGTCGCGGTTGATGTACATCTGGTTCACCGCCACCCGCAGGCTCCAGTCGTGGCCCAGTTGCTGCTCAATGCTGGCGAAGGTGTTCAACGCGTCCTGAGGGTTGCTGCTCCAGCGTGCGGCGCTGTTGGTGGAACGGGAAAAATCGGTTTGCTCGCCGTTGCTGTAGAACAGCGGGAACGCCACCGACGACGAACCCTCCGGGCGGTTGCGTTGATAGTCAGCCCCCACAGTGAGCAAGGTGCTGTCGCTTAGGTCGGCTTCAAGGATGCCGTAGAACACCTGCTTTTCCTGGTGATAGTGGTCAACGAAGCTGTCGTTCTGCTGGTAGGCGGCGACCATGCGCCCGCGCACATTGCCGGTAGGCGTCAGCGGACCGGACAGGTCGACCTCGGTGCGGTACTTGTTCCACGACCCCAGCCCCGCACTGACATGCCCCTTGAATTCAGCGGTGGGCCGCTTGCGCACCAGGTTGATGGTGGCCGACGGGTCACCTGCGCCGGTCAGCAGGCCGGTGGCCCCCCGTAATACCTCGACATGATCGTAGATGGCCATGTCGGCCAGGCTCTGGGCTGATACCTGGCTGACGATATCAAGGGTGGTGGGGATGCCGTCGAACTGGTAATTGTCGACCGAGTAGCCACGCGAATAGATATTGAAACGCTCGCTGCCCAGGCTTTGCACCGACAGACCTGGGGTTTGCTGCAAGACCTCGGTGAGGTCGTTCAGGCCTTGGTCGTCCATGCGCTGGCGGGTGACCACGCTGATCGACTGTGGTGTTTCACGCGGCGACAGGTTCAGGCCAGTACCGGCGCGCGTGGTGCCCAGGGTGTAGGCGCCGGTGCCGTCTGTGCTGTTGCTGTAGCGCTGGCTGTCGATGTTGGTAGCACCCAGCTCCAACGCGGTGCCACTGGCCGGCGCGCCAATCAGGTAACCCTCCCCGGCACGCTGCAGCTGCAAGCCCGAGCCTGCCAGCAGCTGTTGCAAGGCCTGCGCGACACTCATGCGCCCTTGCACGGCGCCGGCCTGCCGGCCCTCGGCGGCATCGGTGGAAAACAGGATGCGGGTGCCGGTTTGCTGGGCCAGGGCGTTTAGCGAGCGGTCCAGACGTTGTGCCGGGATATCCAGGGCGAAGATGGCGTCCTGCGCCTGGACGCTGGCGCAAGTAAACAGGCTGGCGGCCAGAAGCGTCAGCGGTGAGAGGTGGTTACCCATGTGTTCCCCATACGATTCAAGTGACTTCATGGGAATGGCGATTGGGCATGGGCGGATGTTGATGTGCTAATGAAAATAATTATTGGTTGGCTGTTCTGGCCCTTTCGCGGGCACGCCCGCTCCCACAGAATTTATGTGATTCCTGTGGGAGCGGGCGTGCCCGCGAAAGGGCCAGAACAGGCGATCAATCAGTCCGGCCAATGACCAGGCCACCATCAGCACCGCGCACCACCGTCACCGGCAACACCGCCGGCAAGTGCTCCAGCAACGCCCGCATCTGCCGGCTGTCGAACTCACCCGACAAGCGCAAGCTACCGGTGCGCTCGTCCGCCAAGCGCAACGGCACCTCGCTGTAGCGCTGCAAATCCACAATCGCATCGCGCAACGGTGTACCGTCAAAGCGCAACACCGAGCTGCTCCAGGCTGCCATCGCGCTCGGCTGCACTGCCTGCACCGCACCCAGCTCACCGGCGACCGCAAGCAGTTGCTGCCCGGCCGTCAGTTGCTGCACGGCGCCGTGCGCACTGCCGACTTCTACTGCACCTTCCTGCACCCCTACCCGCACGCCACGCGCATCGCTACGCACGTCGAACACCGTACCGATATCACGCACCCGCACGCCTTGGCTGCGGACAATGAACGGCGCATCAGCATGCACTACGGTAAAGCGCGCCTGCCCTTCGACCAGCTCCAGCTGCCGGCTGCGCAGGCGCCGTTCGATCAGCAGGCTGCTGCCGGAGTCCAGCAGCACCTGGCTGCCGTCCGCCAGCACCAGCTCGTGCGTTGCGCCAACAGCCACCTGCACGTGCTCGGTCTGCCAGGCCGGGTCCACCCACCACAGGCCACCTGCCAGCAACAGCGACAACAGGCTTGCCTTGGCCGCCTTGGCTGCCTTGCGCCGGTGTGCAGTCATGGCCTTGCCTTCAGCGATCAATGCCTCGCGGGAGGCTACCCGCGCGCGTAGGGCTTCGCTGAACGCGTCCAATGGGTCGGCCTGAGGCTTGTTTTCACGCTTGTCCTGGCTCATGCCCGCCCCTCGCCACGCACACGCCGGGCCGGTTCCCAACGGCTAGCGATGGCGTGCAGCGCACGGTTGAAATGCTGGGTCACCATGTTGGTCGAAATTTCAAGCTCGGCAGCGATGTCTCGCTGGGCCATGCCGTGGATGCGATGCAGCAGGAACACCTGGCGCTGACGTGCAGGCAAGGCTTCGATAATCGCCAGCAGGGCATGCAGCTGTTGCTCGAAGTCCAGCTCGCGGGCGCCGTCCCAGCTGTCCAGGGCCGGTTCGTCATGGCTGGCGGCGGCCAAGTGAGCCGCACGCAGCGACTCGGCGCGCACCCGGTCGATGGCCCGGTTGAAGGTAACCTTGCGCAGGAAGGCCAGCGGCAGCGAGATGCGCTGGCGTGGCGGTTTGTCGAGGATCTGCAGGTAAACGTCATGCACAAGGTCGCGGGCAAAATGCCGGTCGCGAAAGCGCTGCTTGATGTAGCGAACCAGGTCGTCATAGTGCAACGCCAGCGCGTCAAGCAGTTCCTGGTTGGGCGGTGTGGTGGACATGACGAGCCAATGCCAAGTGATAATGCTTCGCATTGTAGAGGGCGACTCATGCATTTGTCAGCCAAGGGCCAGCATCCGCGCCGGAACTGACTGGCTATGCTTCAGGTCATTCCTGCATGCGCACGCCCATGAAAACCTACATCGCCCTCGCCATCCTGGCCCTGATCGCCGCCGCCGCCCTGCTCGGCTCGCCCTGGATGAACCAGCGCTTCCACATGCCCGCAGAAAAAGCCCAGGCCCAACAACGCGAAACGGCCGGGTCCCCAGGGGAGCCGGCCGTTTCGAAAAGCAAGTGACGCTTAGTGCTGCTTGCTGCCAGAACGGATCTGGTGCACCACGCCCATCGCCACTACGATCGCCGCAGCGATACCGGTGGAGATCACCAGGATCTGGTAGTCAGGCATGAAGGCCATGGTCACCAGGGCAGCCACGATGAACGCGATCACCAGGTAGGTCAGCCACGGGAACAGCCACATCTTCAGGCGTACTTCCTTGCCTTCGGCAATCAGCTTGCGGCGCATGCGCAGCTGCGAGAAGGCGATGACCAGGTACACCAGCAGGGCAATCATGCCGGTGGTGTTCATCAGGGTTTCCAGTACGTCTTTCGGGCGCAGGGTCTCGCTGAAGTTGATCAGCGCACACACCACGGCCACGGCGCACGAGCCCATGATCGCGTACACCGGTACACCGGTGCCGGCGCGGGTAATCTTGAAGAACGACGGCGCATCGCCACGCTGGGCCAGGGAGAACAGCATGCGCGAAGCAGTGTAGTGGCCGGAGATAAGGCAGCTGCTTACCGAGGTCAGCACCACGAAGTTCATCAGCAGCTCGGCATACGGCACGCCCAGCAGCTCCAGGGTACGGCGGTAGGCGCCATAGCCGGAAACGCCCAAGTGCGGGTCGTTCCACGGTACCAGGCAGACGATCAGGAAGATCGAACCCACGTAGAACAGGCACACACGCCAGACGACCGAGTTGGTGGCCTTGACGATCTGCGCGGCCGGGTCTTTGGCTTCGGAGGCAGCGATGGTAACGATTTCAGCACCCAGGAAGGCAAACATCACCCCGAGCAAGGCACCGATCACGGTGGTGATGCCATTGGGCATGAAGCCTTCGGCGGTAAGGTGGCTGATGCCACGCACTTCACCGAACTGCCAGACGTTCAGCACGGCAGCGGTACACACGATCAGGAAGCAGACGATCGCGATCACCTTGATCAAGGCGAACCAGAACTCGAACTCACCGTAGTGTTTGACGTTGAAGAAGTTGACGGTGATCAGCAACAGGGTCGTGGCCAGCACGAACACGTTGACGCTGACGTCGGGGAAGAAGCCATGCAGGATCTTGCCCGCCACATAGGCTTCCCAGGCCATGAGGATGACCCAGTACCACCAGTACAGCCAGCCGATGGTGAAACCGGCCCAGCGGCCGATGGCGCGGTCGGCGTAGGTGGAGAACGAGCCGGTGTCTGGCGAGGAAGTCGCCATTTCACCCAGCATGCGCATGATCAGTACCACCAGGATGCCGCCCGCCAGGTAGGCCAGGACAGCGGCTGGGCCGGCGCTGTGGATCACGCTGCCGGAACCGACGAACAAGGCGCCGCCAATAACCCCGGCGATGGACATCATCGTCAGGTGGCGCGACTTCAGCGAGGCACTGAGCTTGCTCTCGTGCCCGCTTTTCGCGGTGGTGGTTGTGGATGTTGCGTCCATCAGTTGTGTACCCCGTGCTTCTTTTTATCCAAGGAAAACTGTGAAACCCCGATGGCTGGCGGTTTCACCTGTACATCAGTGCTAATGCGGGCAGGAAGGTGTGAACGAACACACGCAGGCCTTCCATGGCGGCCTGCTGACGCGCCCCAGGGCGGCTGCCTGGAGCGAACTGAACATGCTTTATGTGGCGATATCCGACACCTAATGTAAAAATGTCCGACGCAGAGAGCCATGCACAGTGGCATGAAACTCGCACTGCACTGTACAGGTCGCCCATGCAGTACACCCTGCAAACGCCAGGCGATACGCACCCTGAAGGCCCCGAATGTTCGAATTACATCCAGACTCCTCAACCCCGCTGGTCAACCAGATCATTGACGGGCTGCGCGAGCTGATCGACAACCAGACCCTCAAGCCAGGCGCCAAGGTGCCGTCGATCCGCGCCTTTGCCGCGAGCTATTCGGTGAGCACCTTCACCGTGGTCGAGGCCTACGACCGCCTGGTCGCCCAAGGGCTGCTGGTAAGCCGTGGCAATGCGGGGTTCTTCGTCAACCGTGCGGCGGGCGAACTGCTGGACACGCACAACGCCGAGGCTGATACCAGTCGACCAACGTTCAACTCCGAGTGGTACCTGCAGCAGATCTTCGAGATCCGCCAGTTGCCGTACAAACCGGGGTGCGGGTGGCTGCCCAACGACTGGATGTACGAAGACGGCTTGCGTCGCGGCCTGCGCCAGGTGGCCGGCAGCCCGCTGGAATTGTCCGGCTACGGCGACCCCATGGGGCTGATGGAGCTGCGTGCACTGACCGCGCAGAACCTGCAGCAAGAGCTGTCGATCGTCGCCAACCCTGCGCAACTGATGCTCACCCACGGCGCCAGCCAGGCCCTGGACCTGGCCGCCCGCACGCTGGTGCGCCCAGGCGATGTGGTGCTGGTGGACGACCCTGGCTACCCCAACCTGATGAGCATTCTGCGCACGCAGGGCGCCACCCTGGTCGGCGTGCCACGCACCCCGGCCGGTTACGACCTGAACCAGCTGGAGCACTTGCTCACCCACCACCGCCCGACCGCGTTCTTCACCCAGCCGCACCTGCACAGCCCCACCTGCTCCCGCACCCCGCTGCCGCAGTTGCACCGCCTGCTGCAACTGGCCAGCCAGCACGGCTTCCGCCTGGTGGAAAACAACCTGTACGCCGACATGGTCGCCGAACCGCAGCCCTGCCTGGCCAGCCTCGACCACCTGCAGCAGGTGGTGTACGTGGGCAGCTACTCCAAGAGCATTTCGCCCAACGTGCGGGTCGGCTACATGCTGGCCAACCCCGAGCTGATGCAGAAACTGTTGCACCTGAAGATGCGTTCGGGCCTGACCACCTCACAGGTGATGGAGCGCGTGGTGTACGCCGCGATCATCGACGGCCGCTGGCGCAAACACCTCAAGCGCCTGCGCCAACGCCTGGCCGAGGCGCATCAGGAAGTTGGCCGGCATTTGCATCGATTGGGCTTTGAACTGTTCATCGAATCGGATGAAGGCATGTACATCTGGACCCGCCATCCGGCCATTCCGGACAGCGCAGCGCTGCTGGATGATGCGCTGGAAAAAGGCATCATGCTCGGGCCTGGGCAGTTGTTCATGGTGGATGCCAAGGCGACCGGGTGGATGCGGTTCAATGTGGCGTTCAGTACCGAGCCTGCGATGTGGGAGTTGTTGGAGAAGGTGCTGGTGAAGCATGTGCGGCGGGGTGGGGTGTGAGAATGGCAAGCGTGCTCGCCATGGCATCCTCCCCCCGACCGCCATGCCACTGAATCGGCTTTTGACAAGGCGGAACCGGGATCGGCCTCTTCGTGCCTCACGCCTGCTCCGTTATTGATCGGGCTACTTCATTACCTTCAGCACGTCCTTGACGATCAGGGTCTTATCTTTACTTTTATCCTCAAGGATAGCTGTTATCAGCACGGCATTATTACCTGCGGAGTATTCGATAACGTCCGCGTAGTGCGCGATAGATTGTGCGTGCGGGGATGGCGCGATGCATCGGGCAGCGTGTGCAATTTCCCTTGCTAACTCGCTGAGATATTTAATGTTGCCTGCAATGAATGCCAAGGCTTCCTTATGTGAAGTTTTGCCATTGCCATCGAGATCCAACTGTTTGAGGATATTTGCTACAACCTCAGCTCTCGGATCAGCTTGCGTGGCCTTCTGAGCTGCCTGAGGTGTAGCTTTGCGGCTTTCACTGTCCATTTCAAAAACTCCTGAATAACCTGGTCGGTTGAACTACGCCAGAAGATTCCCATTGTTCGTGGTAAAGCAGCAACTGATAAAAATGCTAGTTTTTATCTGTTATCGGGAGCACTTGCACATCCAAAAAAACGGTATCGATCCACATCGAAGAGGCATGCGCCAAGGCGTTCGCGCACGAAACCTCCAGGCAAAACTGGCCCGAAACAAACATAGCGAGCAACGCTCGCGATGCGCCGCCTTAATTGTCGCGACACAAGGGGCGGCGCGGGCCAGCACGGCATTCAGCCGGCAATTACTTGACGTTACGCGGTCAGGAAGGCGCGGCTCATTGCACGCTTAGCCCTTGGGCAGTGGCGCATGCTGGGCAATCAGTCCCAGCGCTTGCAACTCGGCCCAGAACGCCGCCGGAATGACCGCCTTGAGCGCCGCCAGGTCCTGGTCGGCATGTTGCGGCCGGGTCGCCCCCGGGATCACGGCCGCCACTGCCGGGTGCGCCAACGAAAACTGCAATGCCGCCGCCTTGATGTCTACACCATGGCGCGCCGCCACTTCATTCAGGTGCTGCACACGGGCACGGACCTGCGGGCTGGCCTTCTGGTACTCGTAGTGCTCTCCACCGGCAATCACCCCCGAGTTGTAAGGGCCGCCGACGACAATCCCGAGGCCTTGCGCCAGCGCGCCGGGCATTACCCGTTGCAGGGCACGTTCGTGGTCCAGCAGGCTGTAGCGGCCAGCCAGCAGGAAGCCGTCCGGGCGCGCTTCTTCCAGGTCCAGGGTCAGCTCGATCGGCTCGACACGGTTCACACCCAGGCCCCAAGCCTTGATCACCCCCTCTTCACGCAAGCGGGTCAGCACGCGGAAGGCACCGGTACGCGCGGTTTCGAAACGGCTCAACCATTCATCACCGTAGAAGTCCTGTGCGATGTCGTGAATCCAGACAATATCCAGGTAGTCGGTGCCCATGCGTTCGAGCGTGCCCTCGATCGAGCGCAGGGTGGCATCGGCGCTGTAGTCATTGACGATGCGGTTACGGTTACCATGCTCGAACAGCCCGCTCTTCTCGCCCAGTTCACGGGATGATGGATCCTCCAGTTCGTCGAGGATGACACGGCCAACCTTGCTGCTGAGTACGTACTCATTGCGTGATCGCCGGGCCAGGGCCTTGCCCAGGCGAATTTCCGAGAGGCCGGCACCGTAGAACGGTGCGGTGTCGAAGTAGCGCACGCCATTGTTCCAGGCGGCATCTACCGAAGCTTGTACTTCGGCGTCCGGCACGTTGCGAAACATGTTGCCCAGCGGCGCGGTACCGAAGCCCAAGGGGTTGGCGATCAGGTCTTTCAAGCTCATGAAATGTCTCCAGAAAAGGTATGCAAGGTCGTCAACCGACGACGTGGACACATCCTAGGCTGGCCAAGTCGAGACCGTCCAAGTCATAATTCGTCATAGTTAAGTCCCTGGAGGTCTCATGCAGGATCTACGTCAGTTGCGCTACTTTGTGGCCGTCGCCGAATGCGAAAACGTCGGCCGGGCCGCCGAACAGCTGCACATTTCCCAGTCCCCCCTCAGCCGGCAGATCGCCCAGCTGGAGGACAACCTTGGTCTGGCACTGTTCGAACGGCGCAACCAGCGCCTGTACCTGACCAACGACGGGCGCACCTTCCTGGCCGAGGCGCGCGGCCTGCTCAAGCACGCCGAGCGCCTGGAATCGCTGGGTAAACGCCTCGGGCGGGGTGAGGAAGGCGGGCTATGCATCGGTTACGTCAACCATGCCATCCATGCCGGCGTTCTACCCGGTGCGGTGCGGACCATTCGTGGTGAGCGCCCGAACATTCACATCGCGCTATACAACATGCCTCCCAGTGAGCAGTTCGAGGGCCTGCGCCAACGCAGTCTGGACATTGCCCTGGTGTGCGAACCGCCGCCAACGCACGACCCCGATCTGCGTGCCCAGCCGGTGCTGGACGACCCGATGCTGCTGGCCATCCCGGCCGCGCACCCGCTGGCCAGCAAGGCCGAACTGGCCCCGGCCGACCTGCACGAGCAAGAGTGGATCATTACGGGTGGCCAGCCCGACCAGGTGAACAAGCGCGACGACTTCATTGCCCGCTGTGGCGATGCCGGCTTTACCCCGCGCCTGTCGCTTGAAGCGACCGACCCGCTCAGCGTGCTCGGCCTTGTCTCGGCAGGCCTCGGCCTGGCGATGGTGCAAAGCAGCCTGACAGCCAGTGCCGGACCTACCGTGGTACTGCGCCAGCTGGCGTGGTTCCAGCCCAGCGTGCAGTTATGGGCGGCCTGGCACCAGGTCGACCTGCGGCCAATCGTGGGTATTTTCCGTGAACGGGTACTGGCGCTGGCCAATAAGTCGCCAAAGGTCTGAACTAAGTCTAATTACGTCTTTTACAGTCTTAACGCGCTTTACTAGTATGGCTCCTATCGATGCAACTCATCCACAGGAGCCATTCCATGAACATCGACCTCGGCGGACGCACCGCCATCATCAGCGGCTCGACCGGCGGTATTGGTCTGGCCATCGCTCGCGGCCTGGCTCGCGCCAACGCCGACGTGGTCATTGCCGGTCGCACCCAGAAATCGCTGGATGCAGCCCTGGCCGAACTGCACGGGCAAGGCGGCCGTGGGCAGATTCACGGCGTAGTCGCCGACCTGGGCACCGCCGCCGGTGCCGAAACCCTGTTTGCCGCCCACCCTAAGGCCGACATTCTGGTCAACAACCTGGGCATCTATGACGACGTCGACTTTTTCGACGTGGCCGACAGCGAGTGGGCACGCTTCTACGACACCAACGTGTTGAGTGGCGTACGCCTGGCCCGCCACTATGCCCCGGGCATGGTCGAGAAAGGTTGGGGGCGAATCCTGTTCATTTCCTCGGAATCGGGCATCGCCATCCCTGCCGACATGATCAACTACGGCGTCACCAAGGCCGCCAACCTTGCAGTGTCGCATGGCCTGGCCAAGCGCCTGGCCGGCACCGGGGTTACCGTGAACGCGGTGTTGCCCGGCCCCACCCTGACCGATGGCGTGGCCGCGCTGGTAGCCGATGCGGCCCAGGCGTCCGGGCGCAGCATTCGTGAAGAGGCCGACCATTTCGTGCGCACTGCGCGGCCGAGTTCGATCATCCAGCGCGCCGCCGATGTCGACGAAGTCGCCCACCTTGTGGTGTACCTCGCCTCCCCTTACTCCTCCGCCACCACCGGCGCGGCCCTGCGGGTCGACGGCGGTGTGGTCGACAGCCTCGCTATCTGAATCCAACTGGAGAACTACTTCATGGCAACTGCCTATGCTTCCCTGCAAACCAAACACAGCCCTGAACATGTCTGGGCATTGATCGGCGGTTTCGACAGCCTGCCCGACTGGCTGCCGTTCATCCCCGAGAGCATTGCCAGCGAAGGTGGCCGCGTGCGCTCGCTGAAAGACCCGGACGGCAACCGCATCGTCGAGCGCCTGATGGCCTTTGACGAGAACGCGCGCAGCTACAGCTACGCGATCATGACCAGCCCGTTCCCGGTCACCGGCTACCTGTCGACCCTGCAGGTCAAGGCAGATGGCCAGGGCAGCCTGGTGGAGTGGTCGGGCGAGTTCACCCCGGTCGGGGTAAACGATGCCGAGGCCCAGGCGCTGTTCAAGGGCATCTATGAAGGTGGCCTGCAAGCCTTGGCAAAAACCCTGGGCTGAGTGAACCGGGGTTGCACTGCAACCCCGCTTTTTTGCCCCTGAGTCAAAACACCTTGTCCCACCTCTACCTGTTTCCCCCGCCCGATCCCCGCTAGCCTGCCGCCCCCCCCCGTCTCACAAGGACCCGCACCATGCCAACCGACCATCAAGCCTGGGCCTGGACCCCGAACGCCGGCCTCGACGGCCTGCAACTGCTCCGTAAACCCCTGCCGCAACCCGGCCCCGGTGAGGTGCTGGTGGCCAACCGCGCCATTGCCCTCAACCCGGTGGACTGGAAAATCTGCGAGTGGGGCCACCCGGCCTGGCAGCAAGGCACAGTCCCGGGTGTGGATGGTGCCGGCGTGGTAGTCGCCGCAGGCACAGGTGTCGACCTGCCCTTGGGCAGCCGCGTGGCCTACCATCAATCGCTGGCCCGCGACGGCAGCTTCGCCGAGCACTGCCTGCTTGATGCCAGCCTGGTGATGGCTATCCCCGGCACACTCAGCGACAGCGCCGCCGCTGCCCTGCCCTGCCCCGCCCTGACCGCCTGGCAGGCCCTGGCCAAAATACCCGCAGGCGCCAGCCGAGATGTACTGGTGATCGGTGCCGGTGGTGCAGTGGGCTTCTACCTGGCACAGCTGGCCGTGCAACGGGGCCTGCGTGTCTGGGCGACTGCCGGGCAAGCCCACCACCCTACGCTCAAGACGCTTGGCGCAAGCGGCGTGTACGACTACCACGATGCCGACTGGCAGCAGCAACTGCAAGCCACCTTGGGCGAGCGCCCACTGCATGCTGTGTTCGATACCGTCAGCGGCCATCACGCCGGCAGCCTTGCTCATCTGCTTGGCTACAACGGGCACCTGGTGTGCATCCAGGACCGCCAGGAAAGCGCGCCAACAGTGGCATTCAGCACGGCAATTTCACTGCATGAGGTGGCGTTGAACAGCATTCATGCCTACGGCCGACTGGCAGATCGCCAGGCCCTGCGCGTGGCGGGTGAACAACTGCTGCAGGCGGTAGCTGACGGCCGCCTGATCGCACCAGAACGCCGCGAGTTCGCCTTTACAGCACTGCCACAGGCATTGCGACAGCTGAAAGAAGGCACGGGAACAGGTAAATGGGTGACATGCATGAATTAAGCGCCACTACATCGCTACCCAACATTTTTGCCAGTAACCCGTTGCCCTGTTACAACGTTGTCGGTTTCAACCCCGGCGCTTGACAGCGCTGTGCAGGTGCGAAAACTTGGATCCCATTCAGCGAAAAGGTATGCTCGCGCAATAGCCAAACGCCACCACCAACTATGTGTGGCACCTGTTCTCAAGGACGAGCCCTTTGCCCAGCCACCCTACCCGCCATACCATCGCCCGTCAGTGGCAGCTGTTGAAGTTGCTGCCCGGTCGCCACCCGGGGATGAGCTCCACCCAGTTGCAGGCCGCACTGACAACCGTGGGCCATACCACCAGCAAACGCACCGTGGAGCGCGACCTGGTCGAGCTCGCCGCGCTGTTCCCGCTGCAGTGCAACAGCAAAGGCATGCCTTACGGATGGTATTGGCAACCAGGCCTGAGCCTGGGCGAAGCGCAGCGACTGCAACCTGATGTGCTCACGCCCCCGGCACAGGTTGAACTGCAAGCCTGGGTCGATGACACGCTGGCCCGCCGCCTGGAACAATCACCGTTGTCGGCAGACATGCGCCTGACGCCACAAGCGAGCGGCGGTGCCGCACTGGTGGCCACCGTCGACGACAACCGGGCACTGATGGGCTGGCTGCTGTCCCAGGCAGGGTCAATCCGCGTGCAGGCTCCGCTGGCGCTGCGCGTGGCCATGCTCGAACAGTTGCGCCAGAGCCTGGCGCTGCATGATGGCGGTTGTTGACCGGCAGGCAAAAGTCATTGTCCCGCCGGCCGCTTTTTCACCTTGCCGGCCCTGCGCAAAATTCGCTCCTGACAACATTTTCGTTCAGGAGTACACCATGAAACGCTTCAAGCCCCTGCTGCTCGCCGTCGCGCTGGCGACCACCGCCCAGGCCGCCCTCGCTGCCGACTGGCAGACCTCGCCTTACGGCAAGCAGGATGAGATCGGCGCCGCCAACCTGCTTACCCCGGAAGTGGTCAAGCAGGCTGTCGGCCTGGTCAAAACCGGCAAGACCTACCCGCTGGCCGTACCCGTGAGCAAGGACCTGCCGGCATTCCGCCATCGCAGCTTCCACCTGTACAACATCCAGCCCGGCGAGCAAGCCGGCCAAACGTTGGGCCACAACAAGTTCAGCTTCAACGATGAACTGGTCAACGGTTGGACCGGCGTTGGCACCCAACTCAACGGCATCGGCCACATCGGTATCGACAATGTCTACTACAACGGCAACAAGGCAGCCGATTTCGTCACCGTCGAAGGCGTAACCAAACTGGGTGTGGAGAAAGTGCCGCCGATGGTCACCCGTGGTGTGGTGCTGGACATGACGGCTTACTACGGCAAGGCCATCGTACCGGGCGGCACCGCGTTTACCGTCGCTGACATCAAGGCGGTACTGAAGAAAGAAGGCATTACCTTGCGCAAAGGTGATGTAGTGCTGTTCAACACCGGCTGGCTAGAACTGATCGGGAAGGACAACCAGCAGTTCCTCGCCACCGAGCCGGGCATCGACCTGCCGGCGGCCGAATGGCTGGCAGATCAAGGCATTGTCGCCTTTGGTGGCGATACCTGGGCCTCCGAGGTGTACCCAAACCCGAGCGGTGAAGAGTTCCCGGTCAACCAGTTCATGCTGGCCAAGCGCGGTATCTACAACCTGGAGCTGATCGACACCCGTCCGCTGGTGAAAGACAAGGCGTTCGAGTTCCTGTTCGTGCTGGGGCAACCGCTGTACAAAGGCTCGACCCAGGTGAACATCAACCCGGTGGCGATTCACTGATCACCACACCTGAAGGCTGACAGGGTACCGGTGGGAACGGGCTTGCCCGCGAAGGGCCGCAAAGCGGCCCATCGCCGGCAAGGCCAGCTTCCACAAGAAGACAGTTGCTCCCACGTCAGTCAGTCGCGCTCAGAACGTACCGGGGAACGCCCCGCCATCAATCAGCAGGTTCTGCCCGGTGATGTATCCGGCATGGGCACTGCACAGGAACGCGCAATACGCGCCGAACTCCCCGGCATCACCAAAGCGCGCCGCTGGAATAGCCTTGCGCCGCGCCTGGGCCGTGGCCTGCACATCACCACCCGCCGCCTTCAAGGTCTTTTGCAGGCGCGCCGTGTCGAAGGCCCCTGGTAGCAGGTTGTTCAAGGTCACATTGCTACCCACCAGGCGCTGCTGCCTGGCGAGACCAGCAATAAAACCGGTCAGGCCACTGCGGGCGCCATTGGACAAACCCAGTATGTCGATCGGCGCCTTTACCGCGCCTGAGGTGATATTCACCACCCGCCCGAAACCGCGCTCGGCCATGCCATCTACCACCGCCTTGATCAGCTCGATGGGGGTGAGCATGTTGGCGTCCAGCGCCGTCAGCCAGTCTTCACGCCCCCAGTCACGGAAATCCCCCGGTGGCGGGCCGCCCGCGTTGTTGACCAGAATGTCGACCTGCGGGCAGGCCGCCAACAGCGCCTGACGCACCTCGGCATCGGTCACATCACCCGCTACGGTACGTACTTCGATACTTGGGCAAGCCGCGCGCAGCTCACTGGCCGTCTGCTCCAGTGTGGCCTGGGTGCGCGCATTGATGACCAGGTTGACGCCTTCTTTGCCCAGGGCCTCGGCACAGCCTTTGCCCAGGCCCTGGCTGGCCGCGCAGACAATGGCCCAGCGGCCGGTAATGCCTAGATCCATCCGGTTGCTCCTTGATGCAATGCGGTTAACAGGTTACTGGATCGGCGAGAACGCAGCAGGCATCAGCAGCTTGGACTCCATCCGCACCAGCATCGGGAATGCCACGGGGATGAAACGCTCCAGCCATTGTGCATCGCGGTACAACGCAGCACGGCGCTCGATGCGCTCGTCAAGGCTCTCGTAGGCCCAGATGTGCACCACCTGGTTCAGTTCGCCAATCTCGGTGTACCACCAGCCCACCAGCTTGGCGTAGCGCGAGATCACCGGCAAGCCTTCCTTTTCGAAGTGTTCGAGGTATTGCTTCATCTTGCCGATGTGCAGGGTGTAGGTACGCATTTCATAAAACATAGTCGTGGTTCCACTACAGGATCAGAGGGTGCCGTGGTAGGCGTCGGTAATCAGGCGCTCGACATCGCGTGCCGTGGTCAGCCGCGGGTTGACCAGCACGTTGCCGCTGCGCATCGAATCGCTGACCATCTGCGGCAGAAACGCCAGGTCCACGCCCAGCTCACGAATGGTGGCGGAAATACCGATGGCCTGGTTCAACGCCACCACCGCGTCCACGGCACGTGCCGCCGCCTGCTCCACGCAAAGCCCGGTCACATCAGCGCCCAGGGCTACGGCGATATCGCGGAATCGCTCCGGGCAGGCCGGCAGGTTGAACTTGATCACGTACGGCAGCAGCGCAGCGTTGGCGATGCCATGGGGGATGTTGAATACCCCTCCGAAGGTGTGGGAAATGGCGTGTACGTTGCCCAGCCTGGATTGCGAAAACGCCACACCCGCCAGGAACGAGCCCAGCAGCATCTGCTCGCGGGCTGCGATGTCGGTGCCGACGAAGTAGGTTTTTTCCAGGCTGCCTGCGATCAGGCGGATGGCTTGCAGGGCCATCGCCTGGCTGATCGGGTTGGCCTGACGCGACACATACGATTCGATGGCGTGGGTCAGCGCATCCATGCCAGTGGCAGCCGTGATGGCTGCGGGCAGTTTCAGGGTCAGAGCCGGGTCCAGGATGGCCAGGCGTGGGAACAGGCTCGGGCTGACGATTACCGTCTTGAACAGCGTGCGCTTGTTGGTGAACACGGTCGACGCCGTGCACTCGCTCCCCGTACCAGAAGTGGTCGGGATGGCGAAGATAGGTAGCGGCGGCTGGGTCAGCTTGTCGTAACCTTCGTAGTCGAGAATATTACCGGGGTTGGTGGCCATTGCCGCCACGCCCTTGGCGGTGTCGATGCTGCTGCCACCGCCCACGCCAATCACCGCTGTGCAGCCGCACTGCTTCAGCAGCGCCACGGCGGCATCCAGCACGTCGGTGCCGGGGTTGGCTTCAACGGCGCAGAACAGTTGGTAGTCGATGCCCGCCTGCTCCAGCGAGGCAAAGAAGCCCGCAAGGATGCCTGCGTCAAGCAAACCCTGGTCAGTGACCACCAGCAAGGGGCCGTCCACATAGGGCTTGAGCAGCGCACCCGCCTGGTCGGCAAGGCCCGCGCCGCATTTGGCAAGGGTGGGGAAGTGAAACTGAAATTGGCTCATGAGATGTCCTTGGGCAACTGCGTTGTTCTTGTTGTGCCCACCGTGGCGCTGGCGGGCCGTGCCGGAGCAATCTAGAGCGCGGGCCTGCACCGTCGATAATGAAAAGAGCTGATACGCCAATAACCAGTGCTTATCCCCGACCGGGGCAATAAGGCGGTGTTATTGGCGTATCAGCTCTTTTCATTACCCGCCCCATCGGCAGCGCTCCAACAATCGGCCTGCGTAGCCGCTACGCCTCCCGATAATCACAACAACGAGCTCCTGCGATGAAGACCTCACCCTCCCCGTCTGCCCTGGCGCTGCCCACGGCGGCCCCGATGACCACGGTGCGCTGGCGCATCTTCCTGATCCTGTTGCTGCTGACCGCCATCAATTACATCGACCGCGCCTCGCTGTCGGTGGCACTGCCGCTGATTGCCCCCGAATTCAACCTGACGCCGGCCATGGAGGGGCTGATGCTCAGTGCCTTCTTCTGGTCTTATGCCCTGATGCAAATCCCTGGTGGCATGCTGCTGGACCGTTTCCACACCCGTGGCATCATCGGTGCTGCCACCGTCGCCTGGGGGCTGTTCCAGGCGCTGGGGGCGGCCTCGCACAGCTGGCTGGTGCTGCTGCTGACACGCATCGGGCTGGGCGTGGCCGAATCGCCGATCATGCCCGCCGGTGCCAAGCTCAACGGCGCCTGGCTGACACCCAACGAGCGCGGCCGCGGTGCCGTGCTGGTGGATGGTGGCGCGCCGCTGGGCAGCGCACTGGGGGCGATCCTGATTTCCGGCCTGATCGCCTGGTTGGGCTCTTGGCGCCTGGCCTTTGTGGTGGCCGGGGTCGGCACCGTGCTGGCCGGCATCCTGGCGTACAGGTACATCCGCAACCACCCCAGCGAACACCCAGGGGTGAACGAGGCGGAACTGCGCCACATCACCGAAGGCAACGCCAGTGCCCATGCTGCAGCGGCCCAATCCAGCCTGCCGCTGCGCGAACTGCTGAAAGACCGCTCGATCTTTGCCATGTTCGCCGGCTACAGCTGCATCCTGGCCGTGTTCTACGGCCTGCTGACCTGGATGCCCAGCTACCTGCACAAGGCGCACGGCCTGAACATCTCGGCCATGGGCGGGGCAACCTTCCTGATCTTCATGTGCGGGTTTGTCGGCGAGCTGATCGGCGGCTGGATCGGTGATCGCTGGCGTGCCACCGGTGCCTCGCCAAACCTGGTAATGCGCAGCCTGTTCAGCGGCTCGGCCCTGGTGGCAGCGCTGTGCATCCTGGCGGCAGCCTACGTGGGCGAAACCGTTGCGGTGATCAGCCTGCTGTGCGTGGCGATGTTCTTCATTCGCTGGTGCGGGATGTACTGGTGCCTGCCGGCAATCATCGGAGGCCCGTCGCGCACCGGGGTACTGGGCGGTACGATGAATTTCTGCGGCAACATGGCCGGCGTGCTGGTGCCGATCGTCATAGGGCTGATCGTGCAGCTCACCGGAGACTACTTCTATGCGTTGATCTTCTTTGTCGCGGCAGCGGCATTGATTACGGTGTTTTCCAGCCTCATCGATTACCGCAAGCGGCAGTTCTAAGGCCGTATTGCAAGTTGCCTGTGGGAGCCGCGTAATGCTTCAACCTGCCGCGAGTTCATGCACCAACAACTGCGCCGCCGGTGACAGCGGTGCGGCAACCCGGTGCACGATGCCAAACGGTTCGCTCAAGGCCCGCAAGCGGACCGCCAGCGTTACCAGCAACCCGCGTTGCTCGGCAAAGGCCGCCACCGCACTGGGGATTACCGCCACCAGCGCAGGGTCATCCTCCAGCAGCATGAACGTGGCGAAGGTGGAGAAGGTTTCCAACGGATACCGCGGTACCTCCACCCCTGCCTCGCTCAACTCACGCTCCAGCGCCTGGCGCATGGGCATGTTGGCCGGGTAGACCACCCAGCGGTACGGGCTCAGGTCGCTGATATTCAGTGCCCCCGCCCCGGCCAGCGGGTGCTGGGGGTGCGCGACCACCGTCAGCGGCTCATGGGCCATTTCGACAAAGGCATAGTCTGCCGCATTGCGGCCCAGGCCCGGCCGGCAAATAGCCAGGTCGAGGCGCCCCTCGTCCAGTTGGGCGAGCAGGTTGGCGCTGGTGTTCTCGGCGATTTCCACTGCCAGCAGCGGCTGTTTGCGGCGCAAGCGCCCCAACGCACTGACCAGTATCGGCATGGCCCCCATGATGCTGCCTACCGCAAGCCGCCCACCCTGACCCTGAACGATACCCAGCACCTCTTCACGCAAGTGCCCCACGTCGCTGTGGATCAACCGCGCATAACGTACGACGCAACGGCCTACATCGTTGGCCACCAAGCCACTGGGCAAACGCTGGAACAGCGGCACACCCAGCACTTCCTCCACCTCCTGCAAGGCCTTGGTGGCCCCAGGCTGGGAAATGGCCATGGCTTCGGCCGCCTTGTGCAGCGAACCGCAGCGGTCCAGCTCGATAAGCAGGCGCAACTGGCGCAGGCGCAGGCGAGAAAAAATGGAATCCAGGGTGGGGATCATCAGGCAGGCTCGGCATAGGTCTTGTAATGCCGAGCACTATAGAGCGTCATCAACGGGTGATTTTTGAGTTTGCGGCAAATAACCTTTGCCGCAAGAACATGCATCCAACAGGTAGGTTATGGCGTTGGGCGCCGTGCCAGGCAGGCATAGCCCAGGGCCAGCACGCTAAATGCCAACACCCCCAGCAACACCATCAGCTCACGGCTGTAGCGGGCCACCGTGGCAGGAAAACCGATGACCTGGTGGTACACCTGCACATTGGCTACACCGTCGGCGTGGCTGATGCTGACCCCGCCTTGGCGGATCTGCGAAAAGTCGGCGTCGAAATACACCCATACCTTGCATGTACCACCAGGCTCGATGGCCGGGATATCTACCTGCGCGGTGGCGTTTTCCAGCAGCGTGTCGTTACCGGCAGCATCGCGCACTTGCACCAGCCCTTTGGCTGGCAAGCGAATGCGCACCTGGCGTACCTGGGCGTCGCCACTGTTGAGCAACTCGATGAGCAACCCCGTACGGTGATCGACCAGCCCGGCCTCGAACGGTTTGGCGAACAGCTGGGCATACGGTGCCTGGGCCATTTCGATCAGCCGCTCGACCTGGTCATGGCTCAACTCGCCCTGGTCGATGCTGTTGATACGCCCCTGCAACTGCTCGTACTTGAGCTGCTCGCTGGCCTTGCTGATACGCTCGCTGAACTGGCTGGGGTAAGTGAGGTAGGCATAGGTCAGTGACGCCTCCAGGCGCGGGTTGCCCCTGAGCAGCGCGTAGGCGGCCAACAGGACCATCAGGCCAATCAGCACGGCGACGAGAAGCTTCCCCACCTTGTCCCAGCTCAATGCATGCTTCCTTCTGTGGTGATACGCGATTCAAACCGCCCA
The DNA here is from genome assembly GCF_002992185.1 of Pseudomonas sp. LLC-1. Lineage (NCBI taxonomy): Bacteria > Pseudomonadati > Pseudomonadota > Gammaproteobacteria > Pseudomonadales > Pseudomonadaceae > Pseudomonas > Pseudomonas sp. LLC-1. The sequence goes on along the minus strand of NZ_LUVY01000012.1, from coordinate 427,579 downwards.
AGGTTGCCAAGTTCGTGGCCCCCAGGCAAGCCTGGCTAGGCGTCACCTTCGCCTTCGCGCGCCTGACGCATCTGCAGCAACTGGCCATCGATCAGTGCCTTGGCCATGCCTGCCAGATAGAACGTGGCTTGCATCATCGCCTTGCGGTCACCTGGCCTGTCGATGGCCTTGCGGGTGATTTCGGTGATGCAACCCATGATGCTGGAAGCTTCCATCAGTGCGGTGCGCAATGGCAGCTGAGGTTTCATTTGCACCAGTTCGGCATTGGCATTGCCAAACCGGCTTGCCGCGCTCACGACATTGAGCTTGCTGCTGTTTTGGGGCGTGTCGTTGTCCATGTCCATTCCTCGGGGTTACGAGCGTGCCGAGACTAGGGGGCTGCCGGCGCGACCACAATGGCCAATGGGGTGGAAAGGGTTACTTTCGGAAATGGCCTACAAGAACCCGGCTGAAGGGGCGCTCGGTCGCTGATCTGCCCCTTGACCAGCCCCTGGGCAGTGGCGGACGATCAACTCCCCCTCTACAAGGACGAATACCATGCTACGGATACTGGGCCGAGCCTCTTCCATCAACGTGCGGAAAGTCCTGTGGGCCTGTGCCGAGTTCGAAGTCGCATTCGAGCGTGAAGACTGGGGCTCGGGCTTCCAGCCTACCGACCGTGCCGAGTTCCTTGCGCTTAACCCCAACGCCATGATCCCGGTGATCCAGGATGGCGACTTTACGCTGTGGGAGTCCAACAGCATCATCCGCTACCTGGCCAACCGCTACGGTGCCACTGCGTTCTACCCGAGCGAGGCGCAGGCACGGGCCAGGATCGACCAGTGGATCGACTGGCAGGCCTCGGACCTGAACCGCTCCTGGAGCTATGCATTCATGTCGCTGGTCAGGCATTCGCCCGCCCACCAGGACCCACAGGCGCTTGCCGCCGGCTGCGCCGAGTGGTCGCGTTACATGCACATCCTTGACCGCCAGCTGGCCAGCACCGGTGCCTATGTGGCCGGCAGCCAGTTCACCCTGGCCGACATCCCTATCGGCCTGTCGGTCAACCGCTGGTTCGAAACACCGTTCGAGCACCCGCACTTGCCGGCCGTACGTGATTACTACGAACGCCTGAGCGAGCGCCCGGCCTATCACCTGCATGGTCGCAACGGCACGCCCTAACAGCCAAAAGGAAGACGCCGGGGCTGCGTGCAGCCCCGGCGATACAGGCTTGTTACGCCGCAACCTGGCCCGCCACCATCCGACCACGCCAGGCAAACAGCAGCACCATCACCAGCCCCAACGCCGCCATCGCCGCGCCTGCCAGGGCAATCGCCGGGTAACCCAACCCTGCATTGATCACCGCGCCACCGAGCGCCGCGCCAATCGCATTGCCCAGGTTGAACGCGCCGATGTTCACCGCCGACGCCAGGTTGGGCGCATCCTTGGCCGCTTCCATCACCCGCATCTGCAACGGCGGCACCAGGGCAAAGCTGGCGGCACCCCAGACCAGCACCGCCAAAGCCGTCGGCAGTGGCCAGGCCAGAACCAGCGGAAACACCAGCAGCACCGCAATCAGCACCGCCAACGACAGGATCAGGGTGCGATCGATCGAACGGTCCGCTGCCTTGCCACCCCACACATTGCCCAGGGTCAAGCCAACCCCGAACAGCACCAGCATGACTGTCACGAAGGTGGTAGACGCCGCCGCCTCATTCTGCAGGATTGGCGCGATGTAGGTGAACACGGTAAACATTGCACTGGAACCCACCACGGTCAGCAGCAAGGCCGCCAATACCGGCCCGCGGCCCAACACGCGGATTTCTGCCATGGCGCCGTCACCCTTCGGCAATGCGACATTGGGCAGCGCATACCAGAGCGTGGTCATCGCCACCAGGCCAAGCCCGGCAATACCCCAGAACGCTGTGCGCCAGCCCAGCATTTCACCAAACCAGGTCGCCAGCGGCACCCCGCCGATGGTGGCCAGGGTCAAGCCCATGAACATCGCCGCCACGGCGCCAGCGCGCTTCTCGGGCGGCACCACACTGGCCGCAACGATCGAGCCGATGCCGAAAAATGCGCCGTGGTTCAACGAAGTGACCACGCGGGCCACCAGCAGGCTGGCGTAGTCACTGGCCAGCGCCGACATCAGGTTGCCCAAGGTGAAAATGGCCATCAGCCCGATCAACAGGTATCGTCGCGGGATCTTCACCGTGGCCAGGGTCATCAGCGGCGCGCCAATCAGCACACCGATGGCATAGGCACTGACCAACAGCCCTGCAGCAGGAATGGAAACGCCAAGGTCGGTGGCGATACTGGGCAACATGCCCATGGGGGCGAACTCGGTGACACCGATGCCGAAGGCACCGATGGCGAGTGCAACCAGAGGTGGATTGATACGCATGGCAAGCTCCTTATCTATGCCGCAAATGCTACAAACTGTTTAAAAAACGCACTAGACTGCGTTTTTGCGAATCACCTTTGCCTGCGAGACACAAATGGACTTCAGTGGAAGATCCGGAGAGATGGAGATTTTTGCCAGGGTGGCGCAAGAAGGCAGCCTGTCCGCCGCTGCCCGGGCACTGGGCCTGACACCTTCTGCCGTCAGCCGCATCCTCGCCCGTACCGAACAGCGCCTGGGCACGCGCCTGCTGCTTCGCACAACCCGGGCGATCACCCTCACCCCCGAGGGTGAGGCCTACCTGCGCGGTGCGCGACGGGTGCTGGCCGACATGCTGGAACTGGAGGACGCCATCACCGACCAAGGCGTGCCACGCGGCCGCTTGCGGGTAAGCGCGGCGCTGGGCCATGGCCGCCTGACCGTGGTGCCGCTGCTGGCAGCGTTCAGCGCGCGTTATCCTCAAGTGCTGGTCGACCTGACCCTCAGCGACGAGGTTGCCGATATTCTCGGCGGCCAGACCGACGTGGCGCTGCGCTTCGGCCACCTGCCAGACAGCTCATTGAGTGCGCGTGCCATTGGCGAAACCGGCCAGGTAGTGGTCGCCTCGCCCGAGTACCTGCAACGCTGCGGTACCCCATTGGTGCCAGAGGACCTGGCCCGGCACAACTGCCTGCGCTTCAACTTTCGCCGCGCCGCACCCGACTGGCCGTTTCGTCGCAATGGCGAAGTGTTTTCACTGAAGGTGACCGGCAATATCGAATGCAGCAGCGGTGAAGCCCTGGCACAACTGGCCAGGCTGGGGGCCGGCATAGCGCGCATCGGCACCTTCACCGTGGTCGATGACCTGGCCAGCGGGCAGCTGGTACCGCTGCTGGAGGCGTACAACCCTGACGATCGCGAGCCGATTCATGCGGTGTTCGTTGGCGGCTCGGCGATGCCGGCGCGGGTGCGGGTGTTTGTGGACTTTCTGGTAGAGCAGCTGTCTGGCAGCCGGCGCACGCTCCTATAGCGGTGCATTAACCAAGCACGTGCAGCCCCAGCGTGAACACCGCCACGGCCAAGGCCACCAACGACACGGCATGACGCTCCAGATACGCTGGCCAACCGTGCGCTTGCTGGCTTTCGCACTCACACTGGCGTTCGGCCAGGCTGGCCAACCGCGCCTCCACGCTGTCGACGCGGTCTGCCTGGGTATTGGTCGCCAGTGCGAGCTTCTTCAGCGCCGTGGTCACCGTGCTCGACAGGCCCTCCCTGGCCAGGTTGCCTTCTGCCAGTTGTTGCTGGTGCTGTTCAAGGCGCTTGCGGATAGCCCCTTCCTTCTGCACCCGGGCCAGGGTACTTGCCACAAGCTTCTGGTTCAGTGCATCGATACTGGCCTGCAACGTGCCTTGCTCGGAGGCCGGCTGAGGCGAAGCATCTGCCTGAGGGGTGCTTTCGATCACCTTGTCCACCGTCGGCTCCGCGAGCGGGGTCAAAGTGCTGTGTTCGTGTGGCTGGTTCATCAATACCTATCCGGATACAGCGGCAATGGGCGGAAAGCTATCAAAATGGCATCACCGGATCCACTGATGCGTCGCGCAATTGAGTGATTGGTCAGCATCTGAGATGCCTGACCGGCTTGCTCACAGCCAAGTAAAGCCTTCCGCATATGTCAACTAACCAGCCATATTTGGGCAAAACCACCCTTCTTCTGCCAACAACAGGCCGATTGCAGGCAAAGCCTTGCCAGAACGGCGCTGCATCCGAAGCGTGATGTCAAATTGCCTTGATTTTGCGTGCTGCCGTACCCAGGCAAGCCCCGAGGAACCTGCACCATTCTTTTACCTGTACAGGTAACCAATATCGACATGTATTAATAATAGACATATCGTCTCGCTTACCGGCTTGTTGCCACGTCCCAAGGAAACGTTAAATGGAAGCGCTGGAAATCTCCCTGCTGTGTGTCTGCGGCATCACCCTGCTGCTTGTATGCCTGCAATCCGTCCGCCAAGGCGAGATGTGGAACCTGTTGCAGAGCGACCGTGAACTGGAGCAAACCGCCCGCCTCCACAAACAGGAGAACAGCACATTGCACGCGGCCCTGCGCGCAGAGCGCGAACATGTGAGCCAGTTGCAGTACCAGATTCAAGTGCTGCTCGGGCTGACCCCGGAAGCCTGAGGGCTTTACACACAGCGTACGCGTACACTTGCCCCAGGCCACTTGCAGGAGCAGCTTCATGCCTTATCCCATTGAACAGAAACTCGTCATCGGCGTTGCCTCGAGTGCGCTGTTCGACCTCACCGTCTCGGACGACATCTACAAGACCCAAGGGGTCGAAGCCTACCGCCAGCACCAGGAAGACAACCTGGACGAACCGTTTCCCAGGGGAGTGGCGTTCCCGTTCATTCGCCGCTTCCTGAGCATCAACCAGGCCTTCCCCGACCAATTGCCAGTGGAAGTGGTGCTGCTCTCACGCAACTCGCCGGCAACCGGCCTGCGGGTGTTCCGCTCGATAAGCCACTACCAGCTGGACATTACCCGCGCGGCGTTCATGTCGGGCCGCTCGCCCTATGAATACATCCCGGCGTTCAATGCGTCGCTGTTCCTCAGTGCCAACGAAGAAGATGTGCAAAAGGCCATCGACGCCAACTACCCGGCCGGGCGGGTGCTGCCTACACGCATCTACGACGATGAAATAGACACAGAGCTGCGGGTGGCCTTCGACTTCGATGGCGTGATTGCCGACGATGAAGCAGAGAGCGTGTACAAGCGCAACGACAACCTGAACGACTTTCAGGAACATGAGCGCGTACACAAAGGCACCCCGCACTCGCCAGGGCCCTTGGCCGACTTGTACCGCAAACTTTCACTGATTCGCATGCTGGAGGATCGCAAGCTGGCAGAAGACCCAAACTACAAGCGGATTCTGCGCATTGCCATCGTCACGGCGCGCAACGCCCCCTCGCATGAGCGTGTGGTGACGACCTTGAAGGATTGGGGCGTGTCGCCGGATGAATGCTTCTTTCTAGGCGGGATGGAAAAGCCCAGGGTGCTGTCGATCCTCAAGCCGCATGTGTTCTTTGACGACCAGCGCTCTCACTTGCAATCGCCAGCCGGGAATCTGCCAATGGTGCATGTGCCATTCGGGGTGGCGAACAGGCACACGACGCCGAAGCTTTCTCACACAATCACAGCACCTGCTGAAACCCTGCAAGCTGATCATTCAGCGCAAGATAGCCAGTGACCTGGACGGGGCCGGCGTGGTGAGTGCGCTCGCGCCGGGTGCACTGTTGCAGCCCGGCCGAGGCAGTGCGTTCCATCGCGGGGTCAGCTTAGCGTGGGCCGCCGCCCTGATGGCCACCAAAGCCACCGCCACCGCCATGGCCACCCCCCCCATGACCACCGCCACCACCCGGCGGCATGAACATCCAGCAACCCGACAACGCGGATACCAGCGCCGCAACCAGGGCTGCGCGGAAAAGGTGTTTCGACTTCATTGGAACGCTCCACAAGGCTAGATCTGCCACCCACCGTGGGCCGGTACGGCAGCGGGCGGATTCTAGAGCGGCGGTGTGATGGCCCGGGGAATCTTTGCCTATCTTTACAATCTGCCCAGGCCCAGTGAGCGCCGGCACGACGCCCTTGACCCACGCCCTCGCACCACCGCATGCTCGAACGCTTCCACCCACGCTCAAGGAACGATTGCATGAAGCTGGAAACCCTCGCCGTCCATGCGGGCTTCAGCCCCGACCCGACCACCCGGGCGGTGGCCGTACCCATTTACCAGACCACCTCCTTCGCCTTCGACGACACCCAGCACGGTGCCGACCTGTTCGACCTGAAGGTGGCCGGCAACATCTACTCGCGCATCATGAACCCCACCAACGACGTGCTGGAGCAGCGCATGGCCGCCCTCGAAGGCGGGGTTGGCGCGCTGGCGGTGGCCTCGGGCATGGCAGCCATCACCTACGCCATCCAGACGGTCGCCGAGGCCGGCGACAACATTGTCTCGGTGGCCAAGCTGTACGGTGGTACCTACAACCTGCTGGCCCATACCCTGCCACGCATGGGCATCCATACCCGCTTCGCCGCCCATGACGACATCGCGGCCCTCGAAGCGTTGATCGACGCACGCACCAAGGCGGTGTTCTGCGAGTCCATCGGCAACCCTGCCGGCAATATCGTCGATATCGCCGCACTGGCCGAAGCCGCCCACCGCCATGGTGTGCCACTGATCGTCGACAACACCGTGGCCACTCCAGTGCTGTGCCGACCGTTCGAGCATGGCGCGGACATCGTCGTGCATTCGCTGACCAAGTACATCGGCGGCCACGGCACCAGCATCGGCGGCATCGTCATCGACTCCGGCAAGTTCCCTTGGGCGGACAACAAGGAACGTTTCGCCTTGCTAAATACGCCCGACCCTTCCTACCACGGCGTCACCTATACCGAAGCCTTCGGCCCCGCCGCCTTCATCGGCCGCTGCCGCGTGGTGCCGTTGCGCAACACCGGCGCCGCGCTGTCGCCGTTCAACGCCTTCCTGATCCTGCAAGGCCTGGAAACCTTGGCCCTGCGCATGGAACGCCACACCGAAAACGCGCTGAAGGTCGCCCTTTACCTGCAGGCTCACGAACAGGTGGCCTGGGTGAAGTACGCCGGGCTGCCCGACCACCCCGAGCATGAACTGGCCCAACGCTACACCGGTGGCAAGCCCGCTTCGATCTTGTCGTTTGGCATCAAGGGAGGCCAGGCGGCCGGTGCGCGCTTCATCGATGCGCTGCAACTGGTGGTGCGCCTGGTGAACATCGGCGACGCCAAGTCGCTGGCCTGCCACCCCGCCTCCACCACCCACCGCCAGCTCAACGATGAAGAGCTTGAAAAGGCCGGCGTGCCACGGGACATGGTGCGTTTGTCGATCGGCATCGAGCACAGCGACGACATCATCGCCGACCTGGCCCAGGCCCTGGAGGCCAGCCGCACCTGATTCATCCGCGCCCCACCCAATGCTGACGGCGGGCGCACCTTCACCGAGCCTGGACACCCCCGCAATGACCCTGTTCTACCTCAAGCTGATTGTCACGCCCCTGCTGATGTGGGCCATTTCCCTTGCCTCGCGGCGCTGGGGCGGCCTGCTGGGTGGGCTGCTGTCCGGCCTGCCGATCACCTCCGCGCTGGTGATGACCTTCCTGTGCCTGGAACAGGGCACGGCTTTCGCCTTGGGTGCATTGCCCGGCGCACTGGGCGGCCTGGCGGCAGTGCAAGCCACCTATATGTTTTACCTGTTGGCCACACGCAGGCTCGGCATCGCCCAGGCCGTGCCGCTGGCGTTGCTGTTTTACGGGCTGGCTGCCTATGCGTTTACGCACTGGGGCAACCTGTACCTGTCGATTGCCGTGGCGCTGGTGCTGATCGGCGTACTGATACGCGCCAGCGGTCAAGAGCCCAAACCCGATACCCTGGCCCGCCCCCGGCACCGGTACTGGGAGATCCCGCTGCGAATGGTATCTGCCACGTCCCTGCTGATGATCACCACTCGCCTGGCCAGCTGGCTGGGCCCGGCAACCAGCGGGATGCTGGCGCCGATTCCAGTGATTGCCTGGCCGCTGGTGGTGTTCGCCCATGTGCAGAATGGCCGGGCCGGCATGGCGGCCATGGTACGGGGCAATGCGATTGGGGCGGTGGGGGTGATTGCGTTTTACCTGGTGTTGGCCGCGTTGCTCGACACGTGGGGCGTTACCGTCGCCATCAGCCTGGCCATGCTCTGCGCCGTGGCGCTGACCGTCGGCCTGGCCACGGTACTGCGACGGCGCTGACAAGCCTGGGCGGGATGGTTCAGCACTGCTCGGTCGAACGGCCCGCTCTGCATCACGTAACGGCTGACACCGGGCGCGGGCCACGCACGCCCCACAGCCAGTAGCCCAAGGAGAGAAGGACCAACCAGCCAACCCCGACATACATGGCTGTGCGGCTCGCCGGGAACCAACCGAGCACACCAAAAATGAACACCATGAAGGCAATCGCGCAAGCTGGCCCTACGGGCCACAGTGGCACCCGATAATCCAGTGCAGCAGCCTCTTCCTTGCTCATGCCACGCCGCATGGCCACCTGAGACAACAGGATCATCAACCAGACCCACACAATCGAGAACGTGACCACCGCAGCGAGTATCAGGAACAAGTCTTCCGGCACCAGGTAGTTCAGTACCACACCCAGCAGTAGCGCGACTCCCATCACCGCGACCGTCATCCACGGCACCCCAAACCGCGACAGTGAGGCGAAACCAGCGGGGGCCTGGCCGTTCTGCGCCATGCCGTACATCATGCGCCCGGCGCTGAAGATATCGCTATTGATTGCTGAAACAGCCGCTGAAATCACCACGATGTTCAACACGGTTGCCGCTGAGCTGATGCCAAGGCCACTGAAGATCTGAACGAACGGGCTACCGTGGCTGCCGATACTGGTCCATGGGTAAATGGCCATGAGTACGAACAGCGTAAGGATGTAGAACAACAGGATACGCAGCGGCACTGAATTGATGGCCTTTGGCAGCACACGCTTAGGGTCCCTCGCCTCACCTGCGGTGATGCCGATCATCTCGACCCCGCCAAAGGCGAACATCACCACGGTGAAGGACGCAATCATCCCGCTGATGCCATTGGGGAAGAACCCGCCATGGCTCCATAGATTGGAAACGCCGGCAACCGTGCCTGCCTCCTCATTCAACTGGATACCCATCAGCAGCACAGCCCCACCTGCCACAATCATGGCAACGATAGCGGTCACCTTCAGCAGCGACAGCCAGAACTCCATCTCCCCGAACACTTTCACACTGCACAGGTTAAGCGCCCCGATAAACAACACAATCCCGAGCACCCAGATCCACGCAGGTGTTTCAGGGAACCACAGCCCCATGTAAACACCAAACGCCGTCACGTCTGCCAGGCACACCACCAGCATCGAGAACGCATAGCTCCAGCCTGTCAGAAAGCCAAAGTAGCGCCCCAGGTATTGGCTGGCATAGTGGCCAAAAGAACCGGATACCGGGTTATGAACCGCCATTTCACCAAGGGCGCGCATCATCATGTAAATGGCTGCACCGCCGATTAGATAAGCAAGTAAAACCGAAGGCCCTGCCAGTTTTATTGCCGACGCCGAGCCATAAAACAGGCCCGTCCCAATTGCAGAGCCTAACGCCATGAAACGAATATGCCGGGTAGAGAGACCCCGCTTCAGCTGATGCGAAGATTGAGCGTTCATAGATACCTTCTTGCTTTTATTATCAGGTCCGCACAACGCTGATGCCGTGCGGTTTTATCAGGCACGCATTTCTACATTCATCAAGCCCGTGGCCACAGCACCGGGAACAGCTCATGGTCCATTTGGGCGCCGCTGGCCAGTTGCGTTTCAAGGCCGGGAAACGGTGGCGAGGTTTTCCACTGGCGCGGTGCGTGGGTGATGTCGTCACCCAGGAAGCGAACCGAGAAGGCACGACGCCGACGATTGCCCCCGACACCGCCGGAGGCGTGCAAGGTGAGCATGTGGAAGAACACGGCGTCGCCTGGGGAGAGGTCCCAGCCGAGGATATTCCAGGCGCTGCGATCGGCCTCTATATCCGGCAAATCCGCAAGGCTGCCTTCCGGGAACCACTGCGCCTGGCTGTCGAGGAAGCTGCGTGGCATCAGCCACGGCCCAAGGTGCGAGCCCCCCACGAATTCAAGGGTGGACGCTCTTGAGACCGGGTCGACCGGCATCCACATGCTGCAGTTCTGGCGCCCGTCGATGTTGTAATAGGGCTGGTCCTGATGCCAAGGCGTGCGCTGGCGCGTGTTCGGCTCTTTCACCAACAGGTGGTCGTGATAAAGCCGGGCTGTTTCGCTGCTCATCAGTTGTGCAGCCACACTGCCCACCCGGCTCTCGAAGATGAACTGGCGATAAGCCGCGATATCGCGCCAGTTGCAGAAGTCTTCGAAAAACCAACCCGGGTCGTCCGGGCGGCTGGCCACTTTGGCGCGCTCGCTTGGCGCTTTCAGGTTCTGTTCAATGCCGGCCTCCAGCAGTGCAACTTCTTCCGGCGTGAATAAATGACGTACGCAAACAGCACCATCACGCTGAAAAGCCTCGATGGTTTCATCACTGAGTTGAAATTCGGCGGACTGTTTCATAACGCACCCTTTGGTCTTTTTATTGGGCAACAGCACCACTGCCAGTGTTTTAAGTGGAACAAGCAAGGTGCACAGCGAGTATTGCTTTTTGGCACCAATAGGAAAAGAATATATTTCCTAATCCCGAGTATAGGAAAACATGATAGGTTTCTCGTTCAGGCAGCTTGAGTACTTCGTCGCCGTGGCCGAACACGGCAGCATCAGCGCTGCGGCGAGAGCCAGGCACGTTTCGCAGCCTTCGGTTTCGGTTGCGATTGCCCAGCTTGAAGAGGCGCTGAACGAGCGGCTTTTCCGGCGTCAGGTCAGTCGCGGGCTGGAGCTGACGTCTGCAGGCACGCGCTTGCTAGCCCAGGCACGCGATATCATCGGCATGGCCATCGCCATGAACCAGAACGCAGATACCCCCCAAGGCTCGCTTCGCGGCAACCTGTCGCTTATCTGCTTTCAAGACCTGGGCCCCTACTACGCGCCACGCCTGCTATCGAGCTTTCGCAAGCAGTATCCCGATGTCGAGGTCACCCTGTTCGAGACAGACCTGGCAGGCGTGCACCGCCACCTGAGCGCCGGTAAAGCCGAGCTCGCGCTGACGTACGACATAGGCCTTGATCCTTTGCTGCCGCGCCAGGTGCTGGCTGAGCTGAAACCTTACGCGCTCATCGCCACAGACCACCGCCTGGCCCACCTGGCTGCGATACCGCTGCATGAACTGGCGCAGGAATGCCTGATTCTTGAGGACATCGCTCAAACGCGTGAGTATTTCCTTTCACTGTTTTGGGCGCATAACCTGCAACCGCGTAGCCAGCAATACACCCAGACCTTTGAAATGCAGCGGGGCCTGGTCGCGCATGGCTACGGCGTTGCCCTGTCTTGCACCCGGCCCTCCGGGGACCACTGCTATGACGGCACACCGTTGTTATGCCGGCCCTTGCTGGAAGCGGTATCCCCGCAAAAAGTGGTGTTGGCCCAATCAGGCATGATGCACCCATCGCCGGTAGCGGAGACGTTCAAGGGTTGGGTTGCTAAGGCGATAGCAGGCTCCGCTACAGACAACCCCGCCCACTGATCAAAACACCGACCAGCCAATCCGCGAACTCAGCAACTCCAGCGCCGCCATCCCGGCGAGGGAGTTGCCTGCCGCATTCAACTCCGGCGACCACACGCACACCGTGAATTGCCCCGGCACGATCGCCACAATCCCGCCCCCCACGCCACTCTTGCCAGGCAACCCCACCCGATAGGCGAAGTTCCCTGCTTCGTCATACAGCCCGCTGGTGGCCATGATCGAGTTCACCTGTTGCGTCTGGCGTCGGGTCAGAATCTGCTCACCGCTGTGCTTGCAGAACCCATCGTTGGCCAGGAAGCAGAACGCCCGGGCCAGATCCAGGCAGTTCATTTGCAGCGCGCAGTAACTGAAATAACTGCGCAGCACAGCCTCCACCTCGTTATGGAAGTTGCCAAAGGACTGCATCAGGTAAGCCATGGCTGCGTTGCGCGCGCGGAATTGATATTCAGAATCCGCAACACGGGCATCGATAGAGATGTGGGGGTTGCCCGAGAGCCGTCGGACGAAATCGCGCATCGACAACGTGGGTGCTGCAAAGCGCGACTGGTTGATATCACAGATCACCAACGCACCCGCATTGATAAAGGGGTTGCGCGGGCGACCGCGCTCGAACTCCAGCTGCACCAGCGAGTTGAACGGCTGCCCCGAGGGCTCATGGCCAAGCCGCTCCCAAATGGCTTCACCCGAGTGTCCAATCGCCTGAACCAGGCTGAACACCTTGGAAATACTCTGCACCGAAAATGGCACCAGGGCGTCGCCCGCGCAGTGATAGCTGCCGTCATTGCCATAGACTGCGATGCCCAACTGGTTCGCCGGCACATCGGCCAGCGCGGGAATGTAATCCGCCACTTTGCCCTTGCCGATCAAGGGACGTACTTCTTCAAGAATCTCGTTCAACAGCGTTTGCATGGAAGGCCCTGTATCAGTCCCCAGACGACGGCTAAGGGGTAGCCTTCTTGACGAAGGTCGAGCGGAAGAAATCACACACTCGGCAAGAAATGCCGCTCTACCCGGCAGCCCATGGCTCGATGCCATAACCTATGCTGTGGTTGCTTCGACGGTATAGAGAACGTGCCACCGCCAGGTGCAGTGGCCGCTAACCAAGGAATGGAGGACCAACGATGCCAGCTTGCCCCATACCCGCTGACGAAGTGCTTCGCCAGCGCACACTCGATGACATGAACCTGGTCGATACACCCGCCGAGCACTACCTCGATACCTTGGTACGGCTCACCCAGGACCTGGCCCATGTGGACACCGTGCTTATCAGCCTCATCGACCAGGACCGGCAGTGGTTCAAGGCGCGGATAGGGCTTGAGGCAAGTGAGACGACGCGCAGTGTTTCCTTCTGCGGCTACGCCATTCTCGGCGACGATACCTTGATGATCCCCGATGCCATGTGCGATACGCGATTCGTCGACAATCCGCTCGTGCTCAACGCGCCCTATATCCGCTTTTACGCCGGCCACCCCTTGCGCGCCGGCAACGGCAAAGCCATCGGTACGCTGTGCATGTTCGACCCCCAGCCACGCGTGCTCAGCGAGGCCCAACAAGCGAACTTCAGGGACCTGGCCACGCTCGCCGAGGGGTATCTGCAACTGCGCACCCTGGCACAGGTGAACCGCGACCTGCGCCTTGAAATGGATCGCGAGCAGCGCAAAGCCCTGCTCGACCCTTTGACACAACTCTGGAACCGCGGCGCGTTGTCGGCGTTTGAAGCACATGAACGGCGCCTGGCCGAGGTGAACGGCTTACAGTTGGGGGCGGTTTATGCTGACCTGGATCATTTCAAAGCCATCAACGACAAGTACGGCCATGGCGGTGGTGACAAGGTGCTGTGCGAAACTGCCCGCCGCCTGCGCGCTGCACTGCGCCCCGATGACCTGCTCGTGCGCCATGGGGGTGAGGAATTCGTCGCGATTTTGCAGGTCAAGGACAGCGAAGAACTGCAGCGGATTGCTGAGCGCATTCGGGAACAGGTGGGTGCAGGGGCGATGCAGTTGCCCAGTGGTCAATTGAAGGTGAGCCTGAGCATAGGGTGCACCCTGTTTGCCAATGGTGAAACGCTGGATAATGCACTGGAGCGCGCCGATAAGGGGCTCTATACCGCCAAACAGAACGGGCGTGACCGGGTTGTTTATGTAGCGCCGCCTTGTTGAGACGAGCACGATCCGGGCTGTGTGGCGGTATGCTCGCCCTGTTTGTACTGGCAACGACCAAGGCGAGCGCCAGCCACCGTTGTACTCGCTTATTGGGCGTACTTCCTGGCCCCGGCCACACAGATCACAGCCCCCAGCGTCACCACCAGCATCAACCAGCTGACCTGCTCGTGCAGCAGCAACGCCGCCAGCCCAAGCCCCATGAACGGCTGAAACAGTTGCAGTTGCCCGACTGCCGCAATACCACCCTGGACCAGCCCCCGGTACCAGAACACGAAGCCAATCAGCATGCTGAACAGCGAAACGTAGCCAAAGCTGAACCACGCCGGCGCACTTACCTTGGCAAAGGCATCAGGTGCCGGAAAATTAACGACCGTCAGCAGCAGCATGAACGGCAACGCCACCAGCAATGCCCAGCTGATCACCTGCCACCCGCCCAATGTGCGCGACAGCCGCGCCCCTTCTGCATACCCCAGGCCACACACAACCACCGCTGCCGTCATCAGCAGGTCGCCTACCAACGACCCTTCGCCGCCATTCATCAACGCATAGCCCGCGACCAGCCCGGCCCCCATGAACGAGAACAGCCAGAACAACGGCCGAGGCCGCTCACCGCCCCGCAAAACGGCAAACCCAGCGGTGCACAGCGGCAGCAGCCCGACAAAAACAATGGAATGGGCAGAGGTGACATGCTGGAGCGCCAGTGCCGTCAGCAGCGGGAACCCGATGACAACGCCCAGCGCTGTTACCGCCAATGACGCCAAGTCACCTCGCTTCGGCCGAGGCTGGCGCAGCACGATCAAGAACAGCGCACCCAACAAGGCGGCAATGGTGGCCCTGGCACAGGTCAGAAACGTCGGTTCAAAGTCCGCCACGGCCACGCGGGTTGCCGGCAACGAGCCCGCAAAAATTGCGACGCCTATGAAGCCGTTGACCCACCCGCTTGTTGTTCTTTCCATCATTCATTCCTCGATAAGCCAGGCGTAAGTACATCACTGACGGGCTCACCCAGGCCATGTACAATCCAATACAGTTCAACCGAACTGTTATGCACATTAATCCAGCACAGTTGAGGGCGCGATGAAACGCAGCGGCACGCGAATTCGAACGGTCATGGCCGAGATCCAGTCCAGGATCGCCTCTCGCACCTACACACCCGGCGCAAGAATCCCATCCGTCCGCGCCATGGCCCAGGCCATGCAGGTGTCGGTTTCTACCGTGCTTGAGGCCTATGAACGGTTAATGGCCGAGGGTGTACTCAGCTCTCGCCCCGGCTCCGGCTTTTACGTCGCAGGGCCAGTGGCGCCATTGGCACTGACCGAACTTGGCCCCAAGCTGGATCGTGTCGTCGACCCGCTGTGGATCTCGCGCCAATCGCTTGAAACCTCCCTCGATGCGTTGAAACCCGGTTGCGGGTGGCTACCGCCTTCCTGGATGTACGAAGCGGGTGTGCGTAAAGCGCTTCGCATGGTTGCCCGTTCTGACGCGTCAAAACTGACGGAGTACGCTTCACCGCTTGGCTATCCACCGCTCCGGCAGTTCTTGTCGCGACGGCTGGCAGGCATCGGGGTCGAAGCCCCACCTGAACAGATCATGCTCACCGAGTCCGGCACCCACGCCATCGACCTGATTTGTCGTTTTCTGCTGGAACCGGGCGACACGGTGCTGGTGGACGACCCCTGCTATTTCAACTTTCACGCACTGCTGAAAGCACACCGGGTGAACGTTGTGGGCGTGCCCTACACGCCGACCGGCCCGGACATCGATGCATTCGGCGCTGCCCTGCTCGCGCATGCGCCCCGGTTGTACATTACAAATTCCGGCATCCACAACCCGACCGGTGCCACCCTGTCGCCGGTCACGGCACACAGGCTGCTGAAGCTGGCCGACACCTCCAACCTGGTGATTGTCGAGGACGACATTTTCGGCGATTTCGAACATACGCCCGCGCCACGCCTGTCTGCATTCGATGGCCTCTCACGGGTCATCCAGATCGGCAGCTTTTCCAAAACCATCTCCGCTTCAATCCGCTGCGGCTACATCGCTGCGCGCGGTGAATGGATCGAGGGCCTGGTCGACCTCAAGATTGCGACCACCTTCGGCGGTGGGCGACTGGCGGCGGACATCATCCACCACGCGATTACCGATAGCGGGTACCGAAAGCACATGGAGAGCGTGCGCCTTCGGTTGGCCGAGCAAATGGACAAAACGGTAGCCAGGCTTCAGGCGATTGGTATCAAACCCTGGATCATTCCCCAGGCTGGCCTGTACGCCTGGTGCCAGCTGCCGCAAGGCAAGGATGCCGCAACGCTGGCCAGGGCTTGTTTGAATGAAGGCGTGGTGCTGGCGCCCGGGAATGCCTTTAGCCAGTCCATGACTGCGGGGGATTTTCTGCGGTTCAACGTTGCGCAGTCGGGGGACGCCAGAATCTTCGAAGTGTTGAAACGGGCCTTGAGCGCTTAGTCACGGGCGCCATCCTGCGCCCCGGGCCAGGTAACAGCCTGCGCTACGATCACATCTTTGCCATTGAACGTGAGCGCAGGCCCGCCATGGAGTTGGTACCCCAGCTTCAGGGCATCACTGACCCTGTGGCAAAAAGAAGCGTCATCGGGGCCAGTCAGCACCCGGTAAATCGGCAGCCCATCCGGTGGTTGAGTCATCTGTTCCATCCTTGCAGAAGTGTGTGTGTGTTTTCCAAGCGTACTATTAACTGCCAAGCCACGCCCTGGGCGCCAAGCGCGCCCCAAAACCTACCCTTGAAACTGGAAACTGAAGAAAAAGTCGGCATAATCCCCAGATCTCAAGATTTTGTGAGCCCAGTGAAGAAAATCTCATCGCTCACGATCAAACAGAAGGAAATGTGCATGCGGGCAGCCGGATATTCGCTACTACACAACAGGCTGCAGTTAACCGCGGTGCCGCTAAACCGCCCGGCAAGGGTGCAGCCGGTCACCCGAATCAAAGTAATCGACCGCATGCTTGCAGTGCCCCAAAAGCTCGCTCCTGCCGAGGACGACCTACTGGGGCATGTGCTTTTCGCACTGAAACATGAAGGTACCAACCTTTCGATTCTCGCCCAAGCGTTACCACAAATCCCTGCTGAGCATTTTCTGGAAGCGCTGCGGGCATCGCCCAACGGCGTTTATATCCGTAAGGCCTGCTACCTGAGGGAAGCCTTCACTGGCGCAGAAATCGTGCAGCCCTCGCCAGTGCGCGGTGCATTCATTCCGCTGTTCGATCCGCAGCAATACATTACACGGCCGGGCGAACGTAACTCCAAGTGGCGGGTGGAGTTCAATGGCTTGGGAGACCTGACCTACTGCGCCACCGTCGAGCGAACGCCAGAGGTCTCAGCGCTGCTGGCGCATGACATTCTGGGCAAAGCCAAGGTGTTCATCGAGTCGCTGCCACCGGTGATGATGGACCGGGCGATCAACTGGGCATACTTGCACGAAACCCAAGACTCGTTCGCCATCGAGAAAGAAGCGCCAACAGAAGATAAATCCCGCCGCTTTATCCAGCTTCTGCGCCAGGCCCATGAGCGCCAACCGTTGACCGAGGACTACCTGGTCACGCTGCAAAACGCCACCGTGGCCAACCCTCTGGACCTGGCCGCAGCGTTCCGGCATGAGCAGAACCACCTGAGCAACGGCATGCACGGCGCTGCCGGCGTAACCTACGTGCCCCCTGCTCCCGAATTGTGCCGCGAGCTGATGGAAAGCCTGATGCGCTTTGCCAATGAAGCCCCAAGCCAGGTCGATCCGCTGGTTGTTGCTGGCATCATCTCTTTTGGTTTCGTGTTCCTGCACCCATTCATGGATGGCAATGGTCGCTTGTCGCGTTTCTTGATTCACCAGGCCTTGTGCCATTCAGGGGCGCTTGAGAACGGCCTGCTACTGCCTGTTTCGGTCGCCATGAAACGAGAAGAACACCGTTATCTGGAAACGCTACAGGCATTTTCCAGACCGGTGCGGGAGTTTTGGCGTGTGAACTGGATCGATTACGAACAGTTCAGCTTTGAGTTCAAGGGCGCGGATGCTGTGTATCGGTTTTGGGACGCAACGCCCAGCGTGGTGTTCACTTGCCTGATGGCAAAACGTGCGCTGGAAGTTGAGCTGCGTGATGAGACCGCCTTTCTGGAAAGCTATGACGCCGTCTACAAGGCCGTGGATGAGCGATTCGATGTTCGCGGCAGCGACCTCGCGAACCTGGTGATGATGTGCCTGAGCAATGGCGGCGTCGTATCCAACAATCGGCGCAAGCAATACCTGTACAGGGTGCCTGAAGCAGTGTTCGGCTTTATCGAGATGACGACACAGCAGGTGCTTGCTGCCAAACGTGCAGCGATGGAAGCGCATCAGGATGAAGAATCAGGAGCAGATGATAAGTACTGACCTGCACAGCCACCGCGCAGCAGCTTGCTTCTCGGGCAAGCACTTTGCAGAGGCACACCAAAACTCACAGAGGCTCACGCACCTCTGCCGGCAGTTCCAGTCCCGACCTCATCCATAAAGTCCGCAAGATACGCCTGAAGCCTTGCATGTCGCTCAGCCGCAAGGCGAGCCCCTTCGCGGGTTTTAAAGCCTGAAGCGAGCTTGAGCAGCTTGGTATGGAAGTGCTCGATCGCATACGTCGTATCCTGATATTCCCGGCCCAATGCAGTGGGGTTCTCAAAATCGTACAGCGCCGCCCCCATGCGCCCGGATACGTAAAAGCACCGGGCGATACCCACTGCGCCGATGGCGTCCAGGCGATCACTGTCCTGAAGAATCCTGGCCTCAAGGGTGAGTGGTTCGAAGCCAGCCGAGTAGCTGTGGGTTTTGATTGCATGCGCCACCTGTTCGATCCGCTGCATGGGCCATCCCATGCCAGCCAGGATTGACATCGCCTTCTCTGCCGACAGCGTTGACGCCTGCCCGCGCAAGGACGAGTTCTTTTCTACTGCGACACAATCATGCAGCAGAGCCGCTGCAAGCAGCACTTCCAGGTCGCCGCCTTCTACGCGCTGTATCCGTTGCGCGTTGACCCACACGCGATGGATGTGGGACAGGTCGTGGGAGCCGTCTGGGTGGTCAGCGGGTAAATGCTTCAGCAGGTCAGCGGCCAAGCGCTGGAAAGGGGCGAAAACTTCGTTAGTCATCGTGGGTACATTCCACTTTCATCGTGAGACTTCAAATCGACATTACCCCACCCGTTTGCAAACAAGGCGAACCGCATGGTGCGCCTGGTATGCCCAAGCTTGAACGTGTTCGCTGGCATACGGGACGGGTGGGCCGGGCTTGCGCTGCAAAACCAATAAGGTACCCGCCAACTTTCAAACCTTGCGATCACGGCCGCATCAGAGGCTCGATCCCGATCCATTTCTTGACTGGGTGATAGCACAACTGCAACGGCGGAATCTCCACCTTCCGCCCCTCTACACGCAGGCTGCCCAAGTGAATGGTCCACTTGGAATCGGCGTTCAGCTTGTCCGTCTGGAAGATTACATAAGCCGAGCCGTAGCGTTTGTTGTTGGTGAGCTTGGGAATGTGCCGGTGCACTTCATCGCTGTTGATGTCGTACGGCGATGGCCTGGCAGCCCGCTCGGTCACAGACGGGAAGTCGTAGATATCGTTGAGGCCCACGTACACCTCGGGCCGTGCATTCAGGCGCGAGCCGTCTTCAAAGGTGATGTAGGCCTGGCGGCTGTCGTAGAACACCGGGATTGGCGGCTCGCCACGTTTGGAATCGGTCGACGGGCGCTGGCGGTCCTTGTTGTAGGCGATCATCTGCACGAAGAATTCCGGACGTGGGTATTCCTCGCCCGGGTATTGCACGTGCAGACCTTGCTCGTAGCGCTTTTCACCCCATTGGGCGGCGTGGTCGTAGAGGTAGGTTTCCAGATAGAGGGTGGTTTCGCCTTTTGGGCCTGGGACTTTGAACTGGAATTCGGAATCGCAGAGGTCCGCGTAGGCGGCGCGTTCGCGCTTCCAGGGGAGACAGGCGGTTAGTGAGGCGGTGGCCAGCAGGAGCAGGAGGGAGGTGGTGCGTTTGAGGTTGATCATGACCTGCCTTGGTCTGGGTGCGAGAGGGGCAGTTTCAGGGGATGGGGGGAGGAAGTCCATGGTGACCGTTTGACATCATCGCGGAATGGCTGGATACGGGGTGAGGGAGTGGCTTGCTTTTTGAGAGCGTTGACGCGTTGACTGAGCAGCGAGCGCTGCAGATTTTGACGGCTAACGCGGGAAAAAATCAGAAAAAAGCGCTTCCTTGTAGGGCATTTCCCAAAGATACTCCCAGCGCCTGATTTTCGTTGCGGTCGCTTTTTCAGCGTTCTAGTCTCGGTCCCGTCGTTGCGCATCAACGACTAGCTTTGACAGGCTGACTGACGACCAAACACGCGGCTTTGCCTATGGCGGCTGTGTGTGGGGCACCTCGTGTGCGCCGGTTTGGTCTTCACCGGTCTGTCAACCCATACACGGCTGCCACCACTTGTTTGACAGCAAGCGCTGGTCGCTCCATTGAGGACCAAAAAATGCTGAAGATCGTTCCTGATCCACCCCACAAAACTCTCTGCCTTGAAGACACTTTGATCCAAGCCACGGATTACGCGTTATGCGCCGCGACCGTCGTGCATCAGGCAATGCTTCTGCAGCCCAAGTCACCTGCATCGATCCTGATGATGGCCTCGATGCATGAACTGGAGACGCTGCGAGCTTTGCTTGAGACCGCGTTGGTTCAGCTACAGATGCCCGGTGTGCCGAGAACGTCGCACTGAGACCTAACTGATTGTGTCGCCTGGGCTCGGCGCTTCACTGGCAAGCCAGGCCCTCACAATGCTCTGTGCTACGCCGCAGACCTTGGCACTGGTACAGCAGCTGTGAGGGATTGCTGGCGATGACGCTAGCCCAGGCCCTAGAGATTTCGGGGAGATTGAACCATGTCTACAGAAGAAACCAAATTCACCGTCGGCAAAACCACCTTCTACCAAGGGGAAAACCAGACGCATCCCCTCTTCCGCATCGAAGCCGGCATTCCTTGCCAGAGCGCGCGTGAACAGGCTTCGGAGCTAATGGGCTATGCTCGGGATATGACTTTGGACGGCTTGATGGAAGACAAACCGCAGTTGATCTGGGCATCCCACTATCTCTGCGCATTAGCCAAGGCGCTAATGGATGATGCCGAGCTGGGCATGATGCGCTGAATTGCCGACTCTTCAACGGATGTCTTCGAGGCCTAATTCAAATCCGGGTCTCGGAGGCGATCAGATATGGACTGCTTTACCCTCCCAGATCCAGCTTCATCATCTGAAACAGCAAGGTTGAACCTAAATGCACTGAGTTGGAGAACCATGCCCCGCTCAGGGACAAATGGCCTACGTCAGCGCTACCCATGGCATGGCCGGGAAACCGTCTGACGCAAAACGACCGCTGGATGCTGGCAACTCGGAGCCGGCCTGAACTGGAAACCTACGACAGATCGGTGCATTTTCAAATCAAACGCTATCGGCGCCCTGGGCTCATACCTTTCAAGAACAGAAGCAGATGTACGCTCCGACACCAAAGCGCCGTTATCGGTGGTATCTGATCGGCTATCAAGTGGTGCCACTGAGCATCCATCGCATCAGCGCAGAGTTAGTCCGCACTCGACTTTATAGCCTGCTGGACCACGCCTTCAACTTGAAAGCTGGGCCAAGACAAGGTTTTTTGATTAGAATCACGGATCGCCTCCAAGAGCCAGCCCATTTCTGGCTCAGGGCCTCGGATACCGCATTCCCAAAGCTCAAACACCCTCCAGCCTAACGCCAACAACTCGATTTTAACCCTGGCATCACGGCTCACGTTCTGGTCGAATTTGTGCTGCCAGAAATCTGCTCGGGTCTTAGGGGCGGCGGCGGAGCGGCATCCTGGATGCCTATGCCAAAAACAACCGTGAACGAAAATACATAATCGATAGCGAGGCAACACCAGATCAGGCGTACCTGGTAGCATTTTCCCATGAAGCCGAAATCGGAAACCATGCCGGTGCAAGAAGCGCCTGACCTTGATCTCCGGGGAGGTATTGCCCCTCCGGATCCCCGCCATCATGCGAGACCTCACTTCCTTACTGACTATGTCCATGACTCAAGACCAAATGACCTTTCTCCCCGAGTCTACACCCGAAGAACCGACAGGTGAGCTCGATTACCCAATCCAAGTGGTTGATCTCTTTGCTGGACCAGGGGGCTTAGGAGAAGGCTTCACTTCTTTCGGCGATGGTCAACATTTCAAGATCGTTGTTTCAGCTGAAAAGGATTCTAAAGCATGGCAAACACTGAGGCTGAGAGCCTTTTTCCGCCTATTGAAACAGAAAAAACCGACGCATCTATTCGAATACTATGATTATTGCAACAATCCAGCTGCGAGCGGTGAATTTGTACCGTCCGATGAAACAGAAGAACTATGGAATGAAGCCGCAGAAGAGGCCAAGTGCATTACACTAGGAAATGAAACAGGCAATCAAATCTTAGATAGCGCATTAAATCACAAGGAGCAAGGCCTTAATGAAAAGCGCCCTTGGGTACTAATTGGCGGACCTCCCTGCCAAGCTTACTCAGTTGTTGGACGGGCTAGAAATCAAGCTAAAGCCGACTACAAGGCTGAAGAAGATCACCGCCATTTCTTGTACAAAGAATATCTCCGAATAATTAGAGAAAAACAACCAACAGTTTTTGTAATGGAAAATGTCAAAGGCATCCTATCATCCAAAGTTAACGGCGAACGGATATTTTCCAGCATCTTACGCGACCTATCCGACCCACACCAAGCTCTGCACGAAGGTGGTGCAGGGAAGCGCTACCATATCTACTCTCTAGTAACTGGCGCGCACTTTGCCCCCGGCGACAATGTGGGAAAAATAGATCCACGGGCTTTCATAATTCGAGCCGAAAATTATGGAATTCCTCAAGCCAGGCATCGTGTTATTCTTTTAGGAATCTCAGAAGACAGTCTCCCGCATAGCCCAAGCCAAGTAAAGATGAGCACGAACAGGCCCGGCGCAACCGTTGGACAGGTATTGAAAAATCTTCCAAAATTGCGTAGCAGTCTTACCAAAATGGTAGACAGCCAAGAGGGCTGGGCTTCTGTTGTGCAAGAGCAAATTAATTATCTACGCGAACAAATTGATGTATCTGATGAAATGTGGCGAGTTCTTGGAGACGTAACACGGGACTTTACTCCTCCTGAAACTGCAGGTGGCAGGCGTGTAAAGAGAGATATTAACAGAATTGATGGCAAGACAGGCAACGTTCAACTAGACGAGTGGTACCGTGATGAAAACCTTCATTACTGGCTTAACCATCAAGTCCGTGGGCATATGCTAACAGATCTACGCCGATATGTTTTCGCAGCCTCCTATGCGAAGCTTCATGGTTTCTCCCCGAAAGGACACAAAGGTTTTAATCTCAAAGGCCTTGCCCCCGATCACGCCAACTGGAAAAGCGGTGTTTTTAGCGATCGCTTCCGAGTGCAATCCGAGAACTCACCGGCAACAACAATCACTAGTCACATTTCAAAAGACGGGCACTATTTCATCCATTACGATCCAACGCAGTGCCGCAGCCTCTCAGTACGCGAAGCCGCACGACTTCAAACGTTCCCTGACAATTACTTCTTCCAAGGAAACAGGACTGAGCAATTTCATCAAGTTGGCAACGCAGTCCCCCCATTACTCGCTTTCCAAATAGCAAAAGTCGTATTTCGCATTCTCTTCGATAGAATAAAAAATCATGACAAAAATAACAATGCCAGAAAAAACTAAGGACATCACCTATCAATTAATCAGGCAAAGAAGCTAACACACCAAGGGCTCATATGCATGAGCCTTATTTATTTTGAACACCACGACCAGAGGAGCAACGACAGGAAACGAAAAGCTAAAAGACATCTAGATCCGAAATATCATTTTTTAAGGTTCCTCCCAGCATCGATATACTCACCTTCACTTGCGTAAATCCGAAAAAAATCACGAGCTACCACCCCGCCAAAAAGAACAGTTAACATCATAGCAACAACCAGCCCGTTCCATTTCACTCACTTTCTTGGAGGCGCCATATGGTCGCCCCCTTATAATGCAACTAATTTTCGTCAGCACTTAACCGCAGTATTGCAATAAGGATGAACTAGCTGCCCATTACTCACACCTCCCTTCCCGCCTTCTCTGATCGGGACTACATGGTCATAGGAAACCGACTTCCTAATATTCAAAAAACCCTGACAAACTGCACACTTCGGAATACTAGGAAGGGCATCTCTAACAAATATTGATGACTTAGCCTCATCACTAAAGCGAGATGCCTCTTCGGATTCCCCCATATCCAAAATCCGCCCCGACAATCCAATGCTTTCACCTACCCGCGAAAATTCCAAGTCCTGCCAAATATCGGCCTCATCTCGCCCCGTCCCCCCTATATCGATAAGGTGAGAAAATAGCTCTGCCATTTTTGGAACTCGTTGCTTCCTGCTCAAGTTCTGAAGCACAAGCGTTATAATATTCTTGTGTCCAACCAGGAAACCTTCGACATATCTTCGAGCCTTCACAAACTTTTTAAAAAAACCCTTATCATTATTAGAAACTCGCAAAGTTATCAAACGGACCATTCCTAAAAACAGGAATCGACTATATTTACCTCTTTCGTTATAGAAATAGATCATCGGATGCAAACCCAAACTACCTGGAGAGTTCCCTGTTATACGTTGCAATATTTCGAGAGAGCGCTTCATCACTGAGATAGTCATCTCACCGCTTTCATCATCTTCGTATTGATCTATCATTGAGGACTCAGGGCCACTTGAGGAAGCTAGTGTAAGGAAGTCAATCAAAAGAGCCAAAGCATCCACAGGAGACGCCGATCCGCCAAGAGGTATTTCAAGGGTTCTAAGAGGAGACTCTGACTCCGGATCAAATAGCAGATCATGAAACTCCAATGCAAGGTCTTTAATTTTCCCTTTGTTCTCACCAGCAAAAGATGACCAATACTCGTGCCCAGTTCCAGATCTAAGAATTGCTCTAGCAGCTATTGCATAAGGCTTTCTTCTGTTTTTTATAAGCATCTCCTCTACATCATCAAGTGGAGTACCTTGGGAATTAATTTTAAAGAAAGAAGTCTCAGCTACATTTGCATTACCCTGAATCCATTGCAACGTAAGCGAGCGAGTAAATAATCGATTACCCCTTCGCACCGACAATTGATCGCCATCAATTTTCTTCCCCACTAAATCTTTCAAGCTCGCATATCTACCTACTTTAGCCTCCACTAGTTTCCTAGTACGTTCAGCCACTTTCCGCTGCTCACGAGAAATTTCCCCGTTATAGAATTCACGCGAAATAACCCCATCACCATAATCGTTATGGATCCACGCCCGCAGCGCACTCAAACGATGACCTCCATCAATAACAAATATATAGGTTGGAGACTTCCACAAAATCAACGAGGGTATTACCTCATTATCAAGAAAGCTTGCAATAAAAACCGCGACCTGTTCTGGAGCCCAGTGATTTGTCTCACGCTGAAAGTCCGGCTTTCGAAGCAGACGCAAGACTGGAGATTCACTTGTCAGGCTCGTAATTGGGAAGTCCGCCAGCAGTCCCAATTCAAAAGCCTCCTCGTCTGACACCTCAAAATCCTCTCGTGGAATCATTGCATCTAAATTTACTCGCTGCGCCATCATTCTTATTCCTTTAAAATTGATCAATACTTAAAAAAGTTACAATACAACGCACAAAACTCTTTTCGATGGCAAGACGCCCTCTCTTCCGCAACCGGTTCTCCTGCCTCCACTTCAATCTGCGTACCACAGTTTGCCGTTGTCGAAAGCGCGCCACGATCCGGCGGTTCTCTTTTAACCAGCTCGTCGGGCAAGCGCTCAAGCATCTGATCGAATGCACCTTGGTTTCGCCACCCATAATTAATTGATTTACCGTTGACCAAAGGCCGAAACATTACGGTATCCTCGCCACGCATCAGAGAAGAGTGCCCAGAGCACACCATCAAGCGGTCGCTCAGACGGGGCCGTCCCGGCCATGGGATTTAGCGAAGAGATCAACGCCTCAGTCGAGGACTCCTATGAGGTTTCGTAACGCTTTGCTATCACAGAATTTCATGTCGTAAATGGTTGAGACCTATAGAATTTCAGCGACCGAAGGGCACCGATTGGGTATATAACGAATTCTTAAATTAGCTAGGCCATCAAGTAAAATAGGACAAGCTACTAGACAAGAGAAGCATAAGCCTACTGAGTATCGTATGCAGTTCGCTGAAGCTCAGAAAAATTAGCCACAGCGAACTCACCAGTACACCTATAGCATCTGAGGCTGCACGCCCTTCCGAATAGCTCTCGTTAATGGAAGAAGTTTGGCTATTCCGTAGTATCAATACGACAGTGAATGGGGAACGCGTCAAGTGTCGCGATTGTCCTTGCCTGAAAGCCATCGCTCATCGTCTTCGGAACACACGATACACAAGTAGGCCCGAGGTCTTGAAAGCGCGACATAGGCAAGCTCACGCCGCTCCATTTCCTCGCCGCTTACTATAAAAATTATTGCGGACCGCTCCAGCCCCTTGAACCGCCGTACGGTATCTACGACAACATCTTCAAGCACCATGGATTCGGCGTCTGTAAAGGGAATGCTTGTCCCAATACTTTTCTCAAGAAAGCTTGTGCGGACAAGGCTCCCATTGACAAGGATTGCAATGTCACTTGGAGCTACTTCCTCGTTGTGTACAAGTCGTCTAAGCTCTCTGTAGGCAGCCGCGATTTTCGAATCAGGGCTATCAGCGTTGAGCCAAGAGACCTCAAGACCATCGGGGCCATCGGCAATTATCTCAGGACCCAAATAATGTGTCGATGCGGCCTGATGGATGTTCTTCGTGTTGCGGAGATTTCGAGAAAGCCTAACCGGAACCAAGCTCAGATCATGAACACCATTTCCGGCGCTTTCGTAAACTTTCTGATTACTATCCAAAAAAACGCGAAGACTCCCACTGCTAGTGAGACAGGCGTCGATCGCGATCCACCATTCAGCACGGAAATCTTGGCCTTCATCGATAATAATGGTATCCCACTTTAGCGCAGGTTGGATCTCCATCGCACGATAGAGCGCGTTTGGAAGAGCGCTCTCATAGAGATCTTGCTCACAGGTATCGAACGGTGTCGGGACTCCCGCCTGACGCGAGATGCGCCCGCACAGCGCATGAAATCCTGCAACTGTTAGATTTTCAACGTCTTTCAGTTTTCGCTCAAGGTTTGTTGCCAACGGGCGACTATGGCAAGTCAGTAGAGTCCTGCGACCTGCTGCAGCGGACCTGAGCGCTTCCTCGATCGCCACCACAGTCTTGCCAGTCCCTGCCCCACCTCGGATTAGAGCTCTCGGTATATCACGGATGATATCCAATACATGGTACTGCGACGGTTCAAGCACGCGAAACTCCGTATCGGCTTCCGCTAGAGCAGCGCCAATCCGGAAACTAAGGGTGAAGGGGTACGCCAGAAGCCTTTCCAGCGCTGTGATGCCGTCACGACCAAGCGGTTGGCAGTTGTTAGGCCTATGTCCCGCCTTCAAACGGTCCGCGATCCATTCGCCCAGCCTCTGCTCAAACTGAAGTGAGCAGCAGAACAACCTGGCCGGGCGATCAGCGCCTAGGTCACCCCGGGGAGATCCGGCACTCGGAAAGATCACACCATGGGCGGCATGTATGAAACGCTTTGGCCATCTGGATGACCTATTAAGGCGACTGAGGATCTCATGCTTAGCGCCTCGGGCCTGCGCTACTGGATCCTTGATCTTGTGGACAAAATTTCCGTGATCAGTACTGCGCCACTGAGAGTCCTTTGGATCGAAGGAAATCTCCTTCCCCCCTTTGACCTCAATCGCAAGGATACCGTGATCAGGATGTGCAACGAGAAAGTCGCATTCGCCATCCTTCTCGCCTCCCAGCCTGTCGGTACCCAGCCATGGACTTGAGTAGAAGACATGAAAGGTATCGTTGAGAACCTCTGCCAGGCGGTTGTAGACACGAACCTCAGCGCGGCGCCTTGGGTCATCCAATACCGATCGTGGGAGTTTCCTTGGCCAGAGCACTGCCATCAGTCTCTCCTAAGCATGTCTTCGAAATATCCGAGTCCTGAGCCTGTACCGTCACCGGTCAAAAGGGCACGGTCTAAAAAGCTGTTGAAAGCTTCGCATGAAGTCTCTGGAGCGAGGCAGCAAGCATGGCAAACTGAGTGCGAGTAACTGTTGATCGCTGCCATCATATCTGTGATGCAAAGAGGGTCGGATGAACACCACTCGATCGCCTCAATCGCGCGTTGAAGAATGCCCTCTATACGCCCTGTCTTTCCCTGCCGCTGAAGCCCGCCAAGCGTTCCGTCCGAATCCGGTGTCGCCGTATAAATTAGAAGCCCAGCCATTTGCTCATCGCCACTCCCAGCATAGATCCTCTCTTGAAGAGATGCTGACGAGTACCCGCACTCCAGGGTAAGTTGGCGCATGAGTGCATGCGCAAGCGTGTGGCAGAGCATGTATCTAGGCGTGATCTCTTGCAGAGGTTTGGTGTTGTCGCCGTACCGCTCCTTCCAGTCCGCCTGATGCCGAATATCGCACTCGGAGGCACGGGCAATGACATCAGTACGGTTTTCCCAAATTGATAGCCGCTCTAGGTTCAAAGCAAGAAAGATGCCCTCGCCACGAACATCGATAGCAGGTAGCCATTCAAGTGGTTCCTTTGAGAGCCGCGCTACCTCGGGCGAATCGGGATCGCCAGGCGGATTGATCCGAGTGAATCCTTTAATAGCGCGAACTTCCCGAAGACGGACCGCTCGTACAACTCGAAAGATCCATGGAGCGATTTCCCGAGATACGACTTCTCTTCGGGTTTCGAAGTCGATGTCTGGAATCCGACTACGACCTGGCTCGGTGACGAACTGTCGATACTCTGCCGGGCGCAAATCGTCGGTTCTGAGCTGCCCATACGATGCAAGGCGGTTTCTGATCGCCTCTGCCAAGTCCACTGGCGACATTTCCAGGTCCTTCAAAATGTTTTCCAGATCACCTTTCGCAAGAAAGGTGATGTAGTCCTCCAACCTTGATAAATCATCGAGACTCGTGAGAGAGCTCCACCAATCGCCCAAGGCTTCCTGTAGACGATCAGACCACGGTGGGATGCTGAGTGCTGATTCCGTCACCGCAAAGTACAAGTTGGATGCGCCGCGCTGGACCGCGTTCTGTTCCTTACCACAGAATTCATCGCCGTCGGCTAGCCATGGTCGATACCCCCGGCATTTCGGTCCATGCTCCCAAGTCTTCTTTGAGAAAACTCCGTCCATTGACCGGCGTGCACCACATTTCGGGCAACTGAGGATAAGCCCAGCGAGACCGGGACTCTCGGATTGCAGCTTCAGCCCAGGGTGACGGTCTACGTTCTCACGCTGCGCTACCCGACACTCAGGTTTGTGCCCCACCCACCAGTCCCAGGGAAACTCGTCTATATGGCCATGCTTACAGGCCATGACGAAGCGGACGGGAATGACGAAAACTTTGCTGCTGCCAGGGGCTTTTTCCGTGCACGTCGGACAGTAACGATAAGCATGACCCGGATCGTCCTTCCAACGCCGTTCCGGCTTGATAACGTCGCAGCCAGGGCATTGCAGCCATTTAGGGAAGCGCACAGCAACGAGACGTCGATTATCCGGATCATCGTCCTTCCTACGCTCCAGTGCCACAGGTGGCGTTCTGAAGCCCTTAACACCGAGCTTCTTCTGCAAGCGTGTCTCACGTATCACCTGTGGGTGGGCCAAACCAGCAGGAGGAAAGGATCGATCCCATTCCTCAAGTCCCGCTGCAATTCCAGAGACGGCTCCCCCCCCCCGCCCGGAAATCTACTACCGAGCCAGGACCAAATGTCGAAACAACTGCACTGCGCCGCAGATCCTGAAGGTCATTCTTCATTTGTATTATCCTTAGCCCTGAGGGCAGGGGCCATCCTGAAAGGGGTTCCAGCCTCAACAGTCCGCATGGAATTAAGGGTCGGCCAAGATGCGCCGGTATCGCGGCCGGCTGCTCGGCGAGCGGCTGCACGCTCGGCGCTCTGAAGAAGGGATTTCCCTCCCTTGTAGTCGCTCCAGTAGAAAGTAGGGGATCTTGCCCTCCATGTATCGAGACGACGTTCAAGCTCTTCCCGAACAGCTATTTCTTCTGGATCGATCCGATCCGCACGCTCGACGATTCGGTCGATGAGATCCATCGCCAGATCCTCTGCGTCGTCATCCATTTGTGGAGAGTCGAGCATGCCTGGTACAAGGTGACGTACTGCAGCCACTAGCGCCGCATGCAGCGCCCTGTCTCGAGCGCGTGATGCAAAGGGAGTAACGCTAGTTGCCTCAACGTCTCTGTAAAGGGTGCGGTGCCAGCCGCAGAACGTTTCGAAATGCGAACGATCACGAGCCTTAGCGTTGTTGAGGACTGGGACAACAAGACCGCTAACATCTCCCCGCCCGACGCGGCTAGTCGATTGGATGTACTCTGCGATAGTCTTGGGTTGTCCATTGACCAACATGAGACCCAGTCGTGAAATGTCCACACCTACGCTGACCATATTGGTAGCAAGAACAGCGTCGACAGATCCGGGAAGCCCGACTTTGATGTCGAGTAGGTCGAGCATCCCGCGAATTTCTTCCTGTGTTCTCCGGGATGTGAGCTCCTCAACGTTGCTGAGAGGCCTTCTTTCTTCAGAGCGAGCATCAGCATAGAGCGCAATGCTGTCGGTGACGTCGTCCTGCATGAGGACGAGTGCTCCGCCAAGCTCGCGAAGTGAGTTGAAGTATCCAACGAGCGTCCAGTAGGCGTCTCGACGAACATCGTCGCTGAATGCCCCAAAAGCCGTTTGCAGTAGGGAACCTGCGACGGCCTGCAGGGTAAACTTTGCCGATCGACCCGCCGTCGTGACACCGAGATATCGCCTTCCAACTGCCTTCGGTCGACGATCACGAACCGCAAAACCAGAGTCGTCGTGATCGATCGCTGGCGGAGGGAACTGGAATGCTTCGCGGTCAAAAAGAGCTAACACCTGCTCCGACGCTCTGCGGATCGTCGCCGTCGAGCCGATAATCTTTGCCCGATGCCCGCGCGCAGCGAACATCAGGTCAAATGCCGCTTCATAGGTGCCAGCGATTGTCCCCAAGGGGCCCGAGATGAGGTGTAGCTCATCTTGGATGATGAGATCAGGCGGAGCGCCATCCCTAACACCGAATAGGCTATTGGTTCTTTTCTCGCGGATGACCTGGGCAAACTTGTCAGCCGTACCTATAAGCAGGGTCGGCCGGTTGTCGTAGACATCCTCGTCGACTGTGAAGACGGGCAAAAGCCCGAACATTTTGCATGACCTGTTCGTGCATTCAACATCAACAGGTGAGATCGCGCTTGCCATTGACCATTTCAGTTTCTCGCCACAGGCCGGGCATCGGGAGAGCTGTTTCGGAGATGAAACCTCCAAAGCCCCTTGAAGTGAGGCGAAGGCAACCGCACGCTTGTTCGGTGTAGCGTCTCCACCCACCCAAAGTCCGATCGAAAACGGCTCATCCCCTTGCAAGGGTAGGCCAGCGGGAGAAGATACTTTCCCGGATCGTATCGCCTCTAAGGCCACGATCATTGCGGCAGACCGTGCAAACTGCTGGGTGGTCAGCAAGCGAAGCGTGTATCGCATCAAGGCGCACACACCCCCGTGCTCATTCGTATCATCGGAGAGGCGGCGATAGACGGCGGTGCATGCGATCAGCGCAAGGTATGCTTCGGTCTTGCCTCCACCAGTGGGGAACCATAGGAGGTCCATGACCCCTCTATGCTCGTGGTCACGCGTTACTGATGACGGAGCACTCAGAAGTAGGAATCCCAGCTGGAAAGGTCTCCACCGCAGATGACCATGGCGGCTCTTGGAACTATCCCATGAGTGCTGCAGGTGCATTGCGAAGTTCGCCAGCTGAAAGGCACGCCGGAGCCGCGGATTCGTGAGAAGCTCATGGACTGATGTCCGCATACGCCCGAGCGCCTCTTCGCAGCGGACCAGATGTATCTCAGCGATGTACTTAAGCTCACGACTCACCTCTGTCATGTCATCAAGCCGCTTCAGCTGTAACTGTACCCATCGATCATAGGCGTCGCAGAAAAGTTGCAAGGCCTTTTGGAGAGACACTGTATCAGCCAAGGCCAATGCCTCGGCTGAGAGAGGATCGAGCGCGCCGCTCTCATTGCCCAGCTCAGAGAAAAAAACATGGCCATTCGGGTCAACACCCTCAACAATTGCTGATGGCAGCCAAGTCGTACCAACCCAACGCGCAGTGGAAAGAGGCCCTACCATCTGTTCGGAGCATTCCCATTCAGCGGAGCAGACATGCCCAACAGCAAACTCTGCCACATTTCTATACAGCAGGGCCCCACTCTCCTCATCGCTGATCGAGGCGCTCCCGTTGGCTTCATCCTGGTGTCTCAACAACCCACGACGGGAAGGTTTCGGAACCAACAATGTGCCTTTACATGGCTGAACGCGAAGCGATGTCTGGAAAAGCGACGCGGCCTCAATCTCATTTCGATTCTGCTGCGGAACTATCGAATTCACGAGCGAAAGAGTAACAAGAACGGCCCCGCCAGCATTAATGCATCGGACACTGAGTGAAACGTTGGGGACACCTTTACCGTATATCGCAAGCGAAATCTGGTGGGGCGGTCCGGCTGTCAGGTCAAGGACCGGAATTTCTATTCTGTACGGCTGGCGAATCCAGATGTCACCACGGGCGCGTTGCTCCATCCGGTACGTAGCAAAGCTGCATATAACCTGTACTTGCGGTACGCCGGAGGATGTAACGCTGAACGAGATGCCTGCTACAGATGGTTTCTGAATCGATCCTGTTCTGACTGCATCGCCCTCACTGTCGCTGCCCTCTACCGAACTCGCCCCCGCGGTTCCGAGGCGATCATCGTCCTCCCCCGCCATTTCCGTACGCTGAGGCCAAAGGATGCCGGTGAGATAGACATCGGATGGGCGCGCGGTCAGCTCCTCATTCTCTACACGTGGTCCAATCAGGTCCTCAAAGAGCCGACAGGCGACGATATCCCTATCGAGTGATTTATCCTGCATGAGACTAACTCCGGCCGAAAAAGGAGAAGGGAGGGAACGCCGCAATTCTGGGTGTCAGGACGAAACCGGAAGAAGCCCAAGGCTCATGAAGCGTCTCAAGCTCATTGTCATCCGGGCTTAGTACGATCGTTGCACACCCCTGACCTCTCACATAATTTACGTAGGTTGGTGGCCTGTGGCTGCGTTTCTGGTTCCTGTTCTCGAGTATCTCCCAAAGGTCGTACGTGAGTTTGCGCGATAGCACACCGACGCAGAGCCCCTCGTGACCGGCATATATCCTGTAGCGCCAATCTAGGTCAGGATCGGCCTCCAGCTTGTAGGTGGTGACTATATCAACGACCTTGGTGAGAAAAGCCTGCCCTGCCAAAGCATCGGCTTCACGTAACTCGCTGTGACCGACGAGACCACGTGCCGTGAGATCACCGCTACGACCAATCTCGACCATCGTTGATTGGCCTTTTCTGGTTGAGCGATGAGTCCTGCCTGATGCCAGGGTTGATGCTCTAAAGGGACTACGCTCTCCCACGACTAGAGACGTGCGCGCGCGCGTGGCGCCGACAAACAGTACGCGAGCCTCTTCAATCTCATCCTCGACGCTCTCTAATTCCGAAACGCTCGGCAGGATGAGAACAACATTGCTAGCTTCGCGTCCCTTGCTCGCGTGAATAGTCCCGACTATCGGTCCATACAGACCATATTCTGGGAGAGTTAGCTCGACCGGGGGGCGAGTCTGGCCTAACCGCCGCCTGAGCTTCTGCATATCGATGGAGCCATCTTGGAGCCCTGCAACACGCATGAGCTTCTGCCAAGCTTCAGCTGGCCCATAAGGAGGCGCAACCTTGTTTTCTATACGCGCCGCCCAGAGGTCGAGAAAGTATCGCTCAACGAGGAAGCGTTCGACAAAGTCCGAGAAACAAATCGCCAGCCATGCTGGCAGGGTTGCGCCAAACCCTGACACGCGCAACCGATAGGGAAGATCACAGAACTGAGACGCCATGAGCACTTCGGCACGCGTTCTGAAAAGCAGAAGGTCGTCGCTGGTAAAGTTAGCAACTTTCATATCACTCCACTTTAATCCGCTCTCATCGGCTAATTCTCGAATTCTTTGCGCTGTCTCGGCGTGCAATCCACTGCCGTGCTTTTGTTTGTCGAGAATGTCCTGCCGCAACTCCGAAAAAATCTTCTTAAGACCTGGAGAGGACGTGCGATAGATCTCCTTCAAGGCCAGCTGAGTGAACCCCAATTTTTCTCCAACCTGCAAACGACCAAGCAAGGGTAAATCAGATTTGCAGCCGGCCTCTTTTCCGCGACTTCCAATACTGTTGTCAGAGAAGCCATAGATTGCCTGGGCCTCATCGGCGAACACCGTGATACCACAGTCCGACGGCAGCCTCTCCACTAGAGCCTCGATGAGGTCAGCTCGTTGTCCGACAAGATCCTGCGCTTCATCAATAACGACGTGCTCGATCTGCAGCAGCTCATCTGCTACATCCTCATCGTTCTTCAACAGCTCAATGACTCGCGCAATATTCTCTTCGTATGAGCCGGTCAGACTGGCATTCGGATCATGCCCGGAGTGGATGGACCATGCATGTGAATCGATGGTCGCAATCCGGATAGCAAAAGATGTGTCACCGACGTACGAATGTAATCGTGCGCGAATTTCTGCTACTGCGGTCCTCGTGAAACTGATCATCCATGTTTTGCTGGGTTCGATGTCCTCTTCGTTGATCAGATACGCCAGGCGGGCGCACGCGACGGCCGTCTTTCCGGTTCCTGGGCCCGCCTCTACGATGAGCCGGGAATTTGGATCCCCCTCGATCACTCGGAGTTGATCTGCATCCCAGTCAGACTCCATCAGAGTACTTTCAGCAATGTCCATGGCCAAGAAATTCCTTGAATCAGCCAAATCCCTTTTTGCGAGGAGCAAGAACAACCTCACACGTTGCGACAGCAATCGATCTTCTCGGCCGTCGCGAGATCAGCTCACAACGCCCCTACGAGGCGATATCCTATAGTATATGAAGGCAAAAGGCCTGCATCAAAGTGACCTTTATGGATAGTGTTTGGGATAGCCCCGAAGAAGCCCGAGCCAACGCCGTGAACGCACCGGCATGACGCACGAGCCCTCGCATGATCATCGCTCCTCTGGCCCCTCTATTTCATCAACATGCCGAGCACATCCATTGGCGCGTCCGTGGCGGCGGATCCCGAGAAGCTGTCTATCGAGTCATCCGCATGAAGGCCCTTGAATACTCGCTTGGTTGACGATAGCCCAGTGCTGGATGAAGTCGACTGCTATTGTAAGGCGACACCGACTTGTCGAATGAAGGATCCCCTTGGAAGAAGGTTCGGATCAGGGTAGCGAAGAAGCGTAAGCGTCCGGCGAACTCACCTTGCGTAAGTCAGGCTGGCACCCACTGATGCGGCAGCAATTGCCTGACCTCACTGGCCCGCTGCGTCGGCTGCCGCGTCAGCACATCTTTGAAGCAAGCATACGGATCATGTCCATTCTACGTGCTGACTGGATCAAACTCATGATTGCAGCTGCCCGCTTGCCGCTGCGCAGTGACCCGGCAAACAACCAGTTCGAGCGATCGAGTGCCCATGGCCGTATCTGGTTCTCGACCTGGTTGTTGTCAATGGGCACAGCCCAATCGTCGAGGGATGGTCTGTAATAGCCGGATATTTTCCGGCTATCGGGCAGCCCAATACTTCAAAAAGCGACGCACGTAGAAACCTGATCAGCATTCTCTGTTTTTCGGCCCCATCGACCATTGCAAGGTACTTCGCAGCAGCCATTTCCTGCTTTAGGCGCGCACCTCTCCTGCACCCGCCAACAAATGTCGGCGTGCCATCCACAGGTTCGACAAAGCGAATAACGTCAGCATCTGCCCGGTGTTCTTGGCCAATCCTCGAAAGCGTACTTTCGCATAGCCGAACTGGCGCTTGATCACCCGAAAAGGATGCTCACATCAGCACAGACCACGTTTTCTTTGCCGTGCAGCAGTTTGTCGAGCTGAGTAAAGTGGCAACGTTGGCCGCCGTGATCACTACGCCGTGAACCAGACCCGACTCATCATCGACGCCGTTATCGAGCTTAAGGAGAAGCGCTTTGAGCGTTTTCTGCCACTAAATCCCATACGCTGAAACCTGCAGAAATCCGCCATTGTCCGCCACGGACGTTTTCAGCTTGCGGCGAACGAATCAGTCTGGCCTGCAAAAACGCCCCATCTCTGTCAGTCGACGAAAGACGCGGAACGTTCGTCCAAGGCTTGAGATGGCTCGTTGACAAGCATCGCTTGACGCTTGACCATGCCGATCCAGACGAAAGAGCGGGAGCGATGGCTACCTCCGTCGAAGATCTACATCCCGGATCTCTGGTCCGGCAATAGTGCCTCGAACGCAGCGGCCTGTCCGTGACAGCCTGAGCCGAGATTTTAGGGGTTAGCCGACAGGCACGCACGAACCTGTTACCAGGTAAGTCCTGGCTTGCACCCGAGATGGCCATACGCCTCGACCTGCTATTCGAGGGAGGTGCCGAAATCTGGCTCCAGCACCAGATAAGGTTCGACTTGGCCGAGGCAAGGAAGCCCAGCAACGCCATCAAGGTTCGGTCAATTAATATTCAACCGAAAGCTTATATTCAATTTGTTAACCACCCAGGGCCTCATGACACCATCTCTTAAGCTCCACCAGCTTTCACTTCCTGAGCTTTGCCCTATTACGGCGGCCATTCACGTGCTGGCGACCACGGGGGGCGTGGAAGCGCGCGGGGCTATTTTTACCCGTCGGGAGGTTGTCGATTTCATCTTGGACTTGAGCGGTTACACCACTGATGCTCCGCTGCACACCTTGCGCCTTCTGGAGCCATCCTTCGGTGGCGGCGACTTTCTCATTCCTGCCATCGAGCGCCTGCTGAAGTCCTGGCGGTCTGCTGACGGAAGTAAGGGTGCTTTCAGTGCATTAAGCAACTGTATCCGTGCCGTCGAGTTGCACTATGAAACCTTCATCCAGGCAAAGGCCTTGGTCATCGTAGCGCTGCAAGATGCTGGAATCTCAAGCAATGATGCGCAGGCCCTCGCCGATTGTTGGCTGATCCAAGGCGACTACCTGCTGGCTGATATTCCCGGTCAGTTCGACTTTGTCGTAGGCAATCCGCCCTATGTCCGGCAAGAGCTGATCCCGGATGTGCTGATGGCCGAATACAGGGCACGCTACAAGACAATCTACGACCGGGCAGACCTCTACATTCCCTTCATTGAGCGCTCGCTGAGCCACCTCACAAAGGGCGGCAACCTGGGCTTCATCTGCGCAGACCGCTGGATGAAAAACCGCTATGGCGGGCCGCTGCGCCATATGGTCGCCACAGGCTTCCACCTGAAGGTCTACATCGACATGACCTCCACGCAGGCATTTCATAGCGATGTCATTGCCTATCCAGCCATTACCGTTATCTCTCGGCAAAAGCCTGGCTCCACGCGCATCGTGCACAGCCCTGAGATGAATGATGCAAACCTGAAGCGGCTTGCCACTCTCATCGCTGGGAAAACCCTGCCTAAGGGCGAGGGCGGCATCCGTGAGATGGCTTGTGCCACTTCAGGTGACGAGCCCTGGATTCTAGAATCCTCGGACCAGATGGACCTTGTGCGCCGCCTTGAAGGGGCATTCCCGCTCCTGGAGGATGCCGGATGCAAAGTCGGGATCGGCGTGGCGACCGGCGCGGATAAAGTCTTCATCGCGCCCTTTGACGCACTGGATGTAGAACCGGATCGCAAGCTGCCGCTCGCCATGACACGCGATATCATCAGCGGGCGGATTGAGTGGCGCGGCTACGGCGTCATCAATCCCTTCAAGGAGGAAGGGGGTCTGGTCGATCTTGCGCAATACCCACGACTCCGGCGCTATCTTGAAGATCACAAAGAGACTATTGGCAATCGACACGTTGCCAAGAAACAACCGTCCTCCTGGTATCGCACCATCGATCGCATCACACCTTCGCTTGCGAAAAAGCCTAAGCTTCTGATCCCGGATATCAAGGGAGACGCTCACGTCGTATACGACGACGGGACCTTGTACCCCCACCATAATTTGTACTTCATCCTCTCTGAGGATTGGAATATGAGAGCCCTTCAAGCTGTACTGCTTTCCGGCATAGCGAAACTGTTTGTATCTGTCTACTCGACCAAAATGCGTGGTGGGTATCTGCGCTTCCAAGCGCAATATCTGCGTCGTATCAGGGTTCCGCTCTGGAAGAATATTCCTGAGAACTTAAGGAGTGAGCTTTCCGAGGCCGCTGAGAAACAAGATATTAATGCCTGCAACTGCGCTGTATTCAAGCTATATGGACTCACTCCCGATGAGTGCGCCACCCTCGGTGGAAATGGAGATTAATTGTGCCGCTGGATCTTGCTAACTACGAAGAAAAAACGCCTGAAGCCGTTAAAACATTCTGGCAAAGCCGGGAAGATGCCAAGAAGAAGCAACTGGAATCTGGCAAGGTGGACCAAGGAGAGCGCGCCGGTGTCACAGGCGGCAAGAACATGGACGGCTTCACTGACCTCATTGCTGAAATCGTCCGGAAGAACGGCCTCGCCCATGCCCAGATTCATCTGCAGAAAGCTGCACTGACGCTTCCGGGCTATTTCAGGCCGACCAAGCTGTGGGACATCCTCGTCATGCATAAGGGCCAGCTGATTGCTGCCATCGAGCTAAAGAGCCAGGTGGGGCCGTCCTTCGGTAACAACTTCAACAACCGTACCGAGGAAGCTATCGGCACGGCGCATTGCCTGTGGACAGCCTACCGCGAAGGTGCGTTTGGCAAACAGGCCCGGCCTTTCATCGGCTGGCTGATGGTCGTTGAAGATGCAGCAGGCTCGCGGACTCCCGTTCGTGACAAGTCTCCGCATTTCCCGACATTCAAAGAGTTCAACGGAGCCTCTTATTTGAGCCGGTACGACATTCTGTGCCAGCGGCTCATGCAGGAGCAGCTGTACTCCTCCGCCGCACTGATCGCCTCGCCGCGTGAGGCTGTGGGATCAGGGGAGAGTGCGTCTCTTTCGGATTTCACCAGCTTCAAGACCTTTGTTACCAGTCTGGCAGGCCATGTGGCCACCATGGCGGCGCAGCTGGATTGAGGTAACCACCAACAGTAACTGGTAAAACCAGAATATTCAGTAGTCGTCCCTGCAATCCGGAATCGGTGCATGCGCCACATGCTTATAGGTTCTATACGAAAAGAGATGTCGCAAACACCGCACGGAAAACTAGCCAGTGAGACCATAGCGGCATAGTTTTTCGCGAGCTTGTCGAAACGTGTCACGATGCGGCGGCTCACCGGTCGCAAGTGGTGGAACATCGGGATGTACTGCCCTCTCCGCAAACCACGAGGTACCGTGTGGCGATGGGTTAGGCAGAATGCGACCGGCCGACGCGCGAAGGCAGCAAAGCATCAGGGAGAAGACCTGCGTTTGAAGGTTCAACCAAGGACTAAACCGGCCCTGCAGGAGCTGACGGAGTGGGCCGAGATCGAGGAACAGGCGAGGCAATGACGCTGATGATTCATCATCTGCACAGGCTTGGACCTGATGGCACACTACCGCTGTTGACACCTCCGCGCCACGAAATCACGGTAACACCTGTTGTGGCGCTAGAGAATTCCGAGCGTGCGAAGACCTCGGATTATCTTTAACGAGTGAGCTGGCAGATAGGCAAGTCGATCGGTATCAGGTCTCCGAAACCCCATATACCTGTACCGACCAATCCTAGGGCCACCGATGCCCTCTTGAACCAACTGATCTGGATTGCATACTTTTGGGGCAAATCTCCAAAAGTCTGGCCTACGTAGCCGCTAGGAATAAAAACATCCCCCATTCTCTGCACGCTAATACTAGCTAAAAAGGCAAATCCGGTCGTTATCGCTCCTGATCGGGAAATCCAAGAGTTTGGTTTGCCGCACCAGTAGCAGATTGCAATAGCTGCGATTGGAGTAATGGTAGCCAGGAAGCACCATAGTACGAAGTTTAGCCTAGCGCTCCGCAAAGGCCGCTCATATACATCCAAGTTCAAATTTTCCAAGAAAAGTCACCGCATCCTTATCAAACCAATACCAATATCCCATCCCACCGCAAATTGCCATCATGTCGCATCCGGTCACGGAAGGCGGCGCATGCCCAAGAGCGAAGGTGAATGCAAGGTATCGACCGCCGACTCTCCCGGGCCAGTACTGACATCTTGAAGAGGAGAATCGGATGAGGAAAAGGCGAAGTCACTCGAAAAGTCACTAACCATAGAAACAAAAAAGCCACCCGAAGGTGGCTTAATCGTTCAAATAATGGTCGGGACGGAGTGATTCGAACACTCGACCCCTTGCACCCCATGCAAGTGCGCTACCGGGCTGCGCTACGCCCCGACTGGGCTTTGAAGCATGTTCTCAATCTTGCCGAGAACGTTGAAGAATTTACCCTAACCCCCTGATAAATGAAAGCTTTTTCTCAAAAAATTTTCACTCATCAGAAAAGCCCAGCTCACTTCTTCAAAACCACCAACACATCCTCCAATTCAACAATCATCTGCCGAATCAGCTGCTTGTACTGGCTGGATTCATCCTTAGCCTCATCACTGGAAAGCCGCAACCGCGCCCCGCCAATGGTGAACCCCTGATCATAAAGCAGCGCACGAATCTGGCGAATCATCAGCACGTCCTGCCGCTGGTAATACCGCCGGTTCCCCCGCCGCTTCACAGGGTTAAGCTGGTCGAACTCCTGCTCCCAATACCGCAGCACGTGTGGCTTTACGGCACACAGCTCGCTCACTTCACCAATGGTGAAGTAGCGTTTGCCCGGTATGGGGGGCAGTTCGTCGTTATGGCTTGGTTCCAGCATAG
Source organism: Pseudomonas sp. LLC-1 (assembly GCF_002992185.1). NCBI lineage: Bacteria > Pseudomonadati > Pseudomonadota > Gammaproteobacteria > Pseudomonadales > Pseudomonadaceae > Pseudomonas > Pseudomonas sp. LLC-1. Next base: position 386,806 of record NZ_LUVY01000012.1, on the reverse strand, counting down.
GCCTCAACCCGGGCCTTCAACTTCTGCCCTGGACGAAAGGTGACGACGCGCCGTGCAGTGATCGGGATCTCTTCCCCTGTCTTGGGGTTGCGGCCCGGCCGCTGGCGTTTGTCGCGGAGGTCGAAGTTGCCGAAACCGGACAGCTTCACCTGCTCGTTCTCTTCAAGTGCGTGCCGAATTTCTTCGAAAAACAGCTCGACCAGCTCCTTGGCCTCACGCTTGTTAAGCCCCAGCTCCTCGTACAGCCTTTCGGCCATCTCAGCTTTCGTCAGAGCACCCATGCCGTTATTTCCTTAACGTGGTGTTCAACCTTTGTTCGAGCGAGGTGAGGATGTTTTGCAGGGTAGTGTTCACCTCATCGTCGTTAAGAGTGCGCGATGGATGCTGCCAGGTCAAGCCGACGGCAAGGCTTTTTCTATCAGGATCAATGCCTTTACCTTGGTAGACATCAAACAGCCTGAGGTCTGTGAGCCATTCGCCTGCATTGTCACGAATTAATTCAAGCACCGCACTAGAAGCGACATCACGTCCTGCAATCAACGCCAGGTCACGACGGGTTTCCGGGAACTTGGACAGTTCGCTGAATTTCGGCAGGCGGCCTTCGACCACGTCGCCCAACACCAGCTCGAACAGGAACACCGGGCGGTCCAGGTCCAGGGCTTTGGCCAGCTCCGGGTGGATGGCGCCAAGGTAGCCGACCAGCTTGCCGTCGCGCTCGATGGCGGCGGTTTGGCCAGGGTGCAGGGCTGGGTGCTTGCCGGCGCTGAAGGTGAAGTCGCTCAGCGCGCCGGAGTAACCCAGCAGGGCTTCCACGTCGGCTTTAACGTCGAAGAAGTCGACACCGTCACGGCCGTTGGCCCAGCCTTCTGGCAGGCGGCTGCCGGTGATAACGCCGGCGATCATCGGCTGCTGTTGCAGGTCGCCCAGTTGGCCGACGAAGCGCAGGCCGCTTTCGAACAGGCGCACGCGGTCTTGCTGGCGGTTCAGGTTGTGCTGCAGCGCCTTGACCAGGCCCGGCCACAGGGACGCACGCATGGCGGCCATGTCGCTGGAGATGGGGTTGGCCAGCAGCAGCGGCTGTACGCCCGGGCTGAACAGTTCGAACAGTTTCGGGTCGATGAAGCTGTAGGTGATGGCTTCCTGGTAGCCGCGGGCAACCAGCAGGCGGCGCAGGGTTGGCAGGTCACCACGGGTTTCCGGCTTGCCTTGTGGGGCCAGGCGGGCTTGCGGGTAACGTACCGGCAGGTTGTTGTAACCGTACAGGCGGGCCAGCTCTTCGATCAGGTCCACTTCCAGGCTGATGTCGAAGCGGTGGCTTGGGACGTTGACGGTCCACTGCCCTTCCCCATCACGGGTCGTGGTCAGCTCCAGGGCGTTGAGCAGTTGCTCGACCTGGGCTGGGTCCATTTGCATGCCGAGCATCTGGGTGATGCGCTCGTCGCGCAGGGTGACCGGGGCCACTTGCGGCAGGTGCTGTTCGCTGACGGCTTCGACGATCGGGCCGGCTTCGCCGCCGACGATATCCAGCAGCAGCTGGGTGGCGCGCTCCATGGCTTCGCGGGCCAGTTGCGAGTCGACGCCGCGCTCGTAGCGGTGCGAGGCATCGGTGTGCAGGCCGTAGGAACGGGCTTTACCAGCGACGGAAATCGGCTCGAAGAAGGCGCTTTCCAGGAACAGGTCGCGGGTTTTTTCGGTGTTTACACCGCTGTGCTCGCCACCCATGACGCCGGCGATGGCCAGGGCGCGGGTGTGGTCGGCGATAACCAGGGTGTCGGCGCGCAGGGCAACTTCCTGGCCGTCGAGCAGGACGAGTTTTTCGCCCTCTTCAGCCATGCGGACGCGGATGCCGCCGTTGATTTCTGCCAGGTCAAAGGCGTGCATCGGCTGGCCGAGTTCGAGCATCACGTAGTTGGTGATGTCGACGGCGGCGTCGATGCTGCGCACGTCGCTGCGGCGCAGGCGCTCGACCATCCACAGCGGGGTCGGCTTGCTGAGGTCGACGTTACGGATAACGCGGCCCAGGTAGCGTGGGCACGCGGCCGGGGCGCTGACTTCAACCGGGCGCACTTCGTCGTGGGCAGCCGGTACGGCTGGCACCACCGGGCGGGTGACCGGGGTGTCGTACAGGGCGCTGACGTCGCGGGCCAGGCCGGCGATGGACAGGCAGTCACCGCGGTTTGGCGTAAGGCCGATTTCGATGCTGGCGTCGTCCAGGCTCAGGTAGGTGCGAATGTTTTCGCCAACCGGGGCGTCGACGGCCAGTTCCAGCAGGCCGTCGTTTTCTTCGCTGATCTGCAGCTCGGCAGCCGAGCACAGCATGCCGAAAGATTCGACGCCGCGCAGCTTGGCCTTCTTGATCTTGAAGTCGCCTGGCAGTTCGGCACCGATCATGGCAAACGGGATCTTGATGCCTGGGCGGGCGTTAGGGGCGCCGCACACGACCTGGAAGGTTTCCTGGCCGTTGCTTACCTGGCACACACGCAGCTTGTCGGCGTCCGGGTGTTGTTCGGTGGCGAGGATTTCGCCCACGACAATGCCGCTGAACTGGCCGGCAGCGGGGGTTACGCTGTCGACTTCGAGGCCGGCCATGGACAGGCGGGCGACCAGTTCGTCACGGGAGACTTGCGGGTTTACCCAACCGCGCAGCCACTGTTCACTGAATTTCATGCTGTTCTCCTGATAGTTGCGTCGGGCATTGACCTAGCGGAATTGCGCGAGGAAGCGCAGGTCGTTGTCGAAGAACAGACGCAAATCGTTGACGCCATAGCGCAGCATGGCCAGGCGCTCGGCGCCCATGCCGAAGGCGAAGCCCTGGAACTCTTCCGGGTCGATGCCAGACATGCGCAGCACGTTCGGGTGCACCATGCCGCAGCCCATCACTTCGAGCCAGCCGGTTTGCTTGCACACGCGGCAGCCATTGCCGGAACACATCACGCACTGGATGTCGACTTCAGCGGACGGCTCGGTGAACGGGAAGAACGATGGGCGGAAACGTACCGCCAGTTCTTTTTCGAAGAACACGCGCAGGAATTCTTCGATGGTGCCCTTGAGGTCGGCGAAGTTGATATCGCGATCGATCAGCAGGCCTTCGACCTGATGGAACATCGGCGAGTGGGTGATATCCGAGTCGCAGCGGTATACGCGGCCCGGGCACACAATGCGGATCGGCGGCTGGGTGGACTCCATGGTCCGCACCTGCACCGGCGAGGTGTGGGTGCGCAGCAGCATGTTGGCATTGAAGTAGAAGGTGTCGTGCATCGCCCGGGCCGGGTGGTGGCCGGGGATGTTGAGCGCTTCGAAGTTGTGGTAGTCGTCTTCCACCTCTGGGCCTTCGGCAATGCCGTAGCCGATGTGGGTGAAGAACTGCTCGATGCGCTCGAGTGTACGGGTGATCGGGTGCAGGCCACCGGTGGCCTGGCCACGGCCTGGCAGGGTGACGTCAATGCACTCGGCAGCCAGGCGAGCGCTGAGCTCTGCCTCTTCAAAGGCGGCCTTGCGGGCATTGAGCACAACGGTGACGCGCTCTTTGGCGTCGTTGATCAGCGCGCCGACTTTCGGGCGCTCTTCGGCTGGCAGGTTGCCCAGGGTCTTCATCACCTGGGTCAGCTCGCCCTTCTTGCCGAGATAATTTACCCGGATCTGTTCCAGGGCATTGATGTCTTCAGCGCGCTCCACGGCCTCCAGGGCTTGAGAGACCAGCGCATCCAGGTTTTCCATGTACAGACTCCAGATACGAAAATAGGGGAAGAGCTTTGAAGGCTCTTCCCCTATCGATGACGTTCAATGCCCGACGGCGCTAGCGCCGCCGGGTGATTGCCTCGGGTACTTAAGCCAGAACGGCTTTAGCTTTCTCGACAATCGCAGCAAACGCCGCTTTTTCGTTCACTGCCAGATCGGCCAGAACCTTACGGTCGATTTCGATCGAAGCCTTTTTCAGGCCAGCAATCAGACGGCTGTAGGACAGACCGTTGGTGCGGGCACCGGCGTTGATACGAGCGATCCACAGTGCGCGGAACTGACGCTTCTTCTGACGACGGTCACGGTAGGCATATTGACCAGCCTTGATGACAGCCTGCTTGGCAACGCGGAATACGCGCGAGCGTGCACCGTAGTAGCCTTTAGCCAGTTTCAGAATTTTCTTGTGACGCTTACGAGCGATGACGCCACGCTTAACACGAGCCATGAGTAACTTCCTCTATCTAAACCAGAATTAACGTACGCGCAGCATGCGCTCGACTTTTGCCACGTCAGACGGGTGCAGCAGGCTGGCACCGCGCAGTTGACGCTTACGCTTGGTCGACATTTTGGTCAGGATGTGGCTCTTGAAAGCGTGCTTGTGCTTGAAGCCGGAAGCGGTCTTCAGGAAGCGCTTCGCAGCACCGCTCTTGGTTTTCATTTTTGGCATGTTGGAACTCCGCATTCGATAAAAATTACACAATAATCATCAGGCCTGCCGTGCCCGGGAGATTACTTCTTCTTTTTGGGGGCGATGACCATCATAAGCTGGCGTCCTTCCATCTTAGGATGCTGCTCAACGGCGCCGTATTCGGCGAGGTCGGCTTCGACCCGCTTCAACAGCTCCATGCCCAGCTCCTGGTGGGCCATCTCACGGCCGCGGAATCTCAGAGAGATCTTGGCCTTGTCCCCATCGGTAAGGAAACGTACCAGGTTGCGTAGTTTTACCTGGTAATCCCCTTCTTCCGTCCCTGGACGAAACTTGATTTCTTTGATCTGGATCTGCTTCTGGTTTTTCTTGGCTTCGTTGGCCTGCTTCTTCTTCTCGAAGAGGTGCTTGCCGTAGTCCATCACCTTGCAGACGGGCGGTTGCGCGTCTGCAGAGATTTCCACCAGATCCAGCTTCGCTTCATCAGCGATACGAAGCGCTTCATCAATCGAGACGATGCCAATCTGCTCGCCGTCAGCGCCAATTAACCGAACCTCGCGTGCCGAGATATTCTCGTTGATCGGGGCTTTCGGTGCAGTTCGTTTATCGTTTCTCATTTCACGCTTAATAGTCATTACTCCGATTCTAGGCGACCGCGCTGGACAACAGCGCTGTTGAGCAGCTGCGTGAATTCAGCCACCGGCATGGAGCCGAGGTCTTTGCCTTCACGGGTGCGTACGGCGACGGTCTGCGTTTCGACTTCGCGATCCCCTATAACCAAAAGGTACGGGACCTTGAGCAAAGTATGCTCGCGGATTTTAAAGCCGATCTTCTCATTTCTCAAGTCCGACTTGGCACGGAAACCGCTACCGTTCAGGGTATTTTCTACCTCAAGGGCAAAATCGGCCTGTTTGTCGGTGATATTCATGATCACAGCCTGGGTTGGCGCCAGCCAGGCCGGGAACACGCCAGCATAGTGCTCGATCAGCATGCCGATGAAGCGCTCGAACGAACCAAGGATGGCGCGGTGCAGCATGACCGGGCGTACTCGGCTGTTATCTTCGGCGATATAGCTGGCATCCAGGCGCTCTGGCAGGTTCGGGTCGTACTGCAGGGTACCGCACTGCCAGTTACGGCCGAGGCAGTCGCGCAGGGTGAACTCGATTTTCGGGCCGTAGAAGGCGCCTTCGCCTGGCTGGTATTCCCACTCCAGGCCGGATTCGTTCAGGGCGTCGGCCAGTGCACCTTCAGCACGGTCCCACAGCTCTTCGGAGCCCACACGCTTGGCCGGGCGGGTCGACAGCTTCATGGCGATGTCGGTGAAGCCGAAATCCTTGTACACGTCCAGGGTCAGCTTGATGAAGTCGGCGGCCTCTTTCTTCACCTGTTCTTCGGTGCAGAAGATGTGCGCGTCGTCTTGCACGAAGCCACGCACGCGCATGATGCCGTGCAGGGCGCCGGACGGCTCGTTACGGTGGCAGGCACCGAACTCGGCCAGGCGCAGTGGCAGGTCGCGGTAGCTCTTCAGGCCTTGGTTGAACACCTGCACGTGGCACGGGCAGTTCATCGGTTTTACCGCGTAGTCGCGGCTTTCCGACGAAGTGGTGAACATGTTCTCGGCGTAGTTGGACCAGTGGCCGGAACGCTCCCAGAGGATGCGGTCGACAACCTGCGGGGTCTTGATTTCCTGGTAGCCGTTGACGCGCTGAACCTGGCGCATGTACTGCTCAAGCACCTGGTACACGGTCCAGCCGTTGGCGTGCCAGAACACCATGCCCGGGGCTTCTTCCTGCAGGTGGAAGAGGTCGAGTTGCTTGCCGATCTTACGGTGGTCGCGTTTTTCGGCTTCTTCGATGCGCTGGATGTAGGCCGCCAGCTGCTTCTTGTCGGCCCAGGCGGTGCCGTACACGCGTTGCAGTTGTTCGTTCTTGGCATCGCCGCGCCAGTAGGCGCCGGACAGCTTGGTCAGCTTGAATGCCTTGAGGAAGCGGGTGTTCGGCACGTGCGGGCCGCGGCACATGTCGACGTATTCTTCGTGGTAGTACAAGCCCATGGCCTGTTCGTCCGGCATGTCTTCGACCAGGCGCAGCTTGTAGTCTTCGCCACGGGCGGTGAACACGTCGATGACTTCGGCACGCGGGGTCACTTTCTTGACCACGTCGTAGTCTTTGTCGATCAGCTCCATCATGCGCTTTTCGATGGCGGCCATGTCTTCTGGGGTGAAGGGGCGCTCGTAGGCGATGTCGTAATAGAAGCCTTCATCGATGACCGGGCCGATCACCATCTTGGCGGTCGGGTACAGCTGCTTCACGGCGTGGCCAACCAGGTGGGCACACGAGTGACGAATGATCTCCAGTCCCTCTGCATCTTTAGGGGTGATGATCTGCAGGGTGGCGTCGTGGCTGATCAGGTCGCAGGCGTCGACCAGCTTGCCGTCGACCTTGCCGGCCACGGTGGCCTTGGCCAGGCCGGCGCCGATGGATGCGGCGACTTCGGCTACGGATACGGCGTGATCAAACGAACGTTGACTGCCATCGGGAAGAGTAATAACGGGCATGGCGCCTCCTCTCCTAGTGGTGACCCCTACCAAAGGTCACGTGGGTTGGGATGAGCCAGTACAAGATCCGACCTGCCCTCCTTTACAGGAAGCCTGCCTCACAGTGGCAGAAGCCTTTCGGCTTGCGAGGGACGAACCAGAGTGACTGGAAAGAAAAAAGATAGCTGCAAGCTGAAAGTTGTCAGCTGCAAGCCGGGCATGCTAGCACGCGGGTTGCACGCCAGGCAGAAATATTTGGAAATTACGGACTTCGGCTGAACTAACGCGGAAAAATTCCTATCAGACCTTGGGAAGCAACCTACTCTTGATGAGACCTTAACCCAAGGAGTAACTGGTTATGCGAGTTCCGTCTCTTCTGGTCCTGGCGGCCGCTGGGGCCCTGCTGCTGCCGATGGCGGCGAACGCTGGCAACTTCCCACCAGGCAAGGAAGCTGGCTACATGGCCCAGTGCACGCAAGTGGCCAGCGGCCAGGGCGTTGACGCCGCGACCGCGAAAAAACACTGCGACTGCGGCGCCCAGGCCATCAAAAAGAATTTCACCGACGCGGAGATTGCCGACCTGGACAGCAACGACGGGGTGGACGCCAAGCTGATGCAGAAGGCCCAGACGGTCGTTCAGCAGGCGTGCAAGCCTAAGAGCTGAAACCTTAAAGCCAGGATCAGCCAGCCATTCTTTGAGCTGGATCAATATCCTGCGAAGGTAAAAGGCGCTAGATGCGCAGAATTAGACTATGATGTGTCCCGTGCTCCGTAGCCTCGGCCGCATTGCACCACTGAAAAAACTAAATGTTCTGGAGATTCACCCATGTCCAATCGCCAACAAGGCACCGTCAAATGGTTCAATGATGAGAAAGGCTACGGCTTCATCACCCCAGCAGGCGGCGGCGACGACCTGTTCGTTCACTTCAAAGCCATCGAATCTGACGGCTTCAAGAGCCTGAAAGAAGGCCAGACTGTTTCCTTCGTCGCCGAGCGCGGCCAGAAGGGCATGCAGGCTGCACAGGTTCGTCCGGAGTAATTCGGATAGCTGTAAAAAAACCCGCCCTTGTGGCGGGTTTTTTTATGGGTGTTGCACCCGCCTGTACAGGCTTTGCATCAACCGCAGTTAACGCGGGTGACCTTGCCTTGCTCGTCTACATTCAGGTTCAGGCGCTCGGAGCGGTACTCCAGGGTGACCACGTCGTGCGGCTTGAGAATACGTGCCATCTGCGAGCCACTGGCCTTGCGCGCCTGCTCCAGCAGCTCGGCACTGCCTTGCTTGCCAATGGCGAAATCGGCACCGCTGGCCTCGCAACGGCCATCATTGCCAGCCGCTGCGGCTGGTGCACCGCCACCACCTGAGTTACCGCCAGTGCTGCAACCAGCCAGGACAGCAGCCACCGCCAGGGTTGCCAACATTGCACGGGTACGGAACATGAAGCCTCCTAAATCGATCTGGGAACTGTCTGTTCCGACAGCTCCACCAAGAATTCGTTGCAAAACCGCGCAAGTCTGCCTGAACCGAGCGCCCTGAGCGAAAGGCAATCGTGACCGAATTTTACCAGTCAGCCGACGAGGCGCTTGGTTTGCGCTGCAAAGTCATGATTTACTTTAGGAAGTGAAGGCACAGTGCCTCCCCGAATACCAGGATCCGGTATTCGCCCCTCCGCCCCGGGCCCAAGCGAGAGCCTTTCATGAGCAGCCACAGCATCGATGCCGATATCAAGGTCAAATGGGCCGAAGGCCAAAGCGCGTACAGCCCTGGCACGCCGGAAGAGCTGCTGCTGATCGCTATCGACCTGCTGGTGCGCGACAACGGCGCCGAGGCGGCACGCAGCTTCATCGACCAGGTGTTCGAGCGCTACGCGCCGCACGCGGCTATTCCAATCGCGCCAAACGGGCGCTAAGCAGGTCGAACAGCCCCTGGGCATCGCCCTGCTCCACCCACATCACATTGGCGGGCTGCTTAAGCACGCCGTACCAGTCGGCAAGGGTCTGGCCGAAGGTCGGGCCTTCGCGGCTGTCGATGCTCATGTGGATGCGCCGGCCGCTGAACAACTCGGGTTTTAGCAAGTAAGCGATGACGCTGGCGTCATGCACCGGACCACCGGGCATACCGTACAGGTCCATGTCGTGGGTGATGTAGGCGTTGAGGATATCCACCACCCGTTTACTGGCCTGATTGTTCACTGCGGCCAGTTGCTTTAAGCGAGCATCGCTGGTCAGCAGCTTGTGGGTGACGTCCAGCGGCAGGTAGGTGAGCTGTACACCACTGGCCAGCACCACCTGGGCTGCATGCGGGTCGGCGTAGAGGTTGAATTCCGCTGCCGGGGTGATGTTGCCGCCGTTGAAATGGGCACCGCCCATGACCACCACTTCCTTGATGCCTTTGGCGATTTCCGGGCGCTGGACCAGTGCCAGGGCCAGGTTGGTCTGTGGGCCCAGCATGGCCACGGTGATGCTGTGCGGTTTGGCGGCGCCGAGGGTGTCGACCAGATATTGCACGGCGTTGCCTTGGGCCAGGGGCTTCTTCGGTTCGTGCACGGGGACGCCGGTCAGGCCTTCTTCACCGTGGACGTCGGCGGCGTAGATGGGCGTGCGTACCAGCGGGCGGGCGGCACCGGCGTAGACGGGGATGTCTTCACGGCCGGCCCATTCGCGGGCCAGGCGGGCGTTGCGCGAGGTTTTGTCCAGGCGCACGTTGCCGGCCACGGTGGTGATGGCGCGGATGTTGAGTTCGTCGGGCGAGGCCATGGCCAGGAACAGCGCGACCACGTCGTCGGCGCCGGGGTCGGTGTCGATGATCAGATCGATCGGGGCAGCCTGGAGGGTGGTGGCGGTGGCCATGAGGGCGAGTCCTTGAAGCAGCGGTTTGAGCATGGGGTGGCACTCCTGTTGCCTGAGTAGTGATTTCCGGGGCTGCTTTGCAGCCCAATCGCCGGCAAGCCAGCTCCCACAGGTACAGCGCCGCCCTCAAGGCTGATGACATCCCTGTGGGAGCTGGCTTGCCGGCGATCGGGGGCAAAGCCCCCGCCTTCAAAAGGTAACGCCGGAGATCAGCGCAATATTGCTGTAGGGCTGGCACTCGCCCGTACGCACCACGGCGCGGGCACTGCGCGACAGCACCTTGAAGTCTTCGTGGCTCAGCCATTCCCGCTTGCCCAGCTTGCCTTTCAACCGCTCGATCTCGACCAGTGCCGGTGGCACCACTTTCTGCATTTCTTCGGCCAGTACGTGCCGCTCTACCTGCAGTTCGCTCAGCACCGCCCGCAAGACACTGGCGAAATCCGGCAGGCCTGGCGTAACGGCCAGGTCGATCAGCTCCACGCCTGGCGGTACCGGCAGCCCGGCATCGCCGATCACCAGAATGTCGCCATGCCCCATGCCCGCGATGGTCCGCGACAGGGCAACGTTCAGCAACGGGGTTTTCTTCATGGCGTTAGCTCCGCCAGATAGGGAATCGATGGCTGTGCACCGGCGCGGGTAACCGATAATGCCGCCGCACGCTGGCCAAAGGCGATGGCCTCGCCCTCCCCCATGCCCCGAACCAGACCGGCGGCGAAACCACCGATGAAGGTGTCGCCGGCGGCAGTGGTATCCAGCGGCTGCACCACAGGCGCCGGGAAATGCTGGTGGCCCTGTTCAGTCACCAGCAAGGCCCCTTGAGCCCCCAGGGTGATGATCACCTTGCCCGCCCCCATCTGCCGCAAGCGTTCGCCTGCGCGCCGGGCACTGTCCTGGTCGGTTACCGGCATGCCGGTCAGGGTTTCAGCCTCGCTTTCGTTGGGCGTGAGGTAATCAATGCGGGCAAACCACTCCGCCGGCAAGAGGCCGGTGGCAGGCGCCGGGTTAAGGATGACTTGCTTGCCTAGCTCACGCGCCCTGGCCAAGGTCCAGGCCACGGTGTCCACCGGCACCTCAAGCTGGCAGATGACCACCTCGGCCGCTTGCAACAGGGCATCGAAGCGCTGTACCGACTGCGGCGTCAGCAGGCCGTTGCCGCCGGGGATGATGACAATGCAGTTCTGGCTGGCCGCATCCACGGTAATCAGCGCCACACCACTGGATACGCCAGGGCAGGTACTGACACCCTGGCAGTCGATGCCCTCGACATACAAGGCGCGGTGCAACTGCCGGCCATAGTCATCGTCACCCACATTGCCGATCATGGCCACGCTGCCGCCCAGCCGCGCCGCGGCCACAGCCTGGTTGGCGCCCTTGCCGCCCGGCACGGTGAAAAAGCTTTCGCCGGGAAGGGTCTCGCCGGCCCGGGGCAAGCGCTGGGCGCGGGCCACCAGGTCCATATTCAGGCTACCCACCACCACGACCTTGGCACTCATGACATTTCCTTAGCGTTAGCGGTAATCGTTGAACAGGTCCGGGCGTGGCCCGGTGGACTCGCGCAGCACAATGCGGGGGGCGACGATGCGTTGCTCTGCCGCGCCTTGCCGGGGTGCCGCGATGCGCGACAGCAACAGCGAGGCGGCGTTTTCGCCCAGCTCGCGGATGGACTGGCCCACAGTGGTCAGCGGCGGGTACACGTAGCGGCTGAGTTCGATATCGTCGAAGCCGATCACCGACAGCTCACCGGGTACATTGATATTGCGCTCGGCGGCAGCACGCAGCACACCAAAACCGATCATGTCGTTGCCGGCAAAAATCGCCGTTGGCCGCTTGCCTTCCAGCACCTGCGCTGCCGCTGCGTGCCCGCCGGGGCTGGTGAAGTCGCAATGCAGCACACGATTGCCCTGCACCTGCGCCCCGGCCTCGGCCATGGCCCGACGGAAGCCGCTCAGGCGCAGCTGGGTAACCCCGGTTTCGGCGGGGCCGCCAATGTAGGCGATATCCCGATGCCCCAGTTCCAGCAAATGCTGGGTAGCCAGATAGGCGCCCTGCTCGTGGTCGATGCGCACCAGGTCGGCATCGACGCCTTCCAGCTCGCGGTCGACGATCACCATTGGCGTGCGCACGCTGGCCAGGCTTTGCAACAGGTCACTGTCCTGGCCTACCGACGCCACCACCAGGCCGTCGATGCGCTTTTCCAGCAGCACGCGCAGATAACTGCGTTGCTTCTGCGGGTTGTCGTCGGAGTTACACAGGATCACGCAGTAGCCGTTGCGCTCGCAGGCGTCTTCGATACCCCGTGCCAGCTCGGCGAAGTACGGGTTGACGCTGTTGGGCACCAGCAGGCCGATGGTGGCCGTGCTGCGCGCCTTGAGCGAACGCGCCACGGCACTGGGCACGTAGTCCAGTTCGAGGATGGCGGCTTCGACCTTCTGCCGCACGTGTTCGCTGACGGGTCGGGTCTTGTTCAGCACATGGGACACGGTGGTGTAGGAAATGCCCGCCAGTGCCGCGACGTCTTTGATGGTTGCCATGTTGTCAGTTCCGCCGGCCTGCGCGCCGGCTACGGTAGGTGTCGAGCACCACGGCGATGACGATCACCGCCCCGGTGATGATGCGCTTGGTCGGTTCGCTGGCACCGATCTGCGCCAGCCCGGCGGCCAGCACCGAAATGATCAGTACGCCAAAGAAGGTGCTGATGACCGAGCCGCGCCCGCCCATCAGGCTGGTGCCGCCGATGACCACCGCTGCGATCACCTGCAGCTCCAGGCCGGAGCCGGCATTGGGGTCGGCCGCCTCCAGTCGAGAAATCTGGAACAGTGCGGCCAGGCCGGCGAGCAGGCCCATCAGGGCGAACACCAGCACCTTGTACGGGCGCGGGTCGATACCGGCCAGGCGCACGGCCTCTTCGTTGGTACCGATGCCGATCAGGTAGCGGCCGAACACGGTGCGGGTCAGCACCAGCTGGGCTAGCACGATGACCAGCAAGGCAATGATGAACGCGGGCGATATGCCAAAGGCGACCGGGTTGGAGAACCAGGCATAGGCATCGCCAATGTAGGCGGTGCGCGAGTCGGTGAACTGGTAGGCCAGGCCACGGGCCATCTCCAGCACGCCAAGCGAGACGATGAACGACGGAATGCGCCAGGCTACGGTGACGCCACCGGTGATGCTGCCGGCCAGCGCGGCCACGGCCATGCCCAACAGCGCCGAGGGCAAAACGCCCCAGCCCCAGCCAAGAATCGCCACGCTCACCGTGGAAGCCGCCAGCGCCAGCACCGAGCCCACCGACAGGTCGATGCCGCCGATGATCAGCACAAAGGTCATGCCCACCGCCAGTACCATCAGGTCGGGGATCTGGTTGGCCAGGGTGCTGAAGGTGTTATACGACCAGAAGTGGCTGCTGAGGAACGAGAACAGCACAATCATCGCCAGCAAGGCGCCGGCCAGGCCCAGGTAGGTGCCCAGGCCAAAATAGGTGCCACTGCGGCGCACGGGGGTGGCGCCTTGGCTATCGAGCGGGGTGGTTTTCATGCATCCATCCTGGGGGCTGCGTCTTGCAGCAGTGCGTCACGTTTCTGATAACCGGCAAAGGCGGCGGCCAACAGCTGGTCCTGGCTCCAATGATCGCGGTCGAAGGTGTCGATCAGGCGACCGGCAGACAGCACGGCGATGCGGTCGCAAATCAGCATCAGCTCGCGCAGGTCGCTGGACACCACCACCAAGGCCTTGCCCTGACGTGCCAGTTCGGCCAGCAGGCCGTAGATGTCGAATTTGGCGCCGACGTCGATGCCACGGGTGGGCTCGTCGAACAGCAGCACCTGGCAGTCGCGCTCCAGCCAGCGGCCGATCACCACCTTCTGCTGGTTGCCGCCCGACAGCTCGCCCACCACTTGCTGCGCGCCGGCACTGCGAATGCGCATGGCCTGGATCTGGCGCTCGGCCAGGTTTTTTTCTGCCTCGCCATCGAGTATGCCGGCACGCGATACCGCGCCCAGGTTGCCCAAGGCGATATTGGCGCTGATCGACTGTGTCAGCAGCAGGCCTTCGCCTTTGCGGTCTTCGGTAATCAGCGCGATACCCGCCCGCACAGCCGCCTTGGGCGAATCGATGTTAACGGCCTGGGGTGGCTGGCCAAGTGCAATGCTGCCGCTGTCGGCGCGGTCGGCGCCGTAGATCAGCCTTAGCAATTCGGTTCGTCCGGCGCCAATCAGGCCGGATATACCGAAGATCTCCCTTGCCCTGACTTCGAACGACACGTCGCGCACCTTGTCGGCACGGCTGAGCTTGTCGACCTTGAGCAAGGGCGCACCAATCTGCCTGCGGCCCAGGTCGATATGCTCGCCCAGCTCGCGGCCAACCATCAGGTTGACCAGCTCGGCGCTGCTGTAGCGCTGGATCGGCTCGTCACACACCAGCTTGCCGTCGCGCAGCACGACGATGCGCTGGGCCACCCGCTGCAGCTCTTCGAGGCGGTGCGAGATGTAGACGATGGCCACGCCACGCTCACGCAGACGCTCGATCTGGGTGAACAGCAGCTCCACCTCGCGGGCGGTGAGCATGGCGGTGGGTTCGTCGAAAATCAGCACACGGCAGTCGCCGATCAGGTTACGGGCGATCTCGACCATCTGCTGGTGGCCGATGCCCAGCTCACCGACCGGCGTGTCCGGGTCGATGGCATCGAGCCCGACCTGCGCCATGGCGGCCGTGGCCAGCTGGCGCAGGCGCTTTTGGCTGATCCAGCCGAAGCGGCTGGGCAGGTTATCGAGGAACAGGTTTTCCGCCACGGTCAGCGTGGGCAGCAGGTTGAGTTCCTGCATGACCATGCGCACGCCAAGGCGCTCGGCCTCGCTGCGGCTGCCAGGCGCGTAGGCCTGGCCGCGGTAGGTCATGCGCCCGGTGGTCGGGGTTTCCAGGCCACTGATGAGCTTGGACAGGGTGCTCTTGCCCGCACCGTTTTCACCGGTCAGGGCCAGTACTTCGCCGGCCCGCAGGTTCAGGCTGACCTCGCCGAGCACGGGCTGGGCGTAGGTCTTGCCCAGCCCGCTGGCGGCGAGTACCACTTCGTTGGCCGATGCAGGCATGGCCGTTTCTCCTGCCAGCAATCAGGGCTTGGTGATGAGTTGGACCGGGGTCTGGATGACGTTGTCGGCATCCACGTCCGGCTTCTCGCCCTTGACCATTTTCAACGCCGCCTGGATGCCGTACACCGCCTGCTGGCTGGCCGCCTGGTCGAGGGTGGCGAGCACGCGGCCATCCTTGAGCATGGGTTTGATGGCGTTGATGTTGTCATAACCCACCACTTGCACTTGGCCAGTCTTGCCGGCAGCGCGCACGGCCGACACAGCGCCCAGGGCCATGCTGTCGTTGCCGGCCAGCAGGGCTTTCAGGTCGGGGTATTCGTTGAGCATGGAGGCAGCGACGGCGTTGCCCTTGTCGATCTCCCAGTTGCCGCTTTGCACCGAGACGATCTTCATCTGCGCGGCGTCCATGGCGTCCTTGAAGCCGGCGGTTCGCTGCTGGGCATTGGTGGTGGTCGGCACGCCTTCGATGATGCCTACCTGGTCACCGGCCTTGAGTTTCTCGTTGGCCAGGTAGTCGCCGACCAGGCGCGCGCCTTTGCGGTTATCGGGGCCGACGAAGGGCACGCTGATGCCTTTGCTCTTGAGCAGTTCAGGGTCCAGGCGGTTGTCGATATTGATTACCACCACACCCTGGTCCATGGCCTTCTTCACTGCGGAAACCAGTGCCTTGGAATCCGCCGGGGCGATCACCAGCGCTTTGGCGCCGGCATTGACCATTTGCTCGACGATGCGGATCTGCTCGCCGGTATCGGTCTCGTTCTTGATGCCGTTGGCGATCAGGTCGAACTCGTTGGCATGAGTTTTCTGGTAGTCCTTGGCGCCGTCTTCCATGGTGCGGAAGAATTCGTTGGCCAGTGACTTCATCACCAGGGCGACTTTGGGCTTGTCTTCGGCGTGGGCGGCGGAAAACGGCAGGGCGAGAGACAGGGTGGAAACGACAGCGAGGGCCAGCAGACGACCGGGGAACGGCAGTTTCATGGACGATGACTCCGAATCTTGTGTTTTTTATCGGATCGCAAACGTTTGCGTTGCCTAACTATGGAAACAAGACCGGGGTTTGTCAAATCCGTTTGGCGTTCGGTGGCCTGAGCACTGCTGGTGCCGATTATCCAGAATTTTTCCGGAAAACCGAACACCTTTTCCTACGCCCGTTCGGATTTTCGAATGGAATACTGCCCCCTGTCGCGGCTCAAGACCGCGCCTGCACGCGTTTGCACAAGCTGGTATGAAACATGCCTCAAGCCTTGTGCGACATACAAAAAATCTCATTAGGAAGAGAGAGAACAATAACGATGAATGCTGCACTTAAAACCTTCGCCCCCAGCGCCCTCGCCCTGCTGCTGATCCTGCCCGCCACCGCCTCGGCCAAAGAAGCCGAAACCCAGCAGAAGCTGGCCAACGTGGTCATCCTCGCCACCGGCGGCACCATTGCCGGCGCCGGCGCCAGCGCCGCCAACAGCGCCACCTACCAGGCCGCCAAGCTGGGCGTCGACAAGCTGATTGCCGGCGTGCCTGAATTGGCCGACCTGGCCAACGTACGCGGCGAGCAAGTGATGCAGATTGCATCCGAGAGCATCACCAACGAAGACCTGCTGAAGCTGGGCAAGCGCGTTGCCGAACTGGCCGAAAGCAAAGACGTCGACGGCATCGTCATCACCCACGGCACCGACACCCTCGAAGAAACGGCCTACTTCCTCAACCTGGTGGAAAAGACCGACAAGCCCATCGTGGTGGTCGGCTCGATGCGTCCGGGCACTGCCATGTCTGCCGACGGCATGCTCAACCTGTACAACGCCGTGGCCGTGGCCAGCGACAAGCAATCGCGCGGCAAGGGCGTGCTGGTGACCATGAACGACGAGATCCAGTCTGGCCGTGACGTGAGCAAGTCGGTGAACATCAAGACCGAAGCGTTCAAGAGTGCCTGGGGCCCGATGGGCATGGTGGTGGAAGGCAAGTCGTACTGGTTCCGCCTGCCGGCCAAGCGCCATACGGTTAATTCCGAGTTCGACATCAAGCAGATCAGCAGCCTGCCGCAGGTGGACATCGCCTATGGCTATGGCAACGTGACGGACACTGCCTACAAGGCGCTGGCGCAGAACGGTGCCAAGGCGCTGATCCATGCCGGTACGGGCAACGGCTCGGTATCGTCGCGGGTAGTGCCGGCGCTGCAGGAGCTGCGCAAGAATGGTGTGCAGATCATCCGTTCGTCGCACGTCAACCAAGGTGGTTTCGTGCTGCGCAACGCCGAACAGCCGGATGACAAGAACGACTGGGTCGTGGCCCATGACCTGAACCCGCAAAAGGCGCGGATTCTGGCGATGGTGGCGATGACCAAGACCCAGGACAGCAAAGAGCTGCAGCGGATCTTCTGGGAGTATTGATCGTTCCGCCCTCAGGGCCGGCACGCCGGCTCTGGGGGCTTCATTACGCTGCCTTGGGAGGGCTCAGGGCGCGATGCGCTTCAGGTCATTCAGCAACCCCATCAGCTGCTGCAGTTTCTCTTCGCCAAACTGCGTCTGAATCTTCTGGTAATTGGCTTCCATCCCCTCCTTCATCGAGGCAAAGCACGCCTCCCCGCCCTCGGTCAGCGTCACGAAAACACGTCGCTGGTCCTGCGCGGCCTTCTGTCGCCGCACCAGCCCGTCACGCTCCAGCCGCCCCAGCACCCCGGTCATGCTCGGTTTGAGGATGCAGGCCAGCTCTGCCAGTTGGTAATTCTCCAGCTCGCCATGCTGCTTGAGGATGCGGATCACCCGCCATTGCTGCTCGGTCAGGTCGTGCTCGTTCAACAGCGGCCTGAAAAATGCCATTGCGGCTTCCCGGGCCTGCAGAAGGCTCAGCGTGAGCGAAGGTTGCGTCTTGGTCATGGTCAAGCCTGTGGTTTTTCTCTGTTCACGAATTTAAGGGCATGCGCGATGGAAAGTGCAATCTGTTCCACGGAAAACCCATTCAAGCCCGGCGCGCGGGCTGCGACCATCCGTTGCAAACAACAACACATTCCGGGTGCCCTGCCATGGCCCTTTCACTGCAAGCCCGTCTGCCGTTGGCGGTACTCACCCGGCGTAAGCTTGGCGTAGCGGTTGAAGAAGCGGCTGAAATAGGCCGGGTCCTTGAAGCCGAGCTGGTAGCAGATTTCGTTGGCCGTGCTGCCAGAGAACAACAGCAGGCGCTTGGCTTCCTGCATCAGCCGCTCCAGCACCAGGCGCTTGGACGGCAGGTCGGCGATGCGTCGGCACACGTCGTTCAGCCGCGCCTCGGTCACGCCAATTTGCTGCGCGTAGCGGGCCAGCGGCCAGTGCTCCAGGTAATGCGCTTCGATCAGTGCATTGAAACGGTGGAAGATTTTCAGGTCTTCGTGCCGCGCCGGGGTCGACTCCAGCGAGTGGGGGCACAAGCGCAACAGGCTGACCATGATCAACCGCGTCAGCGACTGCATTGCCGCCTCGCGCCCCGGCTGTTGCGTGGCAAATTCGTCGCTCAACGCTTCCAGCCAACCTTGCAGGCGCTGCGCCTCGGCCTGGTATTCAGTCGGCAAATTGCCCAGCGCCACACAGGCCGGCTGCACCTGCATGCCTGCCGGCAGCAGGCTGGCATCGGCTTCAATCAGTTGCCACACCAGTTGCTGGCGCACGGTCAGCACATGCCCGTCGCTGTCCGCCTCGGTGACGAAAGCATGGGCCACCGTCGGCGGCGTGAGGAAAAACATCGGCCCCGATTCGATGTACTGCTGGTCATCCAGATACACGCGCACCGTGCCCGACTTCACGTAATGCACCTGAAAAAACCGGTCATGCCGGTGCACCGGCATGTTGCGCCCGAAAAAGCCCGCCAGGTTGCCCAGCCGGTCGTAATGCACCTCGCTGTCGCTGTAGCGCTGGTCGTAGACCTGGCCGATGTTGATGTTCGGTATCGGATGCCGGTCGCTCATGGCTGCTTGCTCGCAAATCGCTTGACCCTGTTGACGATGGCCCATGGTGCACCGCCTTGTCGGCAGGCGCCACTGGCCACCCCTTGACCATCGTTAACATATTAACTATAACATTAACACATTAACAAAATCCGCAGGACGGCCACCGCCCTGCACTGCCAGGAGAAGAGCATGAGCCATGCCCTGCATGAAGTTGCCAGCGGCACCCTGTTCGGCGTCGCGCTGAACTACCAGGGTTTGCTGCAGCAGCACCACGCGGCGTTCGTCGAAGCACCGTACAAGCAGTTGCCGGTCAAGCCGGTGCTGTTCGTGAAAACCCCGAACACCCGCAACCAGCACGAAGGCCAGGTCGTATTCCCGGCCGGCGTGCAGCGCCTGCAACCTGGCCCGGCGCTGGGTGTGGTGATTGGCAAGGACGCCAGCCGCGTCAGCGTGGCCGATGCCCTGAAACATGTGGCGGGCTACACCATCGTCAACGAAGTCAGCCTGCCCGAAGACAGCTACTACCGCCCGGCAGTCAAAGCCAAGTGCCGTGACGGCTTCTGCCCGTTCGGGCCCGAACTGGTAACGGCCAGCCAGGTGGCCAACCCCGATGCCCTGGGCCTGCGCCTGTATGTGAATGGCGAACTGCGCCAGCACAACAACACGGCCAACTGCGTGCGCACGGTGGCCCAGCTGATTGCCGAAATCAGCGAGTTCATGACCCTGCACGCTGGCGACATCCTGATCACCGGCACCCCCGAGGGCCGCGTCGATGTACAGCCAGGCGACCGCGTCGATATCGAGATCGACGGCCTGGGCAAGCTGACCAACCACATCGTCGCCGAGTGAGGAATTACCTGTGAAACACGCCCGTATCCAGTTCGACGGCCAGGTTCACGACGTTACCGTCGAAGACGATCACCTGCGCCTGGCCGACGGCCGCCTGGTCCATCAAAACCAGGTCACCTGGTTGCCGCCCGCCACCGGCAGCATGTTCGCCCTGGGCCTGAACTACGCCGACCACGCCAAGGAGCTGGCCTTCGCACCGCCCACCGAGCCCCTGGCCTTCATCAAATCGCCAGGCACCTACACCGGCCACAACCAGGTCACCTGGCGCCCGGACAACGTTGAATACATGCACTACGAGTGCGAGCTGGTCGCGGTCATTGGCAAGGCGGCAAAAAACGTCAAGCGTGAAAACGCCCTGGACTACGTAGCCGGTTACACCGTGTGCAACGACTACGCCATCCGCGACTACCTGGAAAACTACTACCGCCCCAACCTGCGGGTGAAGAACCGCGACGCCACCACCCCGGTCGGCCCGTGGATCGTCGATGCCGCCGATGTGCCGGACGTGAGCAACCTGAAGCTGCGCACCTGGATCAACGGTGAGCTGAAGCAGGAAGGCACCACCGCAGACATGATCTTCGACATCCCGCACCTCATCGAATACTTCTCCAGCTTCATGACCCTGCAACCGGGCGACATGATCGCCACCGGCACGCCGGAAGGCCTGGCCGATGTGGTGCCGGGCGACGAAGTGGTGGTGGAAGTGGAAGGCGTCGGTCGCCTGGTCAACCGCATCGTCAGCGAAGCTGACTTCTTCAAGAACAACAAGGCATGAGCAGCATGATCAAGCACTGGATCAACGGCCGTGAGGTCGAGAGCAAAGACACCTTCATCAACTACAACCCGGCCACCGGCGATGCCATTTGTGAAGTCGCCAGCGGCGGTGCCGAAGAAGTCGCCCAGGCCGTGGCTGCGGCCAAGGAAGCCTTCCCCAAGTGGGCCAACACCCCGGCCAAGGAACGTGCACGGCTGATGCGCAAGCTGGGTGAGCTGATCGACCAGAACGTGCCGAAACTGGCCGAGCTGGAAACCCTCGACACCGGCCTGCCGATTCACCAGACCAGGAACGTGCTGATCCCGCGTGCCTCGCACAACTTCGACTTCTTTGCCGAAGTGTGTACGCGCATGGACGGCCACACCTACCCGGTCGACGACCAGATGCTCAATTACACCCTGTACCAGCCAGTGGGTGTGTGCGGCCTGGTGAGCCCGTGGAACGTGCCGTTCATGACCGCCACCTGGAAGACCGCGCCGTGCCTGGCACTGGGCAACACGGCAGTATTGAAGATGAGCGAACTGTCGCCGCTGACCGCCAACGAACTGGGCCGCCTGGCGGTTGAAGCCGGCATCCCCAACGGCGTGTTGAACGTGATCCAGGGTTACGGCGCTACCGCCGGCGACGCGCTGGTCCGCCACCCGGATGTGCGCGCGATTTCCTTCACTGGCGGCACCGCTACCGGTCGCAAGATCATGCAGACCGCCGGCCTTAAAAAGTACTCGATGGAACTGGGCGGCAAGTCGCCGGTGCTGATTTTCGAAGACGCTGATCTGGAACGCGCACTGGACGCCGCACTGTTCACCATCTTCTCGCTGAACGGCGAACGCTGCACCGCCGGCAGCCGTATCTTCATCCAGGAAAGCGTGTACCCGCAGTTCGTTGCCGAGTTCGCCGCCCGCGCCAAGCGCCTGATCGTGGGTGACCCGACCGACCCGAAAACCCAGGTCGGCTCGATGATTACCCAGCAGCATTACGACAAGGTCACCGGCTACATTCGCATCGGCATCGAAGAAGGTGCACGCCTGGTCGCCGGTGGCCTGGAGCGCCCGGCCAACCTGCCGGCGCACCTGGCCAAAGGGCAGTTCATCCAGCCCACCGTGTTCGCCGACGTGAACAACAAGATGCGCATTGCCCAGGAAGAAATCTTTGGCCCGGTGGTGTGCCTGATCCCGTTCAAGGACGAAGCCGAAGCGCTGCAACTGGCCAACGACACCGAGTACGGACTGGCCTCGTACATCTGGACCCAGGACATCGGCAAGGCCCACCGCCTGGCACGCGGCATCGAAGCCGGCATGGTGTTCATCAACAGCCAGAACGTGCGCGACCTGCGCCAGCCGTTCGGCGGCGTGAAAGGCTCCGGCACCGGGCGCGAAGGTGGGCAGTACAGCTTCGAGGTCTTTGCAGAGATCAAGAACGTGTGTATTTCCATGGGTAGCCACCACATCCCGCGCTGGGGCGTGTGACCCACTTGCCACCGGGCCAGCGCCTGCGGGCCGGCCCGGCGGCCTCACAAGAATAAGGAGTCAAACCATGGGCAAGCTGGCACTCGCCGCCAAGATTACGCATGTCCCCTCCATGTACATGTCCGAACTGCCAGGCCCACGTCAGGGCTTTCGCCAGGCAGCCATTGACGGGCATTACGAAATCAGCCGCCGCTGCCGCGAGCTGGGCGTGGACACCATCGTCGTGTTCGACACCCACTGGCTGGTCAACGCCAACTACCACGTGCTCTGCGGCCCGCACTTCGAGGGCTTGTACACCAGCAACGAACTGCCGCACTTCATCAGCAACATGCCCTACGCCTTTCCCGGCAACCCCGAGCTGGGCAAATTGCTGGCCGAGGAATGCAACCGCTTCAACGTCGAGACCATGGCCCACCACGCCACCACCCTCGCCCCTGAATACGGCACCCTGGTGCCGATGCGCTACATGAACCAGGACCAGCACTTCAAGGTGGTCTCGGTTTCGGCACTGTGCACCTCGCACTACCTGGCCGACAGCGCCCGCCTGGGCTGGGCCATGCGCAAGGCGGTAGAAGACCATTACGACGGCACCGTGGCGTTCCTGGCCAGCGGCTCGCTGTCGCACCGCTTCGCGCAGAACGGCCAGGCGCCGGACTTCGCCACCAAGGTGTGGAGCCCGTTCCTGGAAACCCTCGACCACCGCGTGGTGCAAATGTGGCAGGACGGCGAGTGGGATGCCTTCTGCGGGATGCTGCCGGAGTACGCCGCCAAGGGCCACGGCGAAGGTTTCATGCACGACACGGCCATGCTGCTGGGTGCGCTGGGCTGGTCCGACTACGACGGCAAGGCTGAAGTGGTTACGCCCTACTTCGGCTCGTCCGGCACCGGCCAGATCAACGCGATCTTCCCGGTCACCCCTCAGGATGGCAAGTCCATCCCGGCGGCGCAGGCTGCCAACCCGGCTGCGGTGGTGTCCACCAGCCGCTTGTAACTCACCTGTCTGTGGCTGGCCGCCCACGGATGGCCAGCCGCGCCTCACCGAGGAAGCGCCCATGCCACACCTGGTTCTGCTCTACACCCCCGACCTGGAAACCGACGCCGACATCCCCGGCCTGTGCCGTGCCTTGGCCGACACCATGCTGGAGCAGCGCGATGCCGAAGGCAAAGCGGTGTTCCCCACCGGCGGCACCCGCGTGCTGGCCTACCCCGCCGCCCATTGCGCGGTGGCTGACGGCAAGGGCGATTACGGGTTCCTGTACGCCAACCTGCGCATGGCCACCGGCCGCAGCGCCGAGGTGCACAAGGCAGTAGGCGACAACCTGCTGGCGGTGTTGAAAGCCCGCCTGGACCCACTGCTGCAACAGCGCCCGATCGGCATCACCGTGCAGATCGACCACAGCACCGCCCAGGTCTACGACGCCAAGCACAGCACCTTGCACCCGCTGTTCAACCGCTAGCGCGCCGGTTCAAAACCACGCCCTCCCTGACTCATTACAGAACAAGTACAAAAACATGAGCACACTCGAACACGCCTCGCCGCGCGAGGCCCACGCTGAACGGGCCGACAGTACCCATCGGGCAGTCACCTGGCGGCTGATGCCGTTGCTGCTGGTGTGTTACCTGTTCGCCCACCTGGACCGCATCAACATCGGCTTCGCCAAGATGCAGATGAGCCAGGACCTGCACTTGTCCGACACCGTCTACGGTCTGGGCGCCGGGCTGTTCTTCATTGCCTATGCGCTGTTCGGCGTGCCCAGCAACCTGATGCTCGACCGCGTCGGCCCGCGCCGCTGGATCGCCTGCCTGATGGTGGTATGGGGGCTGTTGTCCACCAGCATGCTGCTGATCGAAAGCAGCAGCGCGTTCTACCTGCTGCGCTTTGCCCTGGGCGCGGCCGAGGCCGGGTTCTTCCCGGGCATTCTGGTGTACCTCAACCGCTGGTACCCGGCCGGGCGCCGTGCCCAGATAACCGCGCTGTTCGCCATTGCCGTGCCTTTGGCCGGGGTGGTTGGCGGGCCGGTGTCCGGGGCTATCCTGGCCTTCATGCACGACACCGCCGGCCTGCGTGGCTGGCAGTGGATGTTCCTGCTTGAAGGCGCGCCGGTAGTGCTGCTGGGCCTGGTGGTGCTGGCCGTGTTGCCGGAGCATTTCGAAAAGGTACGCTGGCTGGACGATCAGCAGAAAGCCACGCTGCGCGCCCAGTTTGGCGAGGAAGAGCAGCGCAAGCCGGTCACCTCGTTCAGCGCCATTTTCGCAAGCCCGGCGCTGTGGCTGCTTGTGGGGGTGTATTGCGCGGTGATGCTGGCGGTCAACACCCTGGCGTTCTGGATGCCCAGCCTGATTCACAGTGCCGGGGTGGGCAGCGATGCCAGCGTCGGCCTGCTCAGCGCCGTGCCATACCTGGCCGGCTGCGTGTTCATGCTGACCTGCGGCCGCTCCAGCGACCGCCTGCGCGAGCGCCGCTGGCACCTGTGCGTACCGCTGCTGATGGCCGCTGTCGGCATCGCCATTGCTGCAATTGCGCCAGAGCAGCCGCTACCGGTAATGGCCGGCCTGGTGCTGGCCGGCATGGGCGCCAGCGCCGCACTGCCGATGTTCTGGCAACTGCCACCGGCATTCCTCAACTCACGCACCCAAGCGACCGGCATTGCCCTGATCAGCTCGCTGGGCAGCATTGCCTCGTTCTTCACGCCCTACTTCATCGGCTGGGTACGTGACACCACCCACAGCGCCAGCCTGGCCCTGTACGTACTGGCCGTGTTCATCGCCCTGGGTGGCCTGCTGGTGCTGCGCACCCGGGCCGCCATCGTCAACCCTTGAATCAAGAGACCTCCCCCATGCTAGACAACGCTTTCATCCAGCACGCCGCCGAACGCCTCGACCAGGCCGAACGCAGCCGCGAGCAAGTGCGCCAGTTCTCGCTGGAACAACCGGCCATTACCATCGAAGACGCCTACACCATCCAGCGCGCCTGGGTGGCGAAAAAGATCGCCGCCGGCCGCAAGCTGGTAGGCCACAAGATCGGCCTGACCTCCCGCGCCATGCAGGTGTCGTCGAACATCACCGAGCCCGACTACGGTGCCCTGCTCGACGACATGCTGTTCGACGAGGGCAGCGACATCCCCTTCGAACGCTTCATCGTGCCGCGCGTTGAGGTGGAGTTGGCGTTCATCCTCGGCAAGCCGCTGAAAGGCCCGAACGTCACGGTGTTCGACGTGCTGGACGCCACCGAATGGGTGATCCCGGCACTGGAAATCATCGACGCGCGCATTCAGCAGGTCGACCCGCAAACCCAGGCTACCCGCAAAGTGTTCGACACCATTTCCGACAACGCGGCCAATGCGGGCGTGGTCATGGGTGGACGCGCCGTGCGCCCTACCGAGATCGACCTGCGCAAGGTGCCAGCCGTGCTTTACCGTAACGGCGTAATCGAGGAGTCCGGGGTCAGCGCCGCCGTGCTCAACCACCCGGCCAAGGGCGTGGCCTGGCTGGCCAACAAACTGGCCGCGTACGACGTCACCCTGCAACCTGGCCAGATCATCCTGGGCGGCTCGTTCACCCGCCCGGTCGCTGCGCGCCCTGGCGACACCTTCCACGTCGACTACGACATGCTCGGCTCCATCGCCTGCCGCTTCGTTTGAGGACCTGCCCATGGACATGCCCATCAATCACTTCAAGCAACGCCTGCGCAGCGGCGAGCCGCAGATCGGCCTGTGGCTCGGCCTGGCCGATGCCTACTGTGCCGAGCTGGCTGCCAATGCCGGTTTCGACTGGCTGCTGATCGACGGCGAACACGCGCCCAACGACCTGCGCGGCATGCTGGCGCAGTTGCAGGCGGTGGCGCCCTACCCCAGCCAGGCGGTAATCCGCCCGGTGATCGGTGATACCGCGCTGATCAAACAAGTGCTGGATATTGGCGCGCAGACGTTGCTGGTGCCAATGGTGGAAAGCGCTGAGCAGGCGCAGCAGCTGGTGAAGGCCATGCATTACCCACCCAAAGGCGTTCGCGGGGTGGGTAGCGCACTGGCGCGGGCTTCGCGCTGGAACAGCATCCCCGGTTACCTGGACCATGCGGATGAGCAGATGTGCCTGCTGGTGCAGATCGAGAACAAGGAAGGCTTGGCCAACCTGGACGAGATCGCTGCGGTGGAGGGTGTGGATGGCGTGTTTATCGGGCCTGCGGACCTGAGTGCCGCGATGGGCCACCGGGGCAATCCTGGGCACCCTGAAGTGCAGGCAGCGATCGAAGACGCCATCGTGCGTATTGGCAAGGCGGGCAAGGCTGCCGGCATTCTCAGCGCGGACGAGAAACTGGCGCGGCGTTACATCGAGCTGGGTGCGGCGTTTGTGGCGGTGGGAGTGGATACCACGGTGCTGATGCGCGGGTTGCGCGAGTTGGCGGGGAAGTTCAAGGATACCCCGGTCGTTGGCAGTGCCGGAGGGAGTGTCTACTGAGGCACTTTGGGGCTGCTGCGCAGCCCATCGCCGGCAAGCCAGCTCCCACAGGTACTGCGCAGCCCTTGAGCATTGTGCGGTCCCTGTGGGAGCTGGCTTGCCGGCGATGGGCCGCAAAGCGGCCCCAGCTTTTCAACTTCAGATATTGATTAGCGCCTTGAGCACAGTCTTGAAAGTATCCAGCTGCTCTTCACTGAACTGCCCAAACACCTTGTCCTGCTGTTCCCGGGCAATGGTCCACAAGGCCTCGGTCTCATCCACACCCTTCACCGACAACCGTACCCGCCCGTCGTCATCGGCGATCAGCCCTTTGCGCTTGAGGTTGGCCACAGCCTCCTCGATCTCCCGCACCGGCATCGCCACTTCCCGTTGCAGGTCGTTCAGGCTCAGTCCCGCATCGTTCTCCAGCACCATCAACATGCGCGCCTCACTGGTCCGCAGCCCGGTGCACAGTTGGCGTGGCTGGTAGTCAGCCTGGTACGCCCGCAATGCCTGGGTCATCAGGTAGTAAAGGTTGTGCTGCAAGCGGCCCTGGAAATGGCTGCTCGGTGCCTGCCCCTCTGCGCGCCGGGTCATGCGGGTATGCGGCAGCACCATGGAATAGGCGCCCTGGTGGTACAGCAGCGGCGAGCGGCCGAAATCGTCGAAGGCCACCACCTTACCCACCAGAATCCAGTGATCGCCACCGTCCAGCTGCTGGTACTTTTCGCACTCGAAGCGTGCCGCGCAGTCGGCAAACAGCGGCGCACCGCCTGCCCCCGTTTCGTAGTCGATACCGGCAAAGCGGTCTTCCTTCGGCCGGGCGAAGTTGTTGGACAGGTCGATCTGGTCAGCCGCCAGAATGTTCACGGCAAAGTGCGAGGCTTCTTCGAACACCTCATGGCTGGTCGAGCGCTTGTCGATGCTCCACAGGATCAGCGCCGGGTCCAGCGACACCGAGTTGAAACTGTTGGCAGTGACGCCGACCTTGCGGCCACTGGGGCCGGCGGCGGTCACCACGGTCACGCCCGTGGCGAAGTTGCCCAGGGCGCGGCGGAAGGCACGTGAATCGAAGGTTTCGTTGGACATGCAAAGCTCCCGGGCAGGCCTGGTAGCCTGCCCTGATTGTTGTTGTGCTTGTGGGGATGGTTACAACGCTGGCGGCTCAGACCATGGCCGGGTCGGGCTCCAGGCCCATCAGCTCACGGCCGAGGATTTGCGAACACACGTCGTAGTCGGTGTAGGCATGGGCACCGGTCATGTGCGAATCGCGGAACAGCCGCTGCAGTTCGTTGCTCTCGAACCAGGCGCCACCGCCCGCCGCTTCCATCAGCCGGTCGACGGCCTGGATGCACATCTTCACCGCATAGCCCTGGTTGGTGCGCCAGAACGCCAGCGTGGCCCGCGTGGGGTATTCATGGCGGGCGCTGTACTCGGCAATCTCGTCCCAGCTCTTTTCCAGCAGCGCGCGGGCAGCGGCCACCTGGTGGGTGGATTCGGCCAGGCGCATCAGCGCCGGGGTGGCGGCGCCAACGGCTGCACCGGTGTAGGCCCGCACGCGGTTACGGGTTTTCTCGCGGAACACCTCCAGCATGCGCTCGGCAACACCCAGGCTGACCGTGGAGAAGCCACTGGCGAAATACGGGCGGTACGGGGCGAAGAAAATCTTGCTGTCGGGGTACAAGCCAAAGCCTGCCGACTTGCCCTCCATCATGTCCTTGGCCTTCTGGATCCGATGCTCGGGCACGAAGGCATCGCGCACGATCAGGGTCTTGCTGCCACTGCCGCGCATGCCCACGGCATACCAGTCATCACGGATTTCATAGTCGCTGCGTGGCAGGATGGCAAAGCAGTAATCCTGGCTGCCTTCGGCATTCTTGCGGCGGAAACCGAGGATCGCCCATTCGGCGTGGTCGCAACCGGAACTCCAGCCCATCTCGCCGCTGAACGAAACCCCACCCTCGACCTCTTCGGTACGGCCGAACGGCGCGATACTGCTGCTGGCGGTGGCGTCCGGGTCGGCGCCCCACACTTCTTGCTGCAGCTTGGGCGAGAACATCGCCATCTGGTGGCTGTGGGTGCACAGCAGGCTCATGGCCCAGGCGGTGCTGGCACAGGCACCGGCCAGCAACGCGATGCACTGGGCGAATTCCGGCAGGGTGATTTCCATGCCACCGTAAAGTTTGGGCAAGAAAGCGCGGTGCATGCCGATGCTTTTCAGCAAGGCAATGTTCTCTGCCGGCACACTGCGGTCCTGTTCTGCGCGCATGGCGTTGGCGGCAATGGTCGGCAGGATGGACTTCAGGTCTTCCAGCAGCGGGTTTGGCTTTTTCATGAACGGTCTCTTTCTTATTGGATTCGAAGACGCGATCAGTATGTGAGCCGTAATTGGGCGGCGGAATGCACGTTACGAGGGGAACATTGTACTTTCCATGGCGAGGTCAAATTGCCCTGCGACAAGCATTGACCCGTGCATTTTCGATCACCACAATCCCCCCCTCAAGACGCGCGCGGGCCACCGCGCCCCTGACGGAGCGATGCAGTTGAAAGACCTTTCCCCTTCTGCGGTGCGTGTGTGCGATGCCGCCGTCGGCCATTTTGCCGAGTACGGCTACGACGCCTCTTCGCTGAACGAAATCGCCCAGCTGGCCGGCATGCGCAAGGCCTCCCTGTATGCGCACTTCGCCAACAAGGATGCCTTGTTCGTGGAAGTGTTCCAGCGGGCGCTGGTGCAGGAAACGGCCTTTGTCGAGCACGCCTTTGCCCAGGAAACCCGCGACGGCCTGGCACCCGGTCACTGGCTGGCCTTGCACCTGGCAGACCGTTATCGCGACTCGGCCGAACTGCGCTTTGTGCTGCGCACGGCGTTCCTGCCCCCGGCAAGCATCAAGCCGGTTGTTACATCGGGCTTCGAGCACTACCTGGACGGCATACGTGTGGGGTTCTGCCAGGCCCTGCAAGCTCGCCACGGCTGGGCAGAAAGCCGGCTGGCACTGTATGCCGATGCCTACCAAGGCATCATCGACAGCCTGTATGTGGAACTGATGTACGCAGGCCCAGGCGCCTATGAACGGCGCGCGGCAGCGCTGCTGAAAGTGCTGGAAGATTCGCTGTCGCTCAACCCCTGACGCCGGGTGAGTCAGGGTTTTATCTTTCTCATTTCATCCAGCAGCTGCATCAGCTGCTGCAGCTTGTCCTCGCCGAACTGGGCGATGATCTTGTCGTAGTTGCGCGCCATTTCCTCGCTCATCGCCAAGAACGCCTGCTGGCCGGCGTCCGTCAGGCTGATGAACACCCGGCGCTGATCGTCCGGCGACTTGCGCCGCCCCACAATGCCGTCGCGCTCCAGACGCTTGAGCACCCCGCTCATGCTGGGTTTGAGGATACACGCCAGTTCGGCCAGCTGATGGCTTTCCAGCTCACCTTGCTGACGCAGGATACGGATTACCCGCCATTGCTGCTCGGTCAGGTCATGGGCATTCAACGCCGGGCGGAAGAACGCCATGGTGGCTTCGCGCGCCTGCAGCAAGGTCAGGGTCAGGGAGGGTCTTGGTGTGGTCATGCGGGCTCGTGGGGCTGAGAATAGCAAACCGGCGAGTATGCCAGTGCACAATCATTAATACATTAATAGAATGGTTTCTACCCATTTCGTTGCAGCAACGCCCGGGCGCCCCTCGAAACGGCCATATCACCCTTTCAATTCAGCAGGCTGCGACATGATCACCCTCGAAAGCCCCACCTACTACTCGGCGACCAAGAAGTACAACCTGAGCTTCCCCACGCTGGAAAGCGACATCGAGGCCGATGTGGTGGTGATCGGTGGCGGCTTCTCTGGCATCAATACCGCACTGGAGCTGGCAGAAAACGGCGTGACCAATGTCGTCGTGCTCGAAGCCCGCTACCTGGGTTATGGCGGTACCGGGCGCAACGGCGGACAGATCATGGCAGGCATAGGCCACGACCTGGAGAAGATCCGCAGCAGTGTCGGCGACCAGGGTGTGAGGGACATTTTCGAGATCAGCGAACTGGGCGCCGGCATCATCAAGGCGCGCATCGCCCGCTACGCCATCGACGCCGACTTCTGCCACGGTTACGGGTACATGGGTTTCAACCGCCGCCAGGAACAGACCCTGCGCCAATGGGAAAAGGCATTCAAGGCGATCAACACACACAACGAAATCCGGTTTCTGGGCGGCAGTGAAGTGCGCCAGATCATCGGCAGCAATGCCTACAGCAGCGCCCTGCTGCACATGGGCGGTGGCCACGTACACTCACTCAACCTGCTGCTGGGCGAGGCACAGGCACTGGTCGGCCATGGTGCGCGCATCTTCGAACACAGCCCCGCTCTGGAAGTGACCTACGGCGAGCGCATCAAGGTGCGCACTGGCCGCGGCTCGGTACTCGCCAGCAAGCTGCTGTGGGCCTGCGACAGCTTCCTCAACAAGCTGGAGCCAGAACTGCACGCACGCACCATCAACACCTATGCCTTCCAGATGATGACCGAACCATTGGCGGACGAGCTGATCGAGCGCATCAGCCCGATTCGCGGAGCCTACAGCGATATTCGCCCGGTGATCGACTACTACCGGGTCACCCGCGAAAACCGGCTGCTGTTTGGCGCCGCCACGCCCTTTATCGAGCACTTCCCGCTGGACCTGAAGGCCTGGAACCGCACCCTGATGCTGAAGATTTTCCCCTACCTGAAAGACGTGCGCATCGACCTGGCCTGGGGTGGCCCGATGGCCACCAGTGCCAACCTGTTCCCACAGATCGGCACCCTCAGCAACCGGCCCAATGCCTTCTATGTGCAGGGCTATTCGGGCTTTGGCGTCACGCCCAGCCACATCATTTGCAAAGTCCTCGCCGAGGGCATGCAGGAAGGATCGAAGCGCTATGACCTGGTCAGCGCGGTCAAGCATGCGCGCATCTTCGGCAAGGACCATTTCCGCCCGCTGCTGCTCACCGCCGGCAAGACCGTGCACCAGCTGTCGGGCTACTTCAACGGCCGTCGCTGAACCTTCTGACAGCGAGTTGTTCGTCAAGCATTACCTGGCGGTAACCTGAGCCCGATAGTCCTTGGGCGAGCGCTCGAACTGCTTCTTGAACGAACGGCTGAAATGCGCCGAGTCGGTAAACCCCCACTTGTAGGCGATCGAGGTAATCGACTCGCCCTTGAAGAACGGGTTGGCCAGGTCATCGGCGCTGCGCTTCAGCCGTGCCCGCTGAATGTAGCGGCATACGCTATCGCCCTCCTCCTCGAACAGCCGGTACAGATGGCGAACCGAAATGTTCAGGCGCCCGGCCAGGCTGGAGGGAGTAAGCCCAGGCTGTGACAGCGACTCGTCGATCACCTGCTGCACGTAACCCCGCAGATTGGCGCCGCTCAAGGCCCCAAGATTACCCGGCGTTTCGCCATGGCGCTCGAAGCCTGGCTCCAGCAAGGCAACAAAAGCGGTCTGCAGCGCGTCACCCTGGGCACCATCACCGCTCACATTGCCGTCCTTGCACAGCTGGTCCATCAACACATGCAACATGCGCCCGCAGGCGTTGGTCGAGGAAATCTTGCCGAACATCGGGCCACTGCCCTGCACGTACTTGCGCACCTGCTCGCGTGACAGCGCCAACGAGACGTGCTCGATCAAGCCGCTGGGGGTGATCTCGCAACGCCCGACCGAATCCATCAGCAGCAACTCGCCCGGCGCCAGGCTGACCTGCATGCCGCCTTGGGACACGGTCGAGTGGCCCGCGCGCTGGCTCACCAGAAAGCAATGCTGGTCATCGTCGAGGGTGGGGTTTTCGCCCAGCCGGCGGATGTTGCCGGCGTTGGTGCGCAGGTTGGCCAGCGGCAAGCCGGCGCGGGAAAAGGTGGAAACCTCGCCAATGAACAGCGAGTGATTGGACGCAAGCTCCGTCTCGAAGCGGCCGCAGATCTGCTGCATGGCCGTGGTCCAGCGTTCCAGCCCCTGACGGTTGGATTGTTGAGTATGCATGGCTGCCCTCGACGCAGGATTTGTTGTTATGCGCACATTGTTAACATGTTATCTATGTGCGCACAACTGTCATCATTTGTCGGTAGACACAGCAAGGCGTATGCCAAGCGGTGTCAAAGAGCGGGTAGCAAGGTGCTGAAATGGGCCAGGCTGGCCATCAGATGCGCCCGTTGTTGCGGGCTGATCGAAATGTAGCGGCGAAACGCAGGCATGCGGTTCACCACTTCGCTGCCCCCCATGTGCTCCAGCGTCAGCAGCCACTGGCCCTCGTGGCAGGCCAGGGTCAGGCGCTTGAAGTCCAGCGGCATCAGTGCCGCCCGCAATGCGTCATGCTGTTGCAGGCCATCACGCAGCCGGGTGAAGCGCGCCTGGTCGCCCTTGCGGTATACACAGGTGAGGCCCGTGCGGCGCAACGCACCGGCATGGCGCACTTCAAGGCTCACATCGCCCCCTTGCCGGGCAGCGACCTGCAACTGGAACTCGCAGGTGACGATGTGCATCAGCAAGTGTGCCTCGACACGCTCATGCACCTCGGCCCGCCAGCCTTGAGCCGGGTCTTGAAACACCCCGGCCGACGCGATGCCCTGCTGCCCCAGGTTGCGCGCCAGACACACCAGCGTTGCCCCTGGGCGGTAGCCGGAAGGCGCCCGAGGCGCCAACAGCTGCTTACGCAAACTTTTGATCATGCACGACGTGCTCCACGGCATGGCCAGGCTCGGCGGCGAACTCCTTCTCAAGCACATCCTCCACCCGCACCGGCTTGAACGGGTTGACCTTCTGCACGCACAGCGTCCAGAACAATGCGTAGGCCGCAGTCGCCCCCAGCATGATGGCGAACGGCACATAGACGTCGGCGGGGTTCATGCCTGGCGGTGTGATGAACGCCATGCCGATCAGAATGCCCGTGCTGGAGACGATTTGCGGCAGCGGGAACAGCGGCGAGCGGTAGGCACGCGGCAGGTCCGGCCGGCGGATGCGCAGGATCACCACCGACAGCGTCACCAGCAGGTAGGCGGTGCTCCACGCACACACGGCGGCCAGCACCAGGTGCAGGATGTTGTCCGGGTTGCCGCCCAGGTACCACGCGTGCAGGCAAGGGATCAGCGCCACCACCAGGATGCACAGCAGCGGCGTCTTGAAGCGCGGGTGCAGGTAGGTGAATACCTTGGGCAGCGCGCCGTCGACCGCCATGCCATAGAGAATGCGCGGCACACCGGCCATCAGCGTGTTGATGGTCGCAGCGCCAGCAAACAGGAAACCAATGCCCAGCCACACCGGGCCGATATCACCCATCACCTGCTCGGCAAAGCGCGGGATGGCCATGGGCGTGTCCAGCAGGTGCACGCCGCTGGCGGCATCGAGCAGCACGTTTTCCACCTGGCGCTTCATCGCCGCACCGTAGATGAACATGCAGCTGGCCACGCCGAACAGCCCCAGTGCCATTGCACGCGGCAGCACCCAGGCCGAACGACGCAGCTCGGGCGCCAGAGGCGTGACGAACTCGCAGCCGACGAACATGAACATGGCCATGCCGATCAGCGACAGGATGGTCATCAGGTCAGTGCCCACCAGCGACACGCCGAACGGGCCGTCCAGCTCCACTGCCGGTGCTGCGATCAGGCCCAGCACACCGAACACCATCAAGGTGGTCCACATACCGAAGGTGAGGACCACTTCTGCACGGCTGAAGGCGCTGACGCCAAAGGCATTGAGCACCGCGAACGCCAGCACGAAGCACACCCCCAGCAGCCACGATCCGCCGGCGGATTCTGCCAGGGTGTTGAGGTGTTCGAAGTTCACCAGCGCCATCACGCCCGAGAGGATGGTTTCGGCGGTACCGGCAAACACATGCACGATCAGGTAGGCCGACAGCGTGCCGGTGATGGCGAAGAAGCGGCCCAGGCCGCAGTTGATGTAGTCGTACACCGAGCCTGTGGTCGGCAAGATCGACGCGGCCTCGGCGAAGGTGGTGGACTGCGCCAGCATCATCAGCGCGGCAATGACCATGGCCACGGCAAAGGCGCTGCCGCCGATGCCAAAGCCCATGGTCGCGGTGAGAATCACCGGGCTGGCCATGATCAGCCCGACAGTGCTGGCCAGTGCGGTGGGGAAACCGACCGTACCGCGGTTGAGGTGCTCGGTGAGCTTGTTATTGAGTGACATCGTTGTGCCCCGGCTTGTTTTTGTGGCGTTGAACGAGTGATTACTCTGCGCTGTGGGTGGCATTGCGTCTTGCCAATGGCTGCCGCCGGGTTTGTTGCTGCCTGCCAGCACCTGGCAGCCACAGTCATGCCGCTGTCACGCTGGCACAAGAACCGCTCTCGCCCGCTCACTAAGCTGCAGGCTTTGGCTTCCTGCCCCCGGAGTTTGCATGAGCGACATTACCCTCCTTCCTGCCGTCACGGCATTCCTGGCCCGCGAGCATGGCGTGTTCATCCACGGTCAGCACCTCGCCAGCCAATCGTCCGCGAAAGTTGCCGTGATCAACCCGGCCAACGGCCAGACCATCGCCCACATCGCCGACGCCAACCAGGCCGATGTCGACCAGGCCGTCAGCTCGTCGCGCCAAGGCTTCACAACGTGGTCGCGCACCAGCCCAGCCGCCCGCGCCGCCGTACTGTTCAAACTGGCCGACCTGCTGGAAGCCAACCGTGAAGAACTGGCGCAGCTGGAAACCTTGCAGTCCGGCAAGCTCATCGGCATCTCCCGCGCCTTCGAAGTAGAGCAGGCGGCACACTTCCTGCGCTACTACGCCGGCTGGGCCACCAAGATCACCGGGCAAACCATCACCCCGTCGCTGCCCTCGTTTGCGGGTGAACGCTACAGCGCCTTTACCCTGCGCGAACCGATCGGCGTGGTGGTGGGCATCGTGCCGTGGAACTTCGCCACCATGATCGCCATCTGGAAGCTGGCCTCGGCGCTCACCACCGGCTGCAGCATCATCCTCAAACCCAGCGAGTTCACCCCGCTGACGTTGCTGCGTATTGCCGAACTGGCCACAGAAGCTGGCCTGCCGGCCGGGGCGCTGAACGTGCTGACCGGTGGCGGCCTGGTGGGCAAGGCGCTGATCGAGCACGCGGGCACCGACAAGGTCTCGTTCACCGGCTCCGTGCCCACAGGTATCGCCGTCGGCCAGGCCGCCATGGGCGCCAAGCTGACCCGCGCGACGCTGGAACTGGGCGGCAAGAACGCAGTGGCCTTCTTGCCCGATGTGGCAACCGACAAGGCCGTTAACGGCATCATCGAAGCCGGCTTCCTGCATTCGGGGCAAATCTGCGCTGCGGGTGAGCGCTTCTACGTGCACCGCTCGCGCATCGACCCGCTGCTGGACGCCCTGTCCCAGCGCCTGGGCCAGCTGAAAATCGGCTCGCCGCTGGACGAAGCCACCCAGTTCGGCCCGGTGGCCAACAAACCACACCAGCAGAAGCTGGCCGAACTGTTCGCCATCGCACGCGCCGAGGGTAGCCAGATCATCCATGGTGGCAAGGTAGGCGATGGCCCGGGCTGCTTCGTCGAACCCACGGTAATCCTCGCCAGGTCGGCCAGCGACACCCTGCTCAATCAGGAAACCTTCGGCCCGGTAGCCACCTTCCTGCCCTATGACGACGAAGACGAACTGCTGCACCTGATGAACGCCTCGCCCTACGGCCTCAGCTCCAGCCTGTGGACCAACGACCTGGCCAAGGCCATGCGCATGATCCCGGAAATCCAGGCCGGCACCCTCTGGGTGAACATGCACACCCTGCTCGACCCGGCGGTACCGTTTGGCGGCATCAAGGCATCCGGCATCGGCCGCGAGTTCGGCTCGGCGTTCATCGATGACTTCACCGAACTCAAATCGGTGATGATCCGCTACTGACCCACCCCTTGGCCAAGGCGTGCAAGCGCCTTGGCAGCCACGAACAAGACCCCGCCCCACCGCACACGCCCTAATAGGCCATCGCCGCCAACCGCGATGGCCCCTCGCCAAGCCGAGGGTGCCCCCGAACAACAAAGGCCCCCCGTGAAGCGGGCCGAGAACAATCGAGGGATGTGTAATGGTCAAACCGCAAACGCTGTCCACCCTGGCACTGGCCACCTTGCTGGCCAGCCAGGCCGCGCAGGCTGTTGAGTTGTACGCAGACGACGACAGCCACCTGAACGCCGACATGCTGGCGGTTTGGGGCATGTTCAACAGCCGCAAGAACTACGACGGCACCCCGGGGGGATCAACCTGGCGCGAAGGCTTCATCAAGTATGGCCTCAGCGGTGACCAGGGCCTGGCCGGCAACGGCACACTGTATGGCAGCCTGAACTGGGTAAGCTCGGCCACCTGGGGCGATGGCGATGCAGCCGGCAACACCGACGGCTCCGAACGCACCACCAAGATCGAGGACGCCTTCCTCGGCTGGCGCTCGGCCGACCTGTTCCCCGTGCTGGGCAAGGATGGCGTGGATATTTCCACCGGCCGCCAGACCATTCGCCTGGGCAGCGGCTTCCTGATCAACGATGACGGTCCGAACCTGGGCAATGGCGTGGCAGAGGGTGCGCTGGACCGTGGTGGTGCCTACTACCTCGCCGCCCGCCACGCCTTCGACCGCACGGCGATGCTGCGCCTGGGTGGCAGCGAAGGTTTGCACGGCAGCCTGCTGTGGCTGAAATCCGACAACCGCGCCCAGGCCGAAACCGAACTGGCCGCTGGCACACTGGACTACACCCATGCGCTGGGCACCGTGGGGTTGACCTGGATCCACGGCATCGACGTCGCCGACCAGTGGGCCAGCGACTTCCAGAAGGCCCGTGAAGGCATGGACGTGTACAGCGTGCGCGGCGAAGGCAGTGCCGGCATCGACAATGCCAGTTTCGCCTTCGAATACGCCTGGCAGGACAAGACCGACGGCCCAGAGCAAGCCTGGTACCTGCAGGCCGGCTACACCTTCGCCGACCTGCCCTGGGCCCCCTCGATCACCTACCGCTATACCCGCTACTCGGCTGGCTGGGACTCGCTGTTCAGCGGCTTGTCCAGCGGTTACGGCACCTGGTTCCAGGGTGAAGTCGCGGCCAACTATGCCGGCCCCTTCAACAGCAACACCGGCATCCACCATGTGGGCGTGAAGGCGACGCCGCTGGAAAACGTTACGGTCGGCGCCCTGTACTTCGACTTCGACACCGTGCGCACCCGCGACAGCCTCAATCTCGATGCCCGCGAGCTGGACCTGTACGTGGAATGGGCGGTCAACGAACACCTGATCATCAGCCCGCTGGTGGGCCTGTACCAACCACGCAAGGACGAGCGTAACGGTGGCAACCAGGTGGGGGGAAATGGCACCAATGTGTACAGCCAGTTGACCGTGGCCGTGCCGTTCTGAACCACATGGCTTGAAGCACATGGCTTGAAGCACATGCGATCGATGTGGGAGCGCGTAGTTTCCTGAGGGGTTTGACCTTGCCTGGCCTGGCGAATAATATTCGCCAACCTACCGACCGGTAGGCGAAAAATCAGCCAGAGAAAACCATGCAAGCAGATCCCTCCCCCCCAATACGCTTCAGCTTCGCCCTGGGCCTCGGCCTGGTCGGTGCCCTCGGCCCTTCCGCTGTCGACATGTACCTGTCGAGCCTGCCGGAAATCGCCAGCCACTATCAGGCAAGCTTCACCCGTGTGCAGCTGACGCTCACCTTCTTCCTGCTGGCCATGGGCGCCGGCCAGTTGATCTTCGGCCCCATCGTCGACGCCTATGGCCGGCGAAAACCGCTGCTGGCCGGCCTGCTGCTGTTCATCCTCTGTTCGCTCGGCGCAGCCGCAGCCCCCAGCCTCGATACCCTGATTGCACTGCGCTTCTTCCAGGGCCTGGGCAGCGCACTGACCCTGGTGGTGATCATGAGCATGGTCCGTGACGTGAGCCAAGGCGTTGCCGCGACCAAGCTGTTCGCCCTGCTGATGACCATCGAAGGCGTTGCACCGATCCTGGCACCTGCCTTGGGCGGCGTGATCGATGCGCACTTCGGCTGGCGGGCAGTGATGCTGGTACTCGCCGGCATGGGTCTGGCGGTGCTGGTCAACAGCTTGCTGAACCTGCCGGAAACCCTGCCCCTCAGCAAACGTGCTCCCCTGCACCTCGGCCACGCCTGCCGCACCTACCTGGCCATCCTCGTCGACCGCCGCTTCCTGCGCCCGACCCTGGCCGTGGCTGCCGTGTTCTTCTTCCTGTTCGCCTACATCGGCGGCGCCACACTGGTGTACCAGGCCCACTACGGCCTGAGCGCCCAGGCCTTCGGCCTGCTGTTCGGTGCCACCGGGGTGTCGATCCTGTTCGGCGCCATGGCCGCAAGCCGCCTGATCGGCCGTCTGGGCCTGAACAACCTCA
The DNA here is from genome assembly GCF_002992185.1 of Pseudomonas sp. LLC-1. Lineage (NCBI taxonomy): Bacteria > Pseudomonadati > Pseudomonadota > Gammaproteobacteria > Pseudomonadales > Pseudomonadaceae > Pseudomonas > Pseudomonas sp. LLC-1. Next base: position 348,190 of record NZ_LUVY01000012.1, on the reverse strand, counting down.
CCCGCCTGGGCGTGCTGTGCATGGCTGGCGGCGCCTGCATCAGCCTGCTCGGTGCGCTCACTGGCCTGGGGCTACCGGGAGTGGCTGGCGGCATGGTGGTGGCGCTGTTCGGTTTAGGTATCGCCGAGTCGACGCTGATGTCATTGGTCATGGCTTCGCAAGACAAGGCTTTGGGCTCCACCGCAGCTCTGCTGGGCGCCATCCAGCTGTCGGTGTCGGCCAGCGCTGCCCCGCTGGCCGCCGTGGTACTCGGCCACGGTCCCACCGCATGGGCCGCGCTGCTCGCCCTGTGCACCCTGGTGGTGTGCCTGCTGACGGCCCTCAGCTTGCGCGACACCCCCGCCAGCTTCTCGCTCGCTGGCCATTGAAGCCCTGGCACTGACGGTCAACTCGGCTGGCAGGCAGGCACAAGACGACCTACCAGTCGTTAGCGAAACTGGCTGCCACGTCACCAACAATAAATCCGACGGCAGCCAGCCCCGCGAGACCCGCCATGACCCCCGATACCAGAATTGATTTCATCTACCTGTCCGAACAGGACATGATCCGCGCCGGCGTGACCGACATGCCCGCCTGCGTCGACACCATGGAAGAAATGTTCGGCCTGCTGTACCAGGGCGACTACCGCATGGCCGGCCCGAACAGCGACTCGCACGGCGCGATGATCACTTTCCCCGAGCACTCGCCGTTCCCCACCATGCCCAAGCCCACCGCCGACCGGCGCATGATGGCGATGCCGGCGTACCTGGGCGGCAACTTCCAGACCGCAGGTGCCAAGTGGTACGGCTCGAACATCGCCAACCGCGAAAAGGGCCTGCCGCGCTCGATCCTGATGTTCACCCTCAACGATGCCGACACCGGCGCTCCGCTGGCGCACATGTCGGCCAACCTGCTGTCGGCCTACCGCACCGGCGCCATCCCGGGTGTGGGCGCACGCCACCTGGCACGCAAGGACGCCAAGGTCATCGGCCTGGCCGGCCCGGGCGTGATGGGCAAGACCACGGTCGCCGCGTTCATGGCCGTCTGCCCGCTGATCGACACTCTCAAGCTCAAGGGCCGCGGCCAGAAGAACCTGGATGCCTTCGTTGCCTGGGTCAAAGCCACTTTCCCGCAAATCACGACGATCCAGGTGGTTGAAACCCTGGAAGACGTGGTACGCGGCTCCGACCTGGTCAGCTACTGCAGTTCGGGCGAAGTCGGTGACCCCAGCCAGTACCCGCTGGTACGCCGTGAGTGGGTCAAGCCCGGCGCGTTCCTGGCCATGCCGGCGCCGTGCAGCATCGACGCCGGCATGGAGCAGGAGGACGTGCGCAAGGTGGTGGACAACACCGGCCTGTACGAAGCCTGGTTCGCCGAGTTGCCCAAGCCCGCACACAACCACGTACCGCTGGTTGGCGTGCGCTTCATGGACATGATTGCCGAAGGCAAGCTGGCCGCCGAGCAGGTGGAGGACATCGGCAAGATCATCAGCGGCGATGCACCAGGGCGCCTGCACGACGACGAAATCATCCTGATGTCGGTCGGCGGCATGCCCGTCGAGGACGTGGCCTGGGGCACCGTGGTGTACCGCAAGGCGCTCGAACAAGGCATCGGCGTAAAGCTCAACCTCTGGGAAACCCCCGTTCTCAGCTGATCCCTCCACTACCGGATAACAAGGCAAAACCCATGACACAGATCACCAAACTGAAAACCGGCTCCAGGTTCGAAGACATGGCCAGCTACTCCCGCCTGGTGGCGGTGGACAACTGGATTCACGTCTCCAACACCGCCGGGCGCAACCCGCAGACCCAGGTCATCCCGGAGGATGTGATCGAGCAGACCCACCAGGTGTTCGCCAACATCGAAACCGCCCTGGCCGCGGTCGATGCCAGCCTGGCTGACGTCATCAACTCACGCGTGTTCATCCAGGACCCGGCCGATGTGCCACGGGTAATGGACGTGATCGGTGAGAAGTTCCGAGGTATCGACCCGGCCACCACGGTCACCTGCCCGCCTCTTGGCTCGACCGTGTACAAGGTCGAGCTGGAAGTCACGGCCTATCGCGGCGCGGGGCAAGCACACGTGACCATGATCCGCCTTGGCCAGTAAAGGCTCTGGCTGCCCCTGAGCACTCCCCCTGTCTGACCTGCATCGAGTAAAGCCATGTCTCCCACGATCGCCCCTGTGCAAACCAGCGCCCGACACCCCGACGCCACCACTGTGGTCATCATCGGCGGCGGCATCATCGGCCTCACCGCCGCATTGACCCTTGCCGAACGCAACATCCCGGTGGTGGTGCTGGAAAAGGGGCGCATCGCTGGCGAACAGTCGTCCCGCAACCTGGGCTGGGTACGCAAGACCAACCGCCACGCCCACGACATCCCCCTGGCGCTGGCGGCCGACCGGCTGTGGGCCGAAATGCCGGCACGGGTGGGCAGTGACGTCGGCTATCGCCAGGCCGGCATCATGTTCATCGGCCGCAACGACACGCAGATGGGCATGCATGAAGGCTGGCTGAAAAGCGTCGAAGCGCTGGGCCTGGACTCGCGCTTGCTGAGCGCGCGTGAAATTGCCCAGATGGTGCCGGGTGGCCGGGCAGACTGGGCGGGCGGCATCTTTACCCCATCGGACGCACGCGCCGAACCCACCCTGGCCGCCAGCGCCATTGCCCGTGCGGCAATGGCCAAGGGCGCGGTGGTGGTAGAGCACTGCGCAGTGCGCACCCTGGTCACCGCTGCTGGCCGAGTCAGCGGCGTGGTCACCGAGCAGGGCGAAATCCGCTGCGACCAGGTGTTGCTGGCCGGGGGCCTGTGGTCACGCAAGTTCCTCGGCAACCTGGGCATCAACCTGCCAACCTTGCCGCTGACCTGCTCCGTGCTGCGCACCGAGCCCATGGACGGGCCCACCGACATCGCCGTCGGTGCACCGGACTTTTCCTTCCGCAAGCACAAGGACGGCGGCTACATCATCACCCAGCGCGGCGCGCTGGATGCCTTCCTGACCCTGGACCACTTGCTGCTGGGCAAGCGTTACCTGCCCCAGTTGCGTGCCCAGCGGGACTTCCTGCGCATCAGCTTTGGCAAGTACTTCTTCAAGGATCTGGCCCTGGCCCGGCGCTGGAAAGCCACCGATGTCACCCCCTTCGAGCGCATACGGGTACAAGACCCGCACGCCAACCCGGCACTCAACGACGAAGCCATGCGCAACCTCAAGGCGGCCTGGCCCGTGTTCGAACAGGCCCGTATCGCCAGCGCCTGGGCTGGGACCATCGACGTCACCCCCGACTCCAACCCGGTGATCGGCCCGGTGGCCAGTCTTCCGGGCCTGACCCTGGCCACCGGTTTTTCCGGGCATGGCTTCGGCACCTCGCCTGCGGCCGGCCAGCTGGCAGCGGACCTGGTATCCCAGGCCACTCCGCTGATCGACCCCGCCCCTTACCGCTTCGAACGCTTCGCCTGACACCTGCGGGAACGGGCTCATCTGCAGCAGCCGTTCCCGACTATCCAGTTTACGCATAGTTGCATCCCAGTCCTTGGGGCCGATTGCCCATGGCGCCGGTGCTATATTCGGGGCCTCAGACAAGTGGTCCATGTCCCGAACAGGAGCAAGCGTGAATTCTTTCACCTACACCATCAGCCCGGACGTTTTTGCCGATCATCCGCACTACCTGCGCGGAGTGCTCGTCTTCAAGCACCTGGACAACAGCCAAACCCACGAAGCACTGACTGCCCAGCTCCGGCAGGCCGAAAACCAGCTGCGCCAGCGCATTACCGGCAACCCGGCCGAATACCCCAATATTGCCGCCTGGCGTGACGCCTACCGCCAGTTCGGCGCCAAGCCTTCAGAGCACCGTAGCTCGATCGAGGCCCTGGGCCGGCGCGTGCTCAAACCCGACAACCTGCCCGACATCAACCCCTTGGTCGATATCGGTAACCTGGTGTCCCTGCGTCACGTGCTGCCAGCCGGCGTCCACCCGGTAGGCCCTCAGTCGAAGCGCCTGGCGTTGCGCAAGACTCAAGCCGATGACCGCTTCCTCGCCACACCCGGTGAGGAACCAGAAGCCATCCAGCCGGGCGAAATCGTGCTGGCTGCAGACAGCCGCGTACTGACCCGCCGCTGGACCTGGCGACAGGCCGGTGATACCCGCACCCTCGCCGATACCGATTGCGTGTTTTTCGACATCGATGGCCTGCCTCCGGTATCGCGGGAAACCGTCAACGCCGCAATGGCCGATATCGTCGAGCTGGTGACCACCTACTGCGGCGGCCAATGCGTCGGGCAAGCGATCCTCGATGTCAAACAGCCCACCTTCACAGTCAGTCTTGGCTGAGCCCGCCAATGAACAGTGCCTTCAGCAACCTGAGCATTTCGCAACTGACGGCACTGTTGACCATCCTGGAACTGCGCAACCTCAGCCAGGCCGCCCTCCGTCTGGGCACCAGCCAGTCGGGCGTCAGCCGCCACCTGGCCCAGTTGCGCGACGCCTTCGCCGACCCGCTGATGATCCGCCAGCAACGCGAATATGTGCTGACCGAACGCGGTGAAGCCTTGGTGGAGCCAGTGCGCACCCTGCTGGAAAGGCTTCAGGAAATGAGCCGGCCCACCACCTTCACCCCGCAGGCCTGCAACCGACGCTTTCGCCTGGCCGGTTCCGACTACGTTGCCCAACACATCCTGCCAGGGTTGCTTGAGCACCTGGCAACAGTCGCGCCACAGGCCGACGTGGATTTTCGCCTGTGGCAACCCGACCGTTTCGACTGGCTGGCCACAGGTGAACTGGACATCGCCGTCAGCATGCTGCAGGACACGCCGGCGGCCTATCACGGCAGAATCATTGGTGAAGACCGGGCCGTTTGCTGCATGCGCGCCAACCACCCACTGGCCACGCGAACGGCACTGGGTATCGACGATTACCTGGCATGGAGCCATGTGAAGATCACCACTGGCGGAGACAAAGATGGCTTCCTCGACGCCTACCTGCGCAGGCACAGCCTGCAGCGCAACCTGAAACTTTGCGTACCGTTCTACTCCGCAGCCCTGGCCGTGCTTGGGACCAGTGACATGCTGCTGATGCTGCCCGAACACATTGCCCGAAAATGGTCAGCACAAGACGCTGTCTGCTACCGCCCACTCGACTTCATCGAACACCAGTTCCGTTATTGGGTGGTATGGCACAGCCGCACGCACAGCTCGCCGGAACAAGCGTGGTTCCGTCGCCTGGTGCACACACATTGCCAGCAGTCGCAGTCGTTGCGCCCTGACAACAGCCACTATCCAGTCTCTGCATAATTCACTTTCAGAAACCGGAATTCACATTAAGCCGATAACTGTTAACTTGTTAACCAACGCGGTGGCACGTTAAACACACGACACCTCGCCTAACAATAATATCGCGCGCAAGCCCCTATTATTCTGCCAAATCATTCTAGTGCGCGAGAAGGCATTCGCGCACCTGAAACAATCGAGAATAAAACGATGAGCAGAACAGAAAGTACCGAACCTACATTCGAGCGAAATCTTTCAAACCGACATATACAAATGATCGGCCTGGGCGGGGCCATCGGCACTGGCCTCTTCCTTGGCAGTGCGGGGGTTATCAAGTCTGCTGGCCCAAGCCTGCTGGTGGGTTACATGATCGCCGGCCTTATTGCATTCCTTATCATGCGCCAACTTGGCGAAATGCTGGTTGATGAACCGGTTTCCGGCTCCCTCAGTCATTTCGGCAATAAATACGGCGGCGGTTTCATGGGCTACCTCACCGGCTGGAACTATACCGTCACTTACTTCCTGGTCGGCATGGCCGAACTTACCGCACTGGGCAAATACATGCAGTTTTGGTGGCCCGAACTTCCCACGTGGGCAACCGCCGGTTTTTTCCTGCTGCTGATCAGTGGCATCAATACCCTCAACGTGAAAATCTACGGCGAGTCGGAGTTCTGGTTCGCCATCATCAAGGTCGGCGCTGTACTGCTGATGATCGTGATGGGCGCCTGGTTCCTCTTCGGCCCACATACGCCACCCCAGGCAACCATCGCCAACCTGTGGAGCCACGGCGGCTTCATGCCCAATGGCTGGCAGGGCTTGATCATGGCGCTGCCACTGATCATGTTCGCCTTTGGCGGCCTGGAGTTCATCGGCTTTACCGCTGGGGAGGCGCGCGAGCCGGGCAAAACCATCCCGCGTGCGATCAATGCCGTGCTCTATCGCATCGGCCTGTTCTACGTCCTGGCCTTGGCAGTGCTGCTGGCGCTCACCCCGTGGGACAACCTGGTCGCATCGCTGAGCGCGGCGGGAGACCCCTATAGCGCCAGCCCGTTCGTCAAGATACTGAGCTTGCTCAAGGTGGATTACGCCGCCCATGCGCTGAACTTCGTCGTGCTTACCGCTGCCCTTTCGGTCTACAACGCAGTGGTGTACTGCAACTCCCGCCAGTTGCACGCCATGGCACGACAAGGCCATGCACCACGTGCCCTGGTCAAGCTGAGTGATCGGCGCATCCCCATCAATGCCCTGCTGCTCACCGGCCTGGTGACAGCGGCTGCGGTGGTGCTCAACTACCTGTCCCCCGATGGCGCCCTGGAAACCCTGATGTCGCTGGTAGTGGCGACCACCATGATGAACTGGGCGCTGACCAGCGTCATCCACCTGAAATTCCGCAAGGCCAAACGCGAGGCCGGGCAACCGACCGCCTATCACTCGCCGCTGTACCCGCTGACCAACTACCTGTGCATCGCCTTCATTGCCGGCCTGTTGCTGATCATCGCCTTCATTCCGGGCATGCGCATTTCCGTCCTGCTCATCCCCTGCTGGCTGTTGGTCATGGCCATCACGTATCAAAAAGTCAAAAACAGCCCCGCTGCCATTCACCCCGTTTCCAGCAACGCCTGAAAGGTACCCCAATGAAAAACCACCCAACACCCGTGCAGACGCTGACCGGTGGCGATGCCCTCGTCGCCAGCCTGAAAGCCCACAACGTCGACACCGTGTTCGCCCTGCCCGGTGCGCAAATCTATGGCCTGACCGACGCCTTGGCCCGCAACAGCGACAGCTTGCGTATCTTCGGTGCACGTCATGAGCAAACCAGCGCCTATATGGCCTTCGGTTATGCCCGCTCCTCCGGGCGCCCCGGTGTGTTCGCTGTGGTACCCGGCCCTGGCATCCTCAACGCCAGCGCGGCGATGCTCACTGCGCACGGCTGCAATGCCCCGGTGCTGGCACTGACCGGCGACGTGATGAGCCCGTTCAAGGACCGTGGCCGCGGTCAGTTGCATGAACTGCCACGGCAACTGGAAGTGCTGCAAGGCATCGGCAAATGGGCTGCACATATCGAACAACCTGCCGAGGCGTCCTGGCGCGTTGCCGAAGCATTCCAGCACATGCAATCGGGGCGGCCTGGTGTGGTCTCACTGCAAGCGTCGTGGGACTTCTTCACCCGTCCTGCTGCGGTGCAGATTCAGCCGCCGCTGGCCCTGCAGCCAACCCCGCCGGTGGACAGCGATGCAGTGAGCGTGGCGGCAAAGCTGCTGAGCCAGGCCGCCAACCCGATGATCTTCGTAGGCTCCGGTGCGCTGGACGCGAGCGCCGAGGTCAACCAGTTAGCCGAGGTGCTGGGCGCGCCAGTGGTCAGCTTCCGTGGCGGGCGCGGCGTAGTGGCCGATGACCATCCGCTGGGTTTCACCGTGGCGGCTGGCGCGCGGCTGTGGCCAAAGACCGATGTCGCCGTCGTCATCGGCTCACGCTTCGAGCTGCTGGATATTCGCTGGCGCCATCGCCCGGCCGGGCTGAAGCTGATCCGGATCGACATCGACCCGGCAGAAGTGCGGCGCATACCGGCGGATGTCAACCTGGTGGCCGATGCCGCCGAAGCCTCTGCCGCGCTGGCCGAAGCCGTGCTCAAGCAGGGCGCGCCCAAGCGTCGTGACGCCGAACTGGCCGAAGCCAAGGCGGCTGCGGAGCAGGCTATCCAGTGTGTGCAACCGCAACTGGACTACCTGCGGGTGATTCGCGATGTACTGCCACGCGATGGCTTCTTCGTCGAGGAAATTTCCCAAGTCGGTTTCACCTCGATCTTCGGTTTCCCGGTATACAAGCCACGCACCCTCGTTACCTCGGGCCATCAGGGCACCCTGGGCTTCGGTTTCCCGACGGCATTGGGCGTGAAGGCAGCCCACCCGGACAAGGCGGTGGTGTCGATCTGCGGAGACGGCGGTTTCATGTTCGCCGCCCAAGAGCTGGCCACGGCTGTGCAGTACCAGCTCAACCTGGTCACCATCGTGTTCAACAACAACGCCTTTGGCAACGTGTACCGCGACCAGCAGGAAAGCTTTGGCGGGCGCCTGCTGGGCTCCGAACTGGTCAACCCCGACTTCATCAAGTTTGCCGAGTCGTTCGGCGTCGAGGCGCACCGAGTGGACAGCCCCGCCCGCCTGCGGCCGGTGCTGGAGCGCGCCTTCGCCGCCGACAAGCCCGTGTTGATCGAGGTCAGTGTGCCACGCGGCAGCGACAGCAGCCCCTGGCAGTTCCTGCACCCCACTTTCTCCAACTGATTACCGAGGTAACCCCGATGTTCGAACAGGTCGAAGCCTACCCGGGCGACCCCATTCTGTCGTTGATGGATGACTTCCACGCCGATGCGCGTAGCGAAAAGGTCAACCTCAGCATTGGTTTCTATTATGACGAAGCCGGGCAAGTGCCCGTGCTCGATACCGTGCAGGCCGCCAAGGCGCAACTCGATGCCCTGGCCCCGTCAGCCAACCTTTACCTGCCCATGGATGGCCATCCGGCATTTCGCAGCGCGGTGCAGGCCTACTTGTTCGGTGAACCCGACCGGCAAACCAGCGAGCGCATCGTTACCCTGCAGTCGGTAGGCGGCTCCGGGGCCCTGCGGGTGGGGGCCGATTTTCTCAAGCGCTATTACCCACAATCCCAGGTGTGGGTCAGTGATCCGACCTGGGACAACCACCTGGCCATCTTCAGCGGTGCCGGGTTTACCGTGCAGCGCTACCCCTACCTGGATGAAACCGGCAGCAACGTGGCGTTCGACCGCCTGCTCGCCTGCTTCGACCGGCTACCCGCGCACTCGATCGTGCTTCTGCACGCCTGTTGCCACAACCCCACCGGTATCGACCTGTCGCCTGAACAGTGGGACACCGTCTTCGAGCTGTGCCGCCAGCGTCGTCTGATCCCCTTCCTGGATGCCGCTTACCTGGGCATGGGCGACGGTGTCGAAGCGGATGCCTATGCCATCCGTGCACTGGCCAAGGCGGGCATTACCGGGCTGGTCGCCAACTCGTTCTCCAAGGTGTTCTCGCTGTACGGCGAACGCGTGGGATCGTTATCGGTGATCTGTGAGCACGCGGCCATCGCCACGCGTGTTGCCGGGCAATTGAAAGGCACCGTACGCACCAACTACTCCAACCCGCCACGGCACGGCGCCGAACTGGTGGTGACAATCCTCAGTGACGACGGCCTTCAACGCGCCTGGCGTGCAGAGCTGGAGACCATGCGCACTCGCATGATCGCCATGCGCCAAGCACTGCATGACCGGATCAAGGCGCTGAACCCCGAGCAGGAAGTAAGCTACCTGCTGCAACAGAAAGGCATGTTCAGCTACACCGGCCTCAGTGCGCAGGCCGTTGACCACATTCGCGAACAACATGCGGTGTACCTGATACGCAGTGGGCGCATTTGCATTGCCGGCATCAACGAGGGCAACCTCGACGCCGTGGCCAGCGCCTTGGCCAGCACCAGGTAACTGCGCGCCCACAGAAACAGGGCATGTCGGTAGAGAGAACGCAAACAGCCCCGCTGCACGAGTGGGGCCGTTTGCAACTGCGGCCACACGTAACGCTGGCAACGGCGATTTCGCAAACGCCATATCTGGCCAAGAAAGGATTTCCCCCGACAAGCTGTTGCGAATTTACTTACAGTGAAATACTGTATGTGCATACAGCAAAACAAGGAAATGCCTGTGTCCAGCACCGCCTCCGCCACCCCGAGCAGCTATGAACAGCTGGGTGTACGCATCCAGAAGATCATCAACAGCCCTACCGCCCAGCGCAGCCGAGCGGCGCTGATCTTCCGCCTGGAACAGGAAAGCCCGGAAGATTGGGAAACCTTGCTGGAGGAGATCGCAGAAAACGACAACGTTACCCTCGCTCACCGCGACGATGGCGGCGTACAGGTTTTCTGGACCGTACCGAAGGAAGACTGACCCCGCATGAGAGTTTCGTTTTTTGCCGCAGCCTGCCTGTTACTGACCGCTCCACTTGCCCAAGCCGATGCCCCACGCACCTTTCAGGAGGCCAAGAAGGTCGCCTGGAAGCTGTATGCGCCGCAATCGACCGAGTTTTATTGCGGCTGCAAATACAAAGGCAACAAGGTCGACCTGGCGTCCTGCGGCTATGCCCCGCGCAAGAACGCCCAGCGCGCGTCACGTATCGAGTGGGAGCACATCGTGCCCGCCTGGCAGATCGGCCATCAGCGCCAGTGCTGGCAGGACGGCGGGCGCAAGCAGTGCTCGCAGCATGACGAGGTGTACAAACGTGCCGAGGCTGACCTGCACAACCTTGTACCGAGCATCGGCGAGGTCAATGGCGACCGCAGCAACTTCAGTTTTGGCTGGCTGCCGGAGCAACGCGGCCAGTATGGCAGTTGCCTGACCCAGGTCGACTTCAAAGCCAGGAAGGTCATGCCACGCCCCTCGATACGCGGCATGATCGCCCGCACCTACTTCTACATGAGCAAGCAGTACAACCTGCGCTTGTCCCGGCAGGACCGCCAGTTGTTCGAGGCCTGGAACAAGACCTATCCGCCGCAGGCATGGGAGCGGCAACGCAACCAGCAGGTGGCTTGCGTGATGGGCCGGGGGAATGAGTTCGTCGGGCCGGTGAACCTCAAGGCCTGCGGCTGAGCCTCAGGCCAACGCCTGCAAATAGGCGCTGGCTTCCCGGTAGCGGGCCAACCGCGCCAGGTCGGCGGGGCCAGGGCAAGGAATGCGCGAAATGTCGCTGTTATCGGCCAGATCGGCCAGTTTGACGGTTCGCGCCAGCGGGTCATCGCCCAGACGCACCACGAAGTCCTGGTAAGCCTCACCCTCGCGGCGACTGAGCGCCAGCAAGGCTGCAAGGATTTTAAGCGCGAAACCCTCGCGCGCCAGGTCGGACAGGGTCAGCGGGGTGTCCTCGATCACATCGTGAAGTACTGCGACAATCCGTTGTTCGGGTGTGGACACCCGCATCATCACGCGTAGCGGGTGGAGGATATAAGCTGCCCCACCCTTGTCGTATTGCCCTTCATGCGCCCTGGCGGCCACGGCAATGGCCCGCTCCAGTGTAGACATGAGGCCCCTCCCCGTTCGGCATCGTCCCTCCAAGCATAGCCAAACTTGTGTGAACATTGTCTAGCGCAGGGTTAACTGTGCCTTGCGGGGCTGACAGGAGCGGTTAGCGTGTGGCCCCGTGCTGGATAACCACCGAATCGGTGCCCAGCTTGGCCATCACTTCATCTCTGCGCGCTTGTGCTTCTTCGCGGGTAGGGAATGGCCCCATCAGCACCACTGGCTTGCCGTCGCGGTATTCCACCGAAGACGGGATGCCCTTTTCGATAAGCCGTGCGGTCATGTCGCTCAGCGCGCCCATGTTGGCACCCTGAACCACCTCCACATCCCAGCCCTCGGGTGCCGGTTGGTCTGCCAGCGCCTCGGCACGGCGCTGCAGGTCGGCACCGCCGCACATCTCGCGGATGCGCAGGTTGTTGCCGGTGTCGTCGACGATGATGTCGTACTGGCCATCGCGCTTGATCGCCACGTAGCTGCGGTAGGCTTCGTACTGCCCGGTATCATCCTTGCCACGGACCTGGCCGCAGATGGTGCCCTGGGTGTCGATCCGTACGTTGCCGAACTTGGCGGTTTTGGGGTTGTGCAGGTGTTCGGCCACCTGCTTGTGCACGCCTTCGACCTCGTTCTCACAGCCCGCCAGGGCGAGCACTGCCATTACCACAGCCAGTTTGCGCACGCGTGTACCTCCAGATTCGAAGGGGCGGATTCTAGCATGCCGACCTCAGTCCCGAACCGCGACCAAACGTTACACGCTGCTTCACGCGCACATGCAAAAAGGGCGATCATTTCTGATCGCCCTTTTCGGATTTGGTAGGCACAATTGGACTCGAACCAACGACCCCCACCATGTCAAGGTGGTGCTCTAACCAACTGAGCTATGTGCCTGTCGTGTGGTGCGCATATTAGTGATCGAATGCACACCTGTAAAGCTTTTTTTTGAGAAAAATCAAAAACTTTCGAATGTAAGCGCTTCGCGCCCACGCAACGGTTTGCAGCACCCGAAACCGGGCAATGAAAAAAGGGGTGACCCTTGCGGATCACCCCTTCTTCGATTTGGTAGGCACAATTGGACTCGAACCAACGACCCCCACCATGTCAAGGTGGTGCTCTAACCAACTGAGCTATGTGCCTGTCGTGTGGTGCGCATTCTACGCATTCCTAAAACCCTGTCAACACTTTTTTTCGCGCTAAGCTACTGAATCTTAAACTCTTTATAGATAGAAGGGCTGTCAGGTACCCCGTAAAGGATTTTCATCAGACGACTAGCGGGTGTTTATTATTATTGATAGCATCGGTACATTCGTTAAAAATATAAAACACGAGGTTCCTGCAGCATGGCTAACACCCCCTACCCCCAGTCCTACTACGCCGCCTCGGCCAACCCGGTGCCGCCACGTCCGGCGCTGCAGGGTGAGGTGGAAACCGATGTGTGCATCATCGGCGCCGGCTACACCGGCCTGTCCAGCGCCCTGTTCCTGCTGGAAAACGGCTTCAAGGTAAGCATCGTCGAAGCGGCCAAGGTCGGCTTCGGCGCGTCGGGCCGCAACGGCGGCCAGATCGTCAACAGCTACAGCCGCGATATCGACGTCATCGAACGCACCGTTGGCCCCAAGCAGGCGCAACTGCTGGGCCACATGGCCTTCGAAGGCGGCCGCATCATTCGTGAGCGCGTGGCCAAGTACAACATTCAGTGCGACCTGAAAGACGGTGGTGTGTTCGCCGCCCTCACCAGCAAGCAGATGGGCCACCTGGAGTCGCAAAAGCGCCTGTGGGAACGTTTCGGCCACAACCAGCTGGAGCTGATGGACCAGAAGCGCATCCGCGAAGTGGTCGCCTGCGACAGCTATATCGGTGGCATGCTGGACATGAGCGGCGGCCACATCCACCCGCTCAACCTGGCCTTGGGCGAAGCCGCTGCGGTCGAGTCGCTGGGCGGCATCATCTATGAGCAAACCCCGGCGGTGCGCATCGAGCGCGGTGCCAACCCGGTCGTACACACGCCACAAGGTAAAGTGCGCGCCAAGTTCATCATCGTCGCCGGCAACGCCTACCTGGGCAACCTGGTACCGGAACTGGCCGCCAAGTCCATGCCGTGTGGTACCCAGGTGATCACCACCGAGCCGCTGGGTGACGAACTGGCACGCACCCTGCTGCCGCAGGACTACTGCGTCGAAGACTGCAACTACCTGCTCGACTACTACCGCCTCACCAGCGACAAGCGCCTGATCTTCGGCGGCGGCGTGGTGTACGGCGCGCGTGACCCGGCCAACATCGAGGCGATCATCCGTCCGAAGATGCTCAAGGCCTTCCCGCAGCTGAAGAACGTGAAGATCGACTACGCCTGGACCGGCAACTTCCTGCTGACCCTGTCGCGCCTGCCGCAGGTTGGCCGTATCGGTGACAACATCTACTACTCCCAGGGCTGCTCGGGCCACGGCGTAACCTACACCCACCTGGCAGGCAAGGTGCTGGCCGAGGCCCTGCGTGGCCAGGCTGAGCGTTTCGACGCCTTCGCCGGCCTGCCGCACTACCCGTTCCCGGGTGGCCAGATGCTGCGCGTGCCGTTCAGCGCCATCGGTGCCTGGTACTACAGCCTGCGCGACCGCCTGGGCTTCTGATCTAAGCAGGCCAGGCCCTATCGCCGGCAAGCCAGCTCCCACAGGTACAACACAGGTTTCGAATCCTGTGCTGTACCTGTGGGAGCTGGCTTGCCGGCGATAGGGCCAACACAGGAAAAGTTACTTGTTCAGGCTACTCACAGCCTGCTTCGCCGCAATCTCCTGCCCCGCCCGCGCCAGCTCATCCGCCGCCTTCAACCAGCGCTGACGATCCACCTGTGCCGGCAACTGCCTCGGCGGCTGTACCAGCACCGCCCAACTCCCCTGCTTCGCCCACGCCGAGGCAAAGTCATCGAACGCCATCACCTGCCGCCGGTGCATGCCCGAGCGCAACAGCACCCGTTGCTTGTAGCGGTCATAGCCGATCAGCACCGCATAACGCGGCTCGCCCCACCACGCCGAACCGTCCTCATAACGCAGCAGCACCGGGTTGCCAGCCGCCACCTGGGCCAGCAGCGCGTCCAGCTGCTTGTCCAGCGGGTACACCACCATGCCGTAGTCCCGCGCCACACGAGGAATGCCGGTGTCCAGCGCTTCGGCGCCCTGAGGCAGGTTCAACGGTTTGTCCAGCAGCCCCGGGGTGATGGGCGCGCCCTGCTGCGACAGCATGGCCGCCAGGGCCATGGCGCCACTGTGGTTGGCGTTGCCACGGTAGAACGGCACGCTGCTGATCTCGACACGCTGCGGCAGGCCCTTGAGGTTGGCGGGCGGTGCACTGGCACAGCCGGCCAGGCTGGCCGCAATCAGGCAGGCAGCCAGCAGCCGACGGGGGACGGTTTTGAAGGAATGTTGCTGCATGGACGCTCGCTTGTTTCAACGCCAGGCAGGCAGCGCCTGGCTCTGGCCAACGATCATAGGTCCCACAGCGGCGCGGGTATAGTCCGACAGCGGCTTAGAGCAAATCGGACCCAGAGATAGACCTTTGTTCGATGGAACGTCACAGGCGAAGGGCTAGACTAAAGCAGTGTCTGGAAGGCAAGCGCTGGCTGACCGTGCGCTGCCCTTGGAGATGGAGGCACAGATGAGCCTGACCATGGCAATCCTCATGCTGGTGGGCATGTGGCTGAGCGTCGCAGCCGCCATGCTGTGGGGTGTACTGCGTATCGTGCGGCGTCATTCCCACCACCACCTGCCACCGCAGGCACCCGCCAGGCCGCAGCCTGTGCGCCGGGCACGGCGGCATGCCGGGGTGCACTAAGCTTTCAGAAACCGCGAACGGGGCGCAAAGCGCCCCGTCTTTTTATCAACCTTCAGCCGCCTCACGCTTCAATCGCGCCCTGCGAGCCAGGATGTTGAGGATCTCGATCGCGGTCGAGAATGCCATGGCCGCATACACATACCCCTTCGGCACATGGGCACCAAAGCCTTCGGCGATCAGTGTCATGCCGATCATGATCAGGAAGCCCAGAGCCAGCATGACCACCGTCGGGTTGTCATTGATGAAGTTGGCCAGCGGGTCGGCGGCCACCATCATCACGATTACAGCCGTGATCACGGCAATGATCATGATCGGCAAGTGCTCGGTCATGCCCACGGCGGTGATGATGCTGTCCACCGAGAAGACGATGTCCAGCAGCAAAATCTGGAAGATCGCCGCCGCAAAGCCCAAGGTAACCGTCGACGACACCTTGGCTTCTTCCTTGGCGCCGTGCGGGTCGACGTTTTCGTGAATCTCCTTGGTCGCCTTCCACAGCAGGAACAGGCCACCGGCAATCAGGATCACGTCCTTCCACGAGAAGGCGTTGCCGAACACTTCGAACACCGGGTCGGTCAGCTGAACGATCCAGGCCACCGTGCTGAGCAAGGCCAGGCGCATGACCAAGGCCATGCTGATACCAATGCGTCGCGCCTTGGACCGGTATTCCACCGGCAGCTTGTTGGTCAGGATGGAAATGAAGATCAGGTTGTCGATGCCCAGTACAACTTCCATGGCCACCAGCGTAGCCAGGGCAACCCAGGCGGTAGGGCTAGCGGCGAGTTCCAGCAAGTATTCCATTGTTCAAATCCTGCAGCGGCGGGTTGGGGTCAGATTTCCTGAGTGTCTTTTTTCTTGTCGGCATCTTCAGGCTTGTGGCCTTCCTTGCCGATGGCCTCACTCAAGGCCTGCTGGGCGGCCTTGTTGGTGTCGTCGATCGCCTGCTTGGCCGACTGCGCAGCCTGGTCGAGCATCTGCTGGGCGGATTTCTCGGCCTGGTCGCAACCCGCGAGCGTGAACAGGGCCAACGCCAGCACCAACGGGGTGCCAATGGATTTGAGTTGTAGCATGGTGTCCTCGCATGAAATATCCCGGCGGCGCATGGCGCCTGATGCCGTGCATTCTAGAGACGCCAATAGTTCAGGAAAATTCGTATTTTCATGGCGTATACTTCGGTTTTTACGAATCGGGGCGACCGACGGTGCTCAACTATCGCCAACTGCATTACTTCTGGGCCGTGGCCAAGACGGGCAGCATCACCCGCGCCAGCGAACAGCTCAACCTCACACCACAAACCATCAGCGGGCAGATCAGCCTGTTCGAGCAAACCTATGGCCTGGAGCTGTTCCAGCGTGCGGGCCGACAGCTGGAGCTGACCGAGACAGGCCGCCAGGCGCTGGTCTATGCCGAGCAGATGTTCCAGCTCGGCGGCGAGCTGGAAGCCATGCTGCGCGCCGGCCCGCAAGAGCAGATCCTGTTCCGCGTGGGGGTGGCCGACGTGGTGCCCAAATCCATCGTCTACCGCCTGCTGGCGCCGACCATGGAGCTGGATGAGGTGCTACGCATCAACTGCCGCGAAGACAAACTCGAGCGGTTGCTGGCAGACCTGGCCATCCAGCGCCTGGACCTGGTGATTTCCGACAGCCCCATGCCCAGCCACCTGGACATCAAAGGCTACAGCCAGAAACTGGGCGAATGCGGGCTGAGCTTCTTCGCCACCCCGACGCTGGCACAACGGCTGGACGGCCCCTTCCCGGCTTGCCTGCAGGATGCACCGCTGCTTGTTCCCGGCCAGGAGACCGTGGTGCGCAGCCGCCTGCTGCGCTGGCTAGGCGAGCAACAGGTGCAGCCACGGATCGTGGGCGAGTTCGATGACAGTGCCTTGATGCAGGCGTTCGGGCAGTCAGGCAGCGGCATTTTCGTCGCCCCCAGCGTGATTACCGACGAAGTGTGCCGCCAGTATGGCGTGGAACTGATCGGGCAGACCGAGGCCGTGCATGAGTCGTTCTATGCCATTTCGGTGGAACGCAAGGTCAAGCACCCGGGGATCGTGGCGATTACCGAAGGCGCACGGCGGGAGTTGTTTCACTGGTGACGTTGGCCCCTGCGACGACACAGCCGAGGCTGCGCCGCCGCGCTCTGTGCTAAAGTCGCGCCCTTTCACAATAATGAGATTGTGCTGCACATGTCCCCTGTACTTCGCCTACTCAACCGAACCAGCCTGGTGACGCAGATCGTCATTGGCCTGCTTGCCGGTATTGCCTTGGCCCTTCTGGCGCCCGCCATCGCCCGCGACCTGGCCTTCCTCGGCAAGGTGTTCGTCAGCGCACTGAAGGCGGTGGCGCCCGTACTGGTGTTCATCCTCGTCATGGCCTCGATCGCCAACCACCGCCACGGCCAGGAAACCCATATCCGCCCGATCCTCTGGCTGTACCTGCTGGGCACCTTCGCCGCGGCAGTGGTAGCCGTGGTCGCCAGCATGCTGTTCCCCTCCAACCTGGCGCTCAGTACTGGCGAGGCCACGTTGAGCGCACCAGGCGGTATCGCTGAAGTGATGCAAAACTTGCTGTTGAGCGCGGTCGACAACCCGGTCAACGCCCTGCTCAACGCCAACTTCATCGGCATCCTCACCTGGGCCATCGGCCTTGGCGTGGCCCTGCGTCATGCCGGTGAAACCACCCGCACCGTGGTCGAAGACCTGTCCAACGGCGTCACGCTGATCGTGCGGGTTGTCATCCGTTTCGCCCCGCTGGGCGTTTTCGGCCTGGTCAGTTCCACCCTGGCGCAATCGGGCCTGGACGCCCTGTTCGGCTACCTGCACCTGCTCGCGGTGCTGATTGGCTGCATGCTGTTCGTGGCATTGATCATGAACCCGCTGATCGTGTTCTGGAAAATCCGCCGCAACCCCTACCCACTCACCCTGCTGTGCCTGCGCGAAAGCGGTATTACCGCGTTCTTCACCCGCAGCTCGGCGGCCAACATCCCGGTCAACCTGGCCCTGTCGGAGCGCCTTGGCCTGCATGAAGACACCTACTCGGTGTCGATCCCGTTGGGTGCCACCATCAACATGGCCGGTGCGGCCATCACCATTACCGTGCTGACCCTGGCGGCGGTGCATACCTTGGGCATTCCCGTGGACTTGCCAACTGCCGTACTGCTCAGCGTGGTGGCAGCCGTTTGCGCCTGCGGTGCCTCGGGCGTGGCCGGGGGCTCGCTGCTGTTGATTCCACTGGCGTGCAGCCTGTTTGGCATCCCCAGTGAAATTGCCATGCAGGTGGTAGCGGTGGGCTTCATTATCGGTGTGCTGCAGGATTCGGCCGAAACGGCGCTGAATTCTTCGACCGATGTGCTGTTCACGGCAGCGGCGTGCCAAGCCGAAGAACGACGCAACGCTTGAGATTGTAGGGGCCGCATCGCGGCCCCAATTGCTATACACCGTGGCATTACCTACCCTAGTGGCCTTTCCCCAGCAATGAGACAGGGCCATGTCAGAACACGAAACCGCAGGTGAAGGCCGCTTCAACAGCATCGAGATCCGCGTTCTCGGCTCGCTGATCGAAAAGCAGGCCACCAGCCCGGAAAGCTACCCACTGACCCTCAATGCCCTGGTCCTGGCCTGCAACCAGAAGACCAGCCGCGAGCCGGTGATGAACCTTACCCAAGGCCAGGTCGGCCAGGCCCTGCGTGCCCTCGAAGGGCAAGACATAACCCGCCTGCAGATGGGCAGCCGTGCCGATCGCTGGGAGCAGCGGGTGGACAAGGTACTGGAACTGGTGCCGGCGCAGCTGATACTGATGGGCTTGATGTTCCTGCGCGGCCCGCAAACCCTCAACGAACTGCTGACCCGCAGTAACCGCCTGCACGACTTCGACGACACCGAACAGATCCAGCACCAGCTGGAACGCCTGATATCGCGGGATCTGGCCTTGCACCTGCCGCGCCAGGCCGGCCAGCGTGAAGACCGCTACACCCATGCCTTGGGCGACCCGGCGGAAATCGAGGCGATCCTCGCTGCACGCCAGCAGGAAGGTGGCGTGCGCAGCAGTGGCGCCAGTGTGTCGGAAGAACGGATCGAAGCCCTGGAAGCCCGCATTGCGGCGCTGGAGGCGCGCCTGGCCGAGCTGGAAGGCTGAGCCGTCACGGCTCGGGGTCGGGGAAGTTGCGGCAGCTCTTGCGCTCGGCCAGCTCCCGTTCACTGGGGCGCTGGTCGACGAACACGGTGTGGCCGTCGGCGTAGATTTCCAGGTAGCCCCAGTGCAGGTCCTGCTCTTTTTGCCCGGGCTTTGGAGGGACTAACCACCAGGGTTCGCGGCTGATCAGGGTCATGAGGGTTATTCCTGAAGGGTCTGCAGTAAGCATAGACACCTTCAAGTACAGCTTTGCCAATACCGGCCCTTTCGCGGCTAAAGCCGCTCCTACAGGGGGCCTGCACAGTAATCAAAACCTGTGCAGCACCTGTGGGAACGGCTTCAGCCGCGAAGAGGCCGGTACAGGCTTATGCCGGCGCCGAGGTCCGAATCAGGTGATCGAAGGCTGCCAGCGAAGCCTTGGCCCCCTCGCCTACCGCAATCACGATCTGCTTGTACGGCACGGTGGTCACGTCACCCGCCGCAAACACACCCGGGATGCTGGTCTGGCCCTTGGCATCGACGATGATCTCACCACGCGGCGACAGCTCGACGGTGCCTTTCAGCCAGTCGGTGTTCGGCAGCAGGCCGATCTGCACGAAGATACCTTCCAGCGCCACTTCATGCTGTTCATCGGTGGTGCGGTCCTTGTAGCGCAGGCCGGTCACTTTCTCACCATTGCCCAGCACTTCGGTGGTCAGTGCGCTGGTGATCACTTTCACGTTCGGCAAGCTGTGCAGTTTGCGCTGCAACACCGCATCGGCCCGCAGCTGGCTGTCGAATTCGATCAGCGTCACCTGGGCGACGATACCGGCCAGGTCGATGGCCGCTTCCACGCCCGAGTTGCCACCACCGATCACCGCCACGCGCTTGCCCTTGAACAGCGGGCCGTCACAATGCGGGCAGTAGGCCACGCCACGGGCGCGGTATTCCTGCTCGCCCGGCACATTCATTTCGCGCCAGCGGGCGCCGGTGGCCAGGATCACGGTCTTGGCCTTGAGCGAGGCGCCGCCGGCCAGGCGTACTTCATGCAGACCGCCATCGGTGGCCGGGATCAGTGCTTCGCCGCGCTGCAGGTTCATGATGTCCACGTCGTACTGCTTGACGTGCTCTTCCAGCGCCGTGGCCAACTTCGGCCCTTCGGTTTCCTGCACCGAGATGAAGTTCTCGATGGCCAGGGTATCGAGCACCTGGCCGCCGAAACGCTCGGCGGCGACGCCGGTGCGGATGCCTTTACGTGCGGCGTAGATGGCCGCTGCCGCGCCGGCTGGGCCACCGCCGACCACCAGCACATCAAAGGCGTCCTTGGCGTTGATCTTCTCGGCCTGGCGAGCACCGGCGTTGGTGTCGATCTTGCCGAGGATTTCTTCCAGGCCCATACGGCCCTGGCCAAACACTTCACCGTTCAGGTAGATGCTCGGCACCGCCATGATCTTGCGCGCTTCCACTTCTGCCTGGAACAGCGCACCGTCGATGGCCACATGGCGCACATTAGGGTTGAGCACCGCCATCAGGTTAAGAGCCTGAACCACATCCGGGCAGTTCTGGCACGACAGCGAGAAGTAGGTTTCGAAGGTGAACTCGCCTTCCAGCGCCTGGATCTGCTCGATCACTTCGGCACTGGCCTTGGACGGGTGGCCACCGACTTGCAGCAGCGCCAGCACCAGCGAGGTGAATTCGTGGCCCATGGGGATACCTGCAAAACGCAGGCTGATCTCGCCATTGGGGCGATTGAGCGAGAACGATGGACGACGGGCGTCATCACCATCCGCGCGCAGGGTAATCAAGGTTGACAGGCTGGCAATTTCCACCAGCAAGTCATGCAATTCGCGGGACTTCGCGCCGTCGTCGAGGGAGGCAACGATCTCGATCGGCTGGGTGACCCGCTCCAGGTAGGTTTTCAGTTGCGATTTAAGCGTGGCGTCCAACATACGGGCGATTCCTTTTTTCAAAACTCGGATACAAAAACGCCCAGGCGAGGTCGCCCGGGCGCTTTTACGGGGCGGTGACTACTTCAGCTTTGGCGGCTGGCTACCGCCCACGGCATGCACATGGCCTTAGATCTTGCCGACCAGGTCCAGCGATGGCGCCAGGGTGGCTTCGCCTTCTTTCCACTTGGCCGGGCACACTTCGCCTGGGTGAGCGGCAACGTACTGGGCAGCCTTCACTTTACGCAGCAGTTCGGCAGCATCGCGGCCTACACCACCGTCGTTCAGTTCGACGATCTTGATCTGGCCTTCCGGGTTGATCACGAAGGTACCGCGATCGGCCAGGCCGGCTTCTTCGATCAGCACGTCGAAGTTGCGCGAGATGACGTGGGTCGGGTCACCGATCAGCGGGTACTCGATCTTGCCGATGGTGTCCGAGGTGTCGTGCCAGGCTTTGTGGGTGAAGTGGGTGTCGGTGGACACACCGTAGATTTCCACGCCCAGCTTCTGGAACTCGGCGTAGTTGTCAGCAAGGTCACCCAGCTCGGTCGGGCATACGAAGGTGAAGTCGGCCGGGTAGAAGAACACGACAGACCACTTGCCTTTCAGGTCGGCTTCGCTGACCTGAACGAACTCGCCTTTGTGGTAGGCAGTGGCGTTGAACGGTTTGACCTGGCTGTTGATGATTGGCATGAGAGACGCTCCTTCATGGGGTTGGAATCAGTTGATGGATAGAATCCTAACTAATCATCCCGCAGATGGCTCATTGGCAAAGCTCATGCTTGCGATTGGTTTTGGCTATAACCGGGGTTTATTAATAGAAGGGAATCGGCTGAGCAAAGGATTGCGGGGTGCGTTTGGGCCTCATTGCCGGCAAGCCAGCAATGAGGCCGTTAGCATCAGCGGGTAACGGTGCGCATGGTCACGAACTCTTCAGCCGCCGTCGGGTGCACGCCGATGGTTTCGTCGAACTGCTGCTTGGTCGCGCCGGCCTTCAGGGCCACACCCAGGCCCTGGATGATCTCGCCAGCATCCGGTCCAACCATGTGGCAACCCAGCACCTTGTCGGTGTCAGCATCCACCACCAGCTTCATCAGGGTTTTTTCCTGAATATCGGTAAGCGTCAGCTTCATGGCGCGGAAGCGGCTTTCGAACACCTGCACCTTGTGCCCGGCCTCCAGCGCCTGCTCCTCGGTCAGGCCAACAGTACCAATAGGCGGCTGGCTGAACACCGCAGTCGGGATGTTCTGGTAATCCACCGGGCGGTATTGCTCTGGCTTGAACAAGCGCCGCGCCACCGCCATGCCCTCGGCCAAGGCCACGGGGGTCAGTTGCACTCGGCCGATGACATCGCCAATGGCCAGAATCGACGGCGCGGTTGTCTGGTACTGCTCATCGACACGAATGTAGCCGCGCGGGTCCAGCTCTACCCCGGTGTTTTCCAGGCCCAGGTTGTCCAGCATCGGGCGCCGCCCGGTGGCATAGAACACACAATCTGCCACCAACTCGCGGCCGTCTTTCAGGGTGGCCTTGAGGCTGCCGTCTTCAAGCTTGTCGATGCGCTGGATGTCGGCGTTGAATTGCAGGTCGAGGCCGCGTTTTTCCAGCTCTTCCTTCAGGTGCGTGCGCACCGAGCCATCGAAGCCACGCAGGAACAGGTCGCCACGGTACAGCAGCGTGGTGTCGGCCCCCAGGCCCTGGAAGATGCCAGCGAACTCGACGGCGATGTAACCGCCACCCACCACCAGCACCCGACGAGGGAGGTCCTTGAGGTAGAAGGCTTCGTTGGAAGTGATGGCCAGCTCCTTGCCCGGGATGTCCGGCACCTGTGGCCAGCCACCGGTGGCGATCAGGATATGCTCGGCCGTATAGCGCTGGCCTTCGACTTCCACTTCATTGGCGCCGGTCAGCCGCGCATGGCCCTGCAGCAGTGTCACACCGCTATTGACCAACAGGTTGCGGTAGATGCCGTTGAGGCGCTCGATCTCGCGATTCTTGTTGGCAATCAGCGTACCCCAGTCGAAGTGCCCCTCTTCCAAGGTCCAGCCAAACCCTGCGGCCTGCTCGAGCTCGTCAGCGACATGCGCGCCGTACACCAGTAATTTTTTCGGTACACAGCCAACGTTGACGCAGGTACCACCCAGGTAGCGGCTTTCGGCCACAGCCACCTTTGCGCCAAAGCCGGCTGCAAAGCGCGCCGCGCGCACACCGCCAGAACCGGCGCCAATCACAAACAGATCAAAATCGTAGGCCATGTATTCAGTCTCCTAGGCAGACGCCCAGCATAACGCCGTTGGCCGCCGCAAACAAAAAAGCCACCCCGAAGGGTGGCTCTCGTACCAGCAGGGCTTATCAGTAAGCCTTGCCAGCCTTGTAGAAGTTCTCGAAGCAGAAGTTGGTCGCCTCGATGTAGCCTTCGGCACCACCGCAGTCGAAACGCTTGCCTTTGAACTTGTAGGCGATCACATTGCCTTCAGCCGCTTGCTTCATCAGGGCGTCGGTGATCTGGATCTCACCGCCTTTGCCCGGCTCGGTTTGCTCGATTTTCTCGAAGATATCCGGAGTCAGGATGTAACGGCCGATGATGGCCAGGTTCGATGGGGCATCTTCAGGCTTCGGCTTCTCGACCATGGCGTCGACACGGAAGATGCCTTCCTTGATTTCTTCACCGGCGATGACGCCATACTTGTTGGTTTCCTGCGGATCGACTTCCTGGATGGCGACGATCGAGCAGCGGTACTTCTTGTACAGCGCAACCATCTGCGCCAGCACGCCGTCACCTTCGAGGTTGACGCACAGGTCATCCGCCAGCACCACGGCGAACGGCTCGTCACCGATCAGCGGGCGACCGGTGAGGATGGCGTGGCCCAGGCCTTTCATTTCGGTTTGACGGGTGTACGAGAACGAGCACTCGTCCAGCAGACGGCGGATGCCAACCAGGTATTTTTCCTTGTCGGTGCCCTTGATCTGGTTTTCCAGCTCATAGCTGATGTCGAAGTGGTCTTCCAGGGCGCGCTTGCCGCGACCGGTCACGATGGAGATCTCGTTCAGACCAGCATCCAATGCTTCTTCAACGCCATACTGGATCAGTGGCTTGTTGACCACCGGCAGCATTTCCTTGGGCATGGCTTTGGTAGCGGGCAGGAAGCGAGTGCCGTAGCCGGCTGCCGGGAACAAGCATTTCTTGATCATAAACGTCCTTACAAAAGGCTAGGCCTGTGGAATTCGGCGCAGTCTAATCAGGCGGCAGTCACCTTACAATGCCCCCCGGTATCGACCGATGCCATCATAGAGATATCCCAGTGTAGATAGTTCCGGGGGATCGTAAATATTACGGTCATACATGACGGATGGATGACAGCAAAATGATGTTGCCTGTACCGGCCTTTTCGCGGGTTTATCGAGGTATCGAACCGCCGCGAAGAGGCCGGCACAGGCCCCCCATCAACTGCCCGTGCCCTGCCCGACCAACACCCCGTCAACCTTCTGCCCGTAAAGGTTCACGCCATCATTGGCATGAAACTTCACCCGCGTCTTCTCGATGGAGCCCTCCACCAGACGTGGGTCCTGAGGCCGCTCATGGCGGTTGATCCACGCCGCCACGTCCCAGGCCTGCTGGTCACTGAGGCTGCCCGGTTTGCCCAGCGGCATGTTGTACTTGATGAACGACGCCGCCGTGTTGATACGGTGCATGCCGGCGCCCCAGTTGTAGGAATCCTTGCCCCACAGCGGTGGCATCACGTATTCGCCCGCCACCTTCTGCCCTTCGCCGCTGTCACCGTGGCAAATCGCGCATTGCTCGCGGTACACCTGCTGGCCACGCTTGAAGTCGTAGCCGCCCTTGGGTTGCGGCACCTCAGGGTAGCCACGCCCGGCAATCTCCACGCCGGTGGGTGCCTTGGTCGAAAGCCAGTACGAGTACACGGCCAGCGCCGTCATCTGCGGGCTGTCGGCAGCAGGCGGCTTGCCATTCATGCTGAACTGGAAACACCCTTGGATGCGCTCGGCATAGGTATTCACCTTGTCGTTTTTCTTGCGATACGCCGGATACATCGGGTAGGCGCCCCACATCGGTGCCGAATGGGCTAGCCGCCCCTGATCAAGGTGGCAGTTGCTGCAGTTCATGCCGTTGCCCACGGCCTCTGGCATCAAACGACGGGTGTCGACGAACAAAGCGTGGCCTTCACGCACTGTCTTGCCAAAGGCATTGTCAGGCAACTCGCTTTCGGCGGGCGGCATGAACTGCGGCGCGACCTGCACATCAGGCACCTTCAACTGCGACTGGTCTTCCATGGCGATCGGCGCGGCTTGGGCGCTGCCCATGGCCAGCAGCAACAAGGCTGGAATCATCGGTTTCATGGCTTGACCTCCTGGCTGACGGGGCGGGCGAAGAACTCGGCAACGGCCTTGATCTCGTCATCGGTCATGGCCTTGGCCACGCCGACCATCAGCTGGTTGGGGTCATTGCTGCGGCTACCGTCGCGCCAGGCATTGAGCTGCGCCACCAGGTAGCTGGCGGGCTGGCCGGCCAAGGGCGGGAAGTGTTCGCCGACCCCACCGCCACCGGGGCCATGGCATTGCACGCAGCCGGGAATCTGCCGGCTCCAGTCGCCGTACAGGGCC
Organism: Pseudomonas sp. LLC-1; assembly: GCF_002992185.1. Taxonomy (NCBI): domain Bacteria; kingdom Pseudomonadati; phylum Pseudomonadota; class Gammaproteobacteria; order Pseudomonadales; family Pseudomonadaceae; genus Pseudomonas; species Pseudomonas sp. LLC-1. The sequence continues at coordinate 322,382 of NZ_LUVY01000012.1, read as the reverse complement.
ATGCGAGTGGTAGGGTCATCGGCAATCTGCTGGCGGCGCAGGTCGCCAACGGGGTCTGCCGGCAGGCTGGCCAGGTACAGGCTGACCGCCTTGATTTCATCTTCGCTCAGGGCCTTGGCCAACGGCTCCATCACCGGCTGCTTGCGGCTGCCGTTGCGCCAGTCATGCAATTGCTTGCTGAGGTAACCGGCCGGTAGCCCGGCCAAACGAGGGAAGCCGGCAGCAGCAATACCCTTGCCGTCCGGGCCATGGCAGCCGAGGCAGGCCATGGCGGCGGGGTTGGCCCCACCCTGGTTGAAGATTATCTGGCCATCGGCGGCATGCGCCATCGGCCAGGCCAGGATCAGCAGGCTGCCGATCACGACGCGTCTCAACGGTGTCATCACGAAACTCCTTTTCTTTTGTTATATGTTTAGGCTTAAAACATATAAGCAAAGAGCGGAAGGTCCGTTGCCTCAGATCAATTTCCGGAGATGCACTGGGTGGCTGCGGTACGCACATCGCCCAGGCGCAGGGGGAAGTTGTTCAGCCGCTCGTGCAGCTTGATGCTGCTACCGCTGCCACGCTTGTCGATATCCACAAGCGCCGCCGGCCCGGCACCCGACGTGAGTTTTTGCGGCACGATCAGCCGCAGGCCGTCACCGCGCTGCTCTTCAGTCAGCGGGTCGCGGGTATCGGCCAGCTTCTGCTTGACGCAGTCGGCATATTCACGCGGGCTCTTGCCAGAAATCACATCCAGCGTTTCGCGTGATTGCTCCAGCTCCGTAACGCTCACGCAGCCACCGAGCGTCACCGCTAACGCGGCCACCATCCACTTCATTTGCAACACCTCTGCCTTCAAGAGTTCGGTTCGACCACAGCCGGGCGGTTTTGCTCCCTGCTTTGGCAGAATTATCTGCGCCGGGTGAACAGCGCGGCAGTGTAACGGCACATCGTGGTATCGTTTGCGTTTGCAGATCCAAACCTTGCGGAGCATCACATGAAATTCGTACACCAGCGCGAGCACCTGAACGAGGACGACATCGTCGTCATCGAGTGCTCCCAGCGCTGCAATATCCGCCTGATGAACGACGCCAACTTCCGCAGCTTCAAGAATGGCGGCCGTCACACTTACCACGGCGGCCATTTCGAGAAGTTCCCGGCGAAAATCACCGTACCCAGCACGGGCTTCTGGAACATCACCATCGATACCGTCACCACCCGCCCGATCTCGGTCACCCGCAAGCCGACCCTGACCCACAAGATCAAGATCATCCGCCGTTCGTCGTCGAAACTCAGATAAGGCCCCCATGACCCAGACCATCAAGTACGTCATCAAATACAAGCTCGACGGCCAGCGCCGCTGGGACTTCGCACTCATGCCGGATGCCTCTCAGGAGCAAGCCCTGGAAGCCCTGCGCAAGATCCACGGCGAAGACGCCGAAAAGATCAGCGACATCCAGGTCAGCAAGGCCTTGTAAAACCCGCTTCAAGCCCCTGTAGCGCCGCCCGCCCCGCACATGGAGAACCGCATGAGCCACTGGCCCGACCGCCGAATCCTCGATCTGCTGGGCATCGAGCTGCCCATTCTCCAGGCCCCCATGGCCGGTGCGACAGGCTCGCCCATGGCCATCGCCGTGGGCCTGGCAGGCGGGCTGGGCGCCCTGCCCTGCGCCATGCTTACCGGCGAACAGATACGCGCGGAAATCGCCGCATTCCGCGCCGGTTGCCCGGGCCGCCCGCTGAACCTGAACTTCTTCTGCCACCAGCCACCCGCGCCCGACAGCGCGCGCGATGTACGCTGGAAGCAGGCCCTGGCGCCTTACTACAGTGAAACAGGTGCCGACTTTTCGGCACCCACGCCGGTGTCCAACCGTGCGCCGTTCGATGAGCAAAGCTGCCAACTGGTCGAGCAACTGCGCCCGGAAGTGGTCAGCTTTCACTTCGGCCTGCCGCAAGCTGAACTGCTGCAACGGGTGAAGGCCAGTGGTGCCAAGGTACTGTCCAGCGCCACCACGGTGGAAGAAGCGGTTTGGCTGGAGCGCCACGGTTGTGACGCGGTCATCGCCATGGGGTACGAAGCCGGCGGCCACCGCGGCATGTTCCTTAGCGATGACATCACCAGCCAGATTGGCACCTTCGCCCTGGTGCCGCAGGTAGTGGATGCGGTCAGTGTGCCGGTCATCGCCGCTGGCGGTATCGGTGACCACCGTGGCCTGGTGGCGGCACTGGCGTTGGGCGCTTCGGCTGTGCAGATTGGAACCGCTTACCTGTTCTGCCCCGAGGCCAAGGTTTCGCCGGCTCATCGCAAGGCCCTGGACAGCGCACCTGCCAGCGAGACCGCGTTGACCAACCTGTTTACCGGGCGCCCGGCGCGTGGCATCAACAACCGCATCATGCGTGAGCTGGGCCCGATGAGCGCGCTTGCACCACGCTTCCCGCTGGCGGGTGGGGCATTGATGCCACTGCGGGCGATTACCGAGCCACAGGGCAACAGTGATTTCAGCAACTTGTGGTCGGGGCAGGCGCTGCGGCTGGGGCGGCACATGCCGGCCGGGGCTTTGACCCGGGAGATTGCCGAAAAGGCGCTGGCCGTGGTTTATCGTTAGGCTTCTGCTTCAGCAGGCTGGCCCTCTTCCCGGCAAATGGCCTATCGCTATATAGTTCAGGACATAACGATAACCCCAAGGAGCTGTTTTCATGCGTATCCGCCCGTCCCACCTGGCCTTCACCGCCCTGGCCAGCCTGTTCGCCTTCAACACTGCCTGGGCCGATGAGGTTCAGGTCGCGGTCGCAGCCAACTTCACAGCCCCTATCCAGGCCATTGCCAAAGACTTCGAGAAAGACACCGGCCACAAGCTGGTCGCGGCCTACGGCGCCACCGGGCAGTTCTATGCCCAGATCAAGAACGGCGCACCGTTCGAAGTGTTCCTCGCCGCTGACGACACCACCCCGAAAAAGCTTGAAGACGAAAAAGAAATCGTCCCCGGTTCGCGCTTTACCTACGCCATCGGCACCCTCGCCCTGTGGTCGGCCAAAGAAGGCTACGTAGATGCCAAGGGTGAAGTACTGAAGAAAAACACCTACCAGCACCTGTCGATCGCCAACCCGAAAGCGGCACCCTACGGCCTGGCCGCCACCCAGGTGCTGGACAAGCTGAAGCTCACCGAAGCCACCAAAGGCAAGATCGTCGAAGGCCAGAACATCACCCAGGCCTTCCAGTTCGTCTCCACCGGCAATGCCGAACTGGGCTTCGTCGCCCTGTCGCAGATCTACAAGGACGGCAAGGTGACCAGCGGCTCGGCCTGGATTGTGCCAGCCAACCTGCACGACCCGATCCGCCAGGACGCCGTAATCCTCAACAAAGGCAAGGACAACGCCGCCGCCAAGGCGCTGGTCGAATACCTGAAAGGCCCAAAAGCCGCAGCGGTAATCAAGTCCTACGGCTATGAACTCTGATGCCACTGGATGCCAGTGACCTGGGGGCAATCTGGCTGACCGTTAAACTGGCCAGCCTGACCACCCTGATCCTGCTGGTTATCGGCACACCCATCGCCTGGTGGCTGGCGCGCACGCGCTCATGGCTGCGCGGGCCGGTGGGTGCGGTGGTGGCACTGCCGCTGGTGCTGCCACCGACGGTGATCGGCTTTTACCTGCTGATCGCCCTCGGCCCGCACGGCTGGCTCGGTCAGGCTACCCAGGCGCTTGGCCTGGGCAGCGTGGTGTTCAGCTTCACGGGCCTGGTGATCGGTTCGACGGTGTATTCCATGCCGTTCGTGGTGCAGCCGTTGCAAAATGCCTTTGGTGCGATCGGCCAGCGTCCACTGGAAGTCGCTGCCACCCTGCGCGCCAGCCCGTGGGACACCTTCGTGCATGTGGTGCTGCCACTGGCCCGGCCTGGCTTCGTCACCGCCAGCATTCTTGGCTTTGCCCACACCGTGGGCGAGTTTGGCGTGGTGCTGATGATTGGTGGCAACATCCCCGACAAGACCCGCGTGGTTTCGGTGCAGATCTTCGATCACGTCGAGGCCATGGAGTATTCGCAAGCCCACTGGCTGGCCGGTGCCATGCTGGTGTTCTCTTTCTTGGTGCTGCTCCTGCTGTACGCCGGACGCCGCGGCAAAGCTGGCTGGAGCTGAAATGACCGCATCGATTGTGGCGCGCCTGAACCTGGCGCGCGACGACTTTACCCTGGACGTCGACCTGCACCTTCCGGGGCGCGGCATCAGCGCGCTGTTCGGCCACTCGGGCTCTGGCAAGACCAGCTGCCTGCGCTGCCTGGCCGGGCTGGAACGGGCCGCCAGCGCCTACATCGAGGTTAACGGCGAAGTCTGGGAGGACAGCGCCCGCGGTTACTTTCAGGCACCGCACCTGCGCCCGGTTGGCTATGTGTTCCAGGAGGCCAGTCTGTTCCCGCACTTGTCAGTGCGCGGCAACCTTGAGTTCGGCTGGCGCCGGGTGGCCGCTGCCGAACGCAAGGTCAGCCTCGACCAGGCCTGCCAGCTACTGGGTATCGGCCACCTGCTGGATCGCCGCCCCGCTACCTTGTCGGGCGGCGAAGCGCAGCGGGTGGGCATTGCCCGCGCCCTGCTCAGCAGCCCGCGCCTGCTGTTGATGGACGAGCCCCTGGCGGCCCTGGACGGGCCGCGCAAGCGCGAGATCCTGCCTTACCTGGAGCGCCTGCACGACGAACTGGACATTCCACTGGTGTATGTCAGCCACGCCCAGGATGAAGTGGCACGCCTGGCCGACCATCTGGTGCTGCTGGAGCAAGGCCAGGCGGTGGCCAGCGGCCCGATCGGCGAAACCCTGGCACGCCTGGACCTGTCATTGGCCCAGGGCGAGGATGCCGGCGTCGTCTTCGAAGGCATGGTGGTGGGGCATGACCCGCACTACGACCTGCTCGACCTGCGTCTGCCCGGCAGCGGCGCGCCGCTGTTGCGCATCGCCCACCCGGCACATGTGATGGGCAGTACCCTGCGGGTAAAGGTGCAGGCCCGGGACGTCAGCCTGGCGCTGACGGCTGACAGCACATCGAGCATTCTCAACCGCCTGCCGGTGCGTGTGCGCGAAAGCCGCCCGGCCGATAACCCGGCCCATGTGCTGGTGAGCCTGGATGCCGGCGGCAATGCCTTGCTCGCCCGCATCACCCGCTTCTCGGCAGACCAGCTCGGCCTGCACACGGGCCAGGCGCTGTTTGCCCAGATCAAGTCGGTGGCCCTGTTGGGCTGAGAAACTGGCCTCCAAGAAGTGGCGTTGCTGGTATTTCTGCAGGCACTTGAGGAACAGGATGACCATTAAGCCTGTCTATTCACCTCATGATGCGAAGAAATTTCCCATTGGCCGCCAAGCCCCCTATTCTTGCCACCGAGCACCTTGACCGACAAACCGCTGACGGTTTGCTTCGGCACCTGCAACTGAAGACTCGCAACAGAATTTGTCTGTCGGGGAATTACTATCCGCCGAAAGCGTCTTTAATGAGAAGGAAGAGGGACCCGCTCCCGCCGCCACGGCAATTAGCCCGGCGGTCTTTTACATCACCAAGGAGAACTACATGCTGATACTCACCCGCAAGGTTGGCGAAAGCATCGTCATCAACGATGACATCAAAGTCACCATTCTGGGCGTCAAAGGGATGCAGGTGAGGATCGGGATCGATGCACCGAAAGATGTTCAGGTTCATCGCGAAGAAATCTTCAAGCGCATCCAGGCCGGCAGCCCAGCCCCGGAAAAGCACGACGACTCGCACTGAGCGACCTGCCTCAAGCCGCACGGACGCGCTTGATCGCCCCACGCCTCAGGTGCCGAGCAGTTCGTGCACCTTGGCGATCATACAGTCCATGTCGAACGGTTTGTCGAACACGGCGGCGAACAGTTCCGGGCATCCCTGGTTGGCCTGCGCGCCGCTCATGAGGATGACCGGCAACTCGCTCAAGGCCGGGTCTTCACGCATCGAGCGCACCAGCTCTTCACCGTTTAGCAGCGGCATCATGTAATCGGTGATGACCAGCTGAACACGCTTCTCCTTGAGCGCTTCCAGCGCCTTGCAGCCGTTGCTCGCCTTTTCCACCAGGTAGCCTTCGTCCTCCAGGGCAAAACCGAGGATATCGGCAATCAGGTACTCGTCATCGACGATCAGGATGGTGTTCATGGGCCTGCTCCGTCACCCGCCCCCTTGCGGCACCGGCGTTCCCGAGAGCACGCCACAGGCGCCTTCGAACGCCTTGCGTAGGGTAATGCCTTGCGGCCCGATCAACAGCTCGTGCAAAGCAGGGTCATGGTGACTGTCACGCACCTTGAGGATCGACAGCATGCGCCGCAGCTGCGAATCCAGCTCGACGAAGCGCATCAGCATCAGGTTGTCGACGATGCTCGACAGGTCCGGGGCCGGGGCGCTGATTTCCGAGCCGAAGATATCGCGCATTTCCCAGGTCAGCATCACGCTCACATCACGCGCGCGAAGTTCACCGGTCAAGGCGCGGAAAAATGCATTGAGACGCGCCGGGTCGACAGCCAGTCGGCTGAACGCCCCGAGGCTGTCAATCAGCACGCGCTTGCTGCCCTGCGCCTCGACACGTTCGAGCAGACGCGCCCCGACCTGGTCCAGCAAGCCTTCGGTGGTCGGTTGCCAGCACAGCTGCAGGCTGCCGGCCTGCTCCATCGCTGCAAAGTCGTAACCCAGTGATGCAGCCTTGCTACGCAGGCGTTCGGGTGTTTCGTAGAAGCCGAAATGCAGCCCCGGCGCTTGCGCAGTACTGGTCCCCAGAAAGGCCAGCCCCAAGGATGTCTTGCCAATACCCGAAGGCCCGATCAGCAAGCTGACCGACCCCGTGGACAGGCCACCGTCGAGCATCTCATCCAGGCTTGGCACGCCGCTGCTGATGCGTACAGGGATGGCGCTGCCCATCTGGCTGGGGTGGCTGAACAACGCCTCAAGGCGAGGGTAGACATGCATGCCGCTTTCATCGATAAGGCACTCATGGCGCCCCGACAACGCCCCGCTGCCGCGCGTCTTTCGCAGCTGGATATGGCGCACGGCGCGGCTGCCCACCAGTTGCTCACCCAACTCGATCACGCCATCGACCATGGTGTGCTCCGGGCTGCCCTCGTCCAGCCGTGCGCTGGTGAGCAGCAGCACCGTGCAGCCGGCGAAGGCCGCATGACCCTGCAGCTCGGAGACGAACTTCTTGGTATCCAGCGCAGTTTCCGCGCGCACCCGGGCATTCAGTACACCGTCGACGATCAGCAAGCTGGCCTGCTGCCGGGCAATTTCCTGGCGCAGCAGCCGCACAACGGCATCCAGCCCTTCCTGCTCAAGGGTATCGAAGGCACTGACGAACTGGATCTGGTCGCCGACCAGCGCAGGCTCGAAGAAGTCCAGCGTGCCCAGGTACTGGAACAGCCGCTCATGCGACTCGCTCAGCAAGGTGGCCACCAGCACCCGGCCACCGCCGCGTACATGGCCGCAGGCCAGCTGGTTGGCGAGAATGGTCTTGCCCGCGCCCGGCGGGCCCTGAATGATGTAGGAGGCACCGGCTACCAAGCCACCCTTGAGCAAGGCATCGAGCCCTTCGATACCCGTCACCAGCCGCCTGAGTGCCTGCGCCATGATGCTCACCTGTCGAGATTGCTGTGGGTCTTGTCCTGATACGTTGGCAAGTAAAGTTGCATGGAAGTTCCGTGGCCGGGCTCGCTGTCGACAAAAATGGCGCCGCCGCTCTGCCTGGCAAAACCATATACCTGGCTAAGGCCCAAGCCAGTGCCCTTGCCGAAAGGCTTGGTCGTGAAGAACGGCTCGAAGATGCGTGGCAATACCTCAGGCGCAATGCCTTCGCCGCTGTCTTCCACCACAAAGCGCACGAAACGGCCTTGCAACCCTTCCACTTCGCCCGCCAGCTCAACTACTTCGGCCGTCAAGCCTATCCGGCCCTCCCCTGCGATGGCATCGCGGGCGTTGAACAACAGGTTCAGCAGCACCATCTGCAATTGCCCGGCATCCACTTCGATCAGCGGCAAGTCCGCCTGCAACTGCACCTGCAGGTCAACCGAACTGGGCAGGGCATGTTCCAGGAGCCCACGCGTGGCCGCTACAAGGTCTGCTGGCGCTACACACGCCACATCGAGTTTTCGGTGGCGGGCAAAGCTGAGCAGTTGCTGGGTCAGTTCAGTGCCTCGCTGCCCGGCATCAAGAATATGCTGCAGCATGCGCTGGGCACGCGCCGGGTCCTGGGTGGCTATCGCCAGGCGCGCCGAACTGATGATGATGGTCAGCATGTTGTTGAAGTCATGCGCCAGCCCGCCAGTCAGTTGGCCGAGGGCCTCCAGTTTCTGTGCCTGGAACAGCTGGGCGCGCACCGCGTCCAGTTGCATCGCCGACTCGCGGCGGTCGGTGATGTCCCGGGTAACTTTGGCCAGGCCGATGATCTGGCCCTGGTCGTCGCGGATCACGTCCAGCGCCGCCAAGGCCCAGAACTGTGTACCATCCTTGCGCACACGCCACCCTTCATCCTGCGCTACACCTTGCTCCAGCGCCTGGCGCAACAAGCGCTCCGGGCGGCCGTCGGCACAGTCCTGCGGCGTGAAGAACAGCGAGAAATGCTTGCCGATCACTTCATCGGCGCGGTAACCCTTGATCCGTTGCGCACCGGCATTCCACGACACCACATGGCCGGCTGGGTCAAGCATGTAGATGGCGTAGTCCACCACCGACTGAACCAGCTGCTCGTAGCGGTGGGCAGGCATGACGGGGTGGTCGGGGCAGTCAGCTGAAACCATGCAAGCTCCACTGGCACAGCGGGAGGAACAAAATGAGCTTAGCCGAACACGCCCGGCGACAGGCAGCCGTGCGGCTACCGAAAGTCACCGTTCAGGCTCGACCAGTATCGGGCTGATGCGTCGCGGCATGGCGACTTTCAGCAGCCACACGCCAACCAGCATGATAACCCCGCCACCTGCCAGGGCCATCAGCCGCTGCGGTTGAGGATGTTCGGCATCGAACCCCAACATCAGCAGGTAAACACCCAGGCTGACCAGGCTGAGGTAGAGAAAAGCCCACAACACGATCACCTGCGCAAACAGCAGCCGCCAGAACAGCCGTGGGCGCACGACACGCTCGCAAGCGTCGGACTGAGTCATCGCCGCATACTCTTGGATCCAATAAAAGGGCAACAGTGGCGTAATGACAGCAAGGTGTCAATTATCCGTTCGCTCGACCCTTCATTCTGTTGATCATAGGTGCTGCAGTTGACTCAACTATAACAATGGGTTATAAAGCGCGCTTGATTGCGAAGCCCTTCTGCTTAGAAGCGAGCCGGTCGTTACGACCCCTTCAAGCGTGCGAGTGTGGTGGAATTGGTATACACAGCAGACTTAAAATCTGTCGGCGTGAGCCTTGCGGGTTCGAGTCCCGCCACTCGCACCAAACTTCGTTGAAAAGGCGCCCTTGCGGCGCCTTTTTGCTGCCTGCCGGCAATGTCTCGCGCAGCTGCTAGAGTGGAGCTTGTACTCGTCCACTGGAACGCCGCCATGCGCTACTCCCTGTTTGATGGCCAACGCGACATCATTATCCTGATAGCCCGCGTGCTGCTGATGATCCTGTTCGTCTTGTCTGGCTGGGCCAAGCTGACCGGCTTTGACGGCACGGTCGGCTACATGACCTCGCTGGGTGCCCCTGCCCCCATGCTGGCGGCTGCGATTGCCGTGCTCATGGAGTTCGTGGTCGGCATCCTGCTGATCCTGGGCTTCTATACCCGGCCGCTGGCGTTCCTGTTCGCACTGTTCGTGCTGGGCACGGCACTGCTGGGCCACCCGTTCTGGAACATGGTCGACCCTGAGCGCAGTGCCAACATGACCCAGTTCCTGAAAAACCTCGCCATCATGGGCGGCCTGCTATTGCTGGCCGTAAGCGGCCCAGGGCGCTTCTCGGTGGACGGCCGCTAGGTCAGTCGTCTTCGCAATCGTCGAACCAGGCTGGGTGATCCCGCTCCTCGTCATCGAGGTCATCCAGCGTTTCCTCGTCTTCTTCCACTTCATCCTCGGCGCCCTGGGCATCTGCCTCGTGCTCCATGTCGTCGTAGAGAAACTCATGGTCGAGCAGGTGATCGTGTTCGGGTTCGTGCAGGTCGTCTTCGTCGTGCATGCTGGCTCCTGGCGTGATGGCAGGCCTGTATAGGCTGATCAGGTTCCGAGGTCAATGCGTTGCCACTTAATCCTGGGTTAACCAGCCGGGCGCAACCTGCAGGCTCTCCCTTCAAACGTCTTTTGCCCGCCGCTCATGGCGGGCTTTTTTATGGTGTTGCGCACATGACAGCCTCATGACCTGCGCTTCACGAAATACTGACAAACGGATGGGCACACTGACCCTGCTCCGTACGTTCTTGCAGCCCGCCGCATCATTGCCGCGGGCTTTTCTTTTTGTGGCGCCCGCAGCTAGCCTTGCTGGAACTGATAACTCAGCCAGATGCGGTGCGTGCCATCCGCTTCGATAGCGATACCGCCCGCCCCGGTGATCCCTGCCAACTCATCCGTACCACTGCCAGCGACAATGCTGAAGAACTCGTCCGCACGATCCGTACCGCTCGTAGATGCAGAGTGAATGAAGTTGAACGCACCCTGCCTCCCGTTCACTGCGCCCTTGAAGCTTTCAATCGCGATGTAGCTCCCGGTTCTGGTCGCTTGATTGAATGCCGCCGTGAACACTGTCGAGGACGTGCCCTCGATGGCGCCTGAATACCGTTTTTCCATGGTGCTGATGGAGACTGGCAAACCCGTTTCGACCCGAGGCTCAAGGCTTACGCTGACGGGTTTGAAATTGCTGGTAGAAAAAGTGGCTGATGCTTCCATAAGGGCTACCTCCATCCATGTTCGAGATGTTTCGCGATTTCTGCTGATGTTCCGGCTTATGCCGGCGATCATGACCTGAAGCAGTTTTGCCCGGCCACGCAAGGGCTATGCTAACCCAGCGATAACCCAAGCTCACTCGGATAGACACGGAGGCTCTTATGAAAGCTGCTGTTGTTGCGCCAGGCCGTCGCGTGGATGTGGTTGAGAAAACCCTGCGCCCCCTCGAACACGGTGAAGCGCTGCTGAAGATGCAATGCTGCGGTGTGTGCCACACCGACCTGCATGTGAAAAATGGCGACTTCGGTGACAAGACCGGCATCGTGCTGGGCCATGAAGGCATCGGCGTGGTCCAGGAAGTCGGGCCGGGCGTTACCTCGCTCAAGCCGGGCGACCGTGCCAGCGTGGCATGGTTTTATCAGGGGTGCGGGCATTGCGACTATTGCACCAGCGGCAACGAAACCCTGTGCCGCGAAGTGAAGAACTCCGGGTACACCGTGGACGGCGGCATGGCAGAAGCCTGCATCGTCAAAGCCGACTATTCGGTCAAAGTACCTGACGGCCTCGACTCCGCCGCCGCCAGCAGCGTTACCTGCGCCGGCGTAACCACCTACAAGGCGGTAAAAATCTCCAACATCCGCCCTGGCCAATGGATCGCCATCTACGGCCTCGGCGGGCTGGGCAACCTGGCGCTGCAATATGCCAAGAACGTGTTCAACGCCAAAGTGATCGCCATTGACGTCAACGAAGAGCAACTGCGCTTCGCCAGCGAAATGGGCGCCGACCTGGTGATCAACTCACGCACCGAAGACGCAGCGAAGGTCATCCAGGCCAAGACCGGGGGCGCCCATGCCGCTGTGGTGACGGCCGTTGCCAAAGGTGCATTCAACTCAGCTGTAGATGCGCTGCGCGCAGGCGGCCGCCTGGTTGCCGTCGGGCTTCCGTCAGAGTCCATGGACCTGAATATCCCCCGCCTGGTGCTGGACGGGATCGAAGTGGTTGGCTCGTTGGTCGGCACACGGCAAGACCTGCAAGAGGCCTTCCAGTTTGCCGCTGAAGGCAAAGTAGTGCCCAAGGTAACCCTGCGGCCGATCGAGGACATCAACCAGATCTTCGACGAGATGCTGGAAGGCAAGATCAAAGGCCGCATGGTGATCCAGTTCGAAGGTTGATAGCCTGAAGGCCGATCATTTCGAACGACCCAAAGCCCGTGGATGATCATTCACGGGCTTTTGCCCTTTTTCATAGTCAAGGAACAGACCATGAGCTTCGACTGGCACGCCGGGCCGATTACCCGCACCACGCCCCTGGACAAGCACTACCGCAACACGCAAAAGGTGCGTCAGTTTCTGCTCGACGAGTGTGGCCAGGCATTCAAGTTCGACCGAGCCTTCATGGCGTGGATCAAGAGCGGTACGCCGTCCACTATGGGCGACGTCGCGGATGAATGGTTACGGATGCATCGCTGACTTTCATTGGCGGGTGCCTGCGCGCATGCCTGCGTTACAGCCGCTTTCTCCAACATCTTGTCCAACGCTTCAACCATGCTGGAATAATCCATTTCCTGACAACCTCGCTGGTGGAATGGGCTTGAGCTCAACTTTAGCTCGCGAACATTTCAATACGTGGTGAGGGAACCGGGGCGTCATTACCACCCTCCCTTCTGATGACCCGCGTATGGGTGGCGCGGTTCAAGATAAGTGCTCAAGATGCAGCATCGGGCCTGTACACAGGAGGAGATGGGCATGTCGATTCGAAGCTTGGCCAAGCATCTACCGCCAGATCCTTCCAGAGCGGGCTGGGTTCTGGGATGGGGCGTTCTGAGAGACAGGCATCCCTGGCATTTCGTCGATGTCTATGCCGATCAGAAGACGGCCGAAGCGGAGGCAAAGCGCCGAGGGGAAGGTTACGTCGTGGAGTTCGGCTCGCATCGCCTGGGGTCGCGTGATTTTGTCTGTGGCGTAACCTTGCCTGAAGGCTAGCGCCCAAGCGGAAACGATCAGATTTTCCAGCGCGCAAATAAAAACCCCGCAGACGTTAATCTGCGGGGTTTTCGAATGGTGGAGGCCGAGGTCGGAATCGAACCGGCGTAGACGGATTTGCAATCCGGAGCATAACCACTTTGCTACTCGGCCTCAAAGGTCGGATCTAGCTGCTTGCGCTTTGCTATCTCCTTGAAACGCTGAACCTTTTTCAAAGTTTGCTGCGTTTCGATGGGCGCCATTATGTCTTCATTCCTTTAACCTTGCAACCCCCTGAACGAAAAAAAATTTCAACGGGTTCAAGGTGTTAGCGCAGACGCCCGAGTTTACTCCACAAACCTACCACCGTGTTCTCCACCGTGCCGCTGGCCGCCATGCCGATGCGTTCCTGCAGGCTCTTGCGTTCGGCATAGTGCAGGTGGAACAGGCTGGCATTGCGCGCACGCTCGCTGAGGTATTCGTCGCTGGTCTGCAGTTCGTCCACCAGCTTTCGGTTGAGGGCCGCAACCCCGAGCCAGACTTCGCCGGTGGCCACTTCATCAATGTGCAACTGTGGGCGGTAGCGTGCAACGAAGTCCTTGAACAGCTGGTGGGTGATGTCCAGGTCTTCCTGGAACTTCTCCCGGCCCTTCTCGGTGTTTTCGCCAAACACGGTGAGGGTGCGCTTGTACTCGCCAGCGGTCAGCACTTCGAAGTCGATGTCATGCTTCTTCAACAGGCGGTTGACGTTGGGCAGCTGCGCCACCACGCCGATCGAACCCAGCACGGCGAACGGCGCACTGACGATTTTCTCGCCGATGCAGGCCATCATGTAACCACCGCTGGCGGCCACCTTGTCGATGCACACGGTCAGCGGGATGCCAGCCTGACGAATGCGCGCCAGTTGCGACGCTGCCAGGCCGTAGCTGTGCACCAGGCCACCGCCACTCTCCAGGCGCAGCACCACTTCGTCACGCGGGGTGGCGAGGGTCAGTAGCGCGGTGATTTCGTTACGCAGGCTTTCAGTGGCCGAGGCCTTGATGTCGCCATCGAAATCCAGCACGAAGACCCGGCCCTTTTCCTCGGCCTTGCCCTTCTTCTGCTGTTTTTCCGCCTTGGCCTGCTGCTTGCGCAAGGCCTTGAGCTGGGCCTTGTCCAGCAGGCCAGACTCCAGGCGCTCGCGCAGGTCCTTGTAGAACTCGTTCAGGCGGGTGACCTGCAATTGCCCACCCGGTTTGCGCCGCCCCTTGCCGCGCAGCCCGGCGATGGCTGACAGCACCACCAGGATGGCGATGACCAGGGTGGCGGTTTTGGCGAGAAAGCTTGCGTATTCGGCAAGAAACTCCACGTTGACTCCTTAAATACCTGCGCCACGGCGGCGCGTAACTGTTGCAAGCATACCGTTGCACCCGAGGTGCTGCCAGCCGGTGCAAACGCTGGCAACATCTTTCAAACAACCTTTTCAAACGCTTGTATGTTTTTTCGTTGACAGCCCGTGTGCCGCATCCTAACCTCGCAGCAACCTCCAACAGGCCGGAACCTTTCGTGGGCAACCTCTACCTGATCCGACATGGCCAAGCCTCATTCGGTGCCGATGACTACGACGTCCTCTCCCCCGTGGGCGTGCGCCAGAGCCAGGCCCTGGGTGAGCACCTTGCCCAGCTGGGTGTGCAGCTGGACCGTTGCGTGGCAGGCGACCTGCGCCGTCAGCAAGATACCGCGCGCCTGGCCCTGGAGGCCTTGCAGGCCAACGGCTGCCCGGTGCCAGCGGTTGAGACCGACGCGGCGTTCAATGAGTTCGATGCAGACGGCGTCATCCGCGCCCTGTTGCCCGGGCTGCTGCCGCAAGAGCCAAACGCCCTGCACATCCTGCGCAATGCTGCGCAGCACCGCAGCGAGTTCCAGCGCCTGTTCGCCCTGATGGTGCAGCGCTGGCACGACGGAGAGCATGCCGACGACGGCCTCGAAACCTGGCACGCTTTTACTGCCCGCGTACAGGGTGGGCTGCAACGCGTGCTGGATACCGCCGGCAGCGGCGACAATATCGCCATTTTCACCTCGGGCGGTACCATTGCCGCCCTGCTCCACCTGGTTACCCGTATCACCCCCAGCCAGGCGTTCGCGCTGAACTGGCAGATCATCAACACGTCGCTCAGCCAGCTGAAGTTCCGCGGCCGCGACGTGGCACTGGCTTCCTTCAACAGCCAAGCCCATGTGCAGCTGTTGAGGGCGCCGGAGTTTGTCACCTACCGATAAGCCCGGCTTTGTTGTGTCCCTGCGGGGACGTGTAAATCACTCTATAAGGAATGCGCCATGACCTCCGTAGCTGATGCCGTCAAAAAGATGCAAGAGAAGTTCAACCCATCCGCTGCCGCCGGCCTGGACCTGGTGTTCGGCTTCAACATCACCGACGAAGGCAAGCAGTACGCGCTGATCGTCAAAGACGGCACCTGCGACCTGCAGGAAGGCGAAAACCCGGATGCCAACTGCACCCTGGTAATGGACAGCGAAACCCTGAAGGGTATCGTCAGTGGCGAAACCGACGGCATGCAGGCCTTCATGGGCGGCAAGCTGCGCGTTGAAGGCGACATGATGCTGTCGATGAAACTCAGCGAGCTGTTCCCGTCCTGAGGGCTGGGGATACCGGATGATCGAAAACCGAAGCCCTCGCGGCTTCGGTTTTTTTTTGCCCGGCATTCGGTGCAGTGATCCACCGGCAACACCCGCACCTATATGGCACCTGGCACGCTTGTTCCAGCCTGGGCAGGCCATTAGATTAGCCAATAGTCCTTGCGATCGAGAATAAGGAAAACGCATGACGCTCACCGACCAGTCCACCCAGGTACGCCCCGGCGAAGAACTCGACGCGGCCGTCATCGACCCTTACCTCAAGGCCAATATCCCCGGCCTGGATGGCCTGCCCAGCATCAGCCAGTTCCCGGGGGGCGCCTCCAACCTTACCTACCTGGTCAGCTACCCGGGCCGTGACTTCGTACTGCGCCGCCCACCGTTCGGGCAGAAAGCCAAGTCGGCCCACGACATGGGCCGCGAGTTCCGCATCCTCAACCAGCTGAACAGTGGCTTCCCCTACTGCCCCAAGGCCTATGTGCACTGCACCGACAGCAGCCTGATCGGCGGCGAGTTCTACGTGATGGAGCGGGTCAAGGGCATCATTCTGCGCTCGGATATCCCCGCCGAACTGAACCTGGACGCCAGCCACACCGAGGCCCTGTGCAAAAGCTTCATCGACCGCCTGGTCGAGCTGCACCAGGTGGACTACAACGCCTGCGGCCTGGCCGACCTGGGCAAGCCGGAAGGCTATGTGCAACGCCAGATCGAGGGCTGGACCAGCCGCTACGGAAAAGCCCTGACCCCAGATGCCCCGCGCTGGGAGCAGGTGATCGCCTGGTTGCACGACAAGATGCCCGCCGACCACCCGAAGCCCGGCATCGTGCACAACGATTACCGCTTCGACAACGTGATCCTCGACGCCGACAACCCCATGCGCATCATCGGGGTACTGGACTGGGAAATGGCCACCCTGGGTGACCCGCTGATGGACCTGGGCAACAGCCTTGCCTACTGGATCGAGGCAGACGATCCGGCACCGGTGCAACTGATGCGCCGCCAGCCGAGCAATGCACCAGGCATGCTTACCCGTCGCCAGTTCGTCGATTACTACGCCGAGCGTGCGGGCATCCAGCTCGACAACTTCGATTACTACTATTGCTATGGCCTGTTCCGCCTGGCCGGCATCGTCCAGCAAATCTACTACCGCTACTACCACGGCCAGACCCAGGACAAGCGCTTCGCCCAGTTCATCCACATGAACCGTTTGCTGGAACAGATGACCTTGCAGGTCATTGCCAAGTCCAGCCTCTGAGCACCGACCACGACGACGGATAAGAAGGAAAACAGCATGTCCAAGACCCACCTGTTCGACCTCGACGGCAAGATTGCTTTCGTTTCCGGTGCCAGCCGTGGCATTGGCGAGGCCATCGCCCACTTGCTGGCACAGCAAGGGGCCCATGTGATCGTTTCCAGCCGCAAGCTCGACGGTTGTCAGCAGGTGGCCGACGCCATCATCGCCGCCGGCGGCAAGGCCACGGCAGTAGCCTGCCACATCGGTGAACTGGAGCAGATCCAACAGGTGTTCGCCGGTATTCGCGAGCAGTTCGGTCGCCTGGACGTGCTGGTCAACAACGCCGCCACCAACCCGCAGTTCTGCAACGTCTTGGACACCGACCCGAATGCCTTCCAGAAGACCGTGGACGTGAACATCCGCGGCTACTTCTTCATGTCGGTGGAAGCCGGCAAGCTGATGCGCGAGCACGGCGGCGGCAGCATCATCAACGTGGCATCCATCAACGGTGTGTCGCCCGGCCACTTCCAGGGGATCTATTCGGTAACCAAGGCGGCGGTCATCAACATGACCAAGGTCTTCGCCAAGGAGTGCGCCCAGTTTGGCATTCGCTGCAACGCCCTGTTGCCGGGCCTGACCGACACCAGGTTCGCCTCGGCATTGGTGAAGAACGACGCCATCCTGAACGCCGCACTGCAGCAGATCCCGCTCAAGCGCGTGGCCGACCCAAAAGAAATGGCCGGCGCAGTGTTGTACCTGGCCAGCGATGCGTCCAGCTACACCACCGGCACGGCACTCAATGTAGACGGCGGCTACCTGTCCTGATCAAGCCTTGATTGCCACCAAGGTGTAGCTCAAGGGCAGACGTGCGGGCTGCTCGCGCAAGCGATACTCACCGTCGCTGCCCTTGACCATCTGCCCCGGCAACGCCTCCCAGGGGATGCTCTGGTGCTCGACCAGTGCCCTCAGTTGCAGCCCATGCGCCAGCAAGGCAGTCACCACTTCGCCCAGGCCGTGGTTCCATTCGTGGGTTTCGGTGTGGGCAAGGCGCTGGTCGGTTTCGACGTAGGTCTGGTCGTTGTGCCACACCGTCGGCGCTTCGTGCTCGAAATACGGGTATTCGAGCTGTAGGCGGTCCTGATGGTCTTCGTTGACCGCCATCAGCATCGGGTGCCCATCGCGCAGGAATAGCCGCCCGCCTGGTTTCAACAGTGCTGCCACCGTACGCGCCCACGGCTCGATGCGGGGCAACCAGCACAGTGTGCCGATACCGGTATAAACCAGATCGAAGGTGCCTGCCGGCAGCACGCTGTCGGCGGCATAGACGTCGGACTCGACATAGTCGATCGGCACCGCACAACGCTCGGCCAGTGCACGCGCCTCGGCCAACGAGGCTGCGGAATAGTCCAGGCCGCAGACCTTGGCCCCAAGGCGCGCCAGCGAGAGGGTGTCGGTGCCGATGTGGCACTGCAGGTGGACGGTGTTCAACCCGTCGATATCGCCTAGCAATGGCAGGTCGAAGCGGACGGTTTCGGAAAGGTGCCCGGGGCGCTGGACCAGAAGCTCGACTTCGTAGTCCTTGGAGGCAGCATGTAGCGGAGCGCGTTCGTCCCAGCTGGCACGGTTGAGTTGCAGTGAGCGATCCATGGTGTCGTCCTTGAGTGGTAACGGCCCATGCTAGCCGTCACCACGCGTCTTGTGACACAACTGCCTTGCTAAAAATTGTAAAGCCCCGCTCGCGCCGCTGGGGCTGCTCTGCAGCCCATCGCCGGCAAGCCAGCTCCCACAGGGTTCGCACAATGCTGAAGGTTTGCGCAACACCTGTGGGAGCCGGCTTGCCGGCGATGAGGCCAGAACAGGCCACTCCAAGCTTACAAACAGGTAGCCGCTGCCGCCCGGCGCTGCAATGCCACGCCGTCATTTTTCTGTGCGTAATAGTCAACCCGCGCCCCACCCGCCTGCGGGTAAACATCCACGAACGCTTCGGCTTCGCGGGTATACACGGTGAACCCGCCCTGCTTGCGCGGCTCCAGATAGCCACTGGCATCGTCGCCGAACACCTTCTCTTCCTGCCAGCTGAACTGAATGCACTGGGCCACCAGCTCTGGTGCCTTGTGCGAATCGAGCTGCGCCGTCGGCTTGCCGCCGCGGGCCGTCTCCATGGTCGCAGAAGCACAACCGACCAGCATCAGTGCTGCGGCCATCGGCAGAATCGCACGCATGTTCCATCCTCAGGGTAAAAAAGAACGCGACTCTAGCACTGGCCGGCATCACGCGTGAATGCTTGTTCGCACTCAACCCGCTTCGGCCATTGCCGCCATATGCACCGTATTGCGCCCGGCGGCCTTGGCCTGGTAAAGCGCTGCGTCAGCCTGGGCCAACAGGCTGGCGGTGCTGTCTTTGAGCCCAGGCACGCCGCACCACAAGCCAACGCTGAAGCGCAGTTCGATCTGGTCACCGGCAAAACTCGCCGGGTTGCGCGCAATGGCCTCACGCAGCCCTTGCAGCGCAGCCATCGCCCCGCTGCGGTCAGCGCCCGGCAGCAGCAACAGGAACTCCTCACCACCATAACGGCCCAGGCAGTCACCTTGGCGCAGCCGCTGTTGCAACTGCCGCACGCAATGGCACAGCACCTCGTCACCTGCCAGGTGCCCATACAGGTCGTTGATGCGTTTGAAATGGTCGATGTCGATCATCGCCACAGCCAGGCTGCCCTGCTGCTGGCGAGCCTGGTCCAGTTCCACGGCAAAGCGCTCAAGGATCGCCCTGCGGTTCAGCGTGCCGGTCAGCACATCGTGCAGGGCCAGGTGCTGCAAGCGGGATTCGCTGCGCTCCTTGGCCATCAACACCAGCCCGATCGAATACATCATCACCGTGGCTGTGCCAATCGCCACGGAAATGCTCTGCTTGAGGTTGCTGGTGTCATAGCGCAACTCCACCGCCGTGCCATTGGCCACCGCCACCACACGCATGCCCAGGCCGACCAGGCTGATCAACGCACCGATCTGCAGCAGCAAGTGGGCCTTGCCCGGCCGCTCGGCATAGCGTCGCGCCCAGTACAGAATCATCGAACACTGCAGCATCAGCACCAGCGTTGCCAGCAGCATACGTGGCTCCACCGTATCGAGCAGCAGCATCAACCCCACCAGCATGCACGCCGGGATAATGAAGATACTGCGCCAAGGCACCACCTGCTGACGCACCCGGAACAGGCTGGCCGTATAGAACGCCAGGGCCAGCGACAACAGGCTGTTGCCCAGGCCATAGCTGAGCCACAGCGGGGCCTGGGCGTAGACGGTGTAGCAGACATAGGCCAGGGCATGCACCAGCAGCCCGCACCCCGTGAGCAAAAGGTTGTCACGGCGGTTACTGCGCCCGACCAGCAACAGGCAGAAGGCCAGAATGGTTGCAACCAAGGCAACGGCGGCGAACAACGTGGGGGTATGGGCGATCATCATGATTCACTGTGTGGCAGATTGCCGTCTTGCCTGCGGCTTACCCCACAGTCTAGAGGGGCATTACCGGCTCGACCATGACCGAATGGGACAGAACAGCAGCCCACAAGCACGCCGCTCATCACTGGCGCGACAAATTTTTGCCTGCCAGGGAAACCAAATGGATCATTCCCAGTCTCAGCAAGTGCCCTGTAAACCATTGCGGATCAAGGACCTATATCGTGATGACCCGCCTTGCAAGCCTTTCGCTGGTTGCTGCTGTCCTGCTGACCGCAGGCTGCCACAGCCATCGCTACCATGACGACGACGATGGCTGGCGTGACCGCGACCGTGACCATCGGCACCACCATCGCCATGACCGCGACGATGATGACGATGACAATCGCCAGTATCGCGGTGACCGCTACTACCGCTGAAGCGTCTTTGCACCCCTGACCCGCCGCCCGTTGCGCGGCACCTTAACCTGATGATTTCTTTGAGGTTCGTATCATGCGTCTGACTCTGCCTTCCCTTGCCCTTGGCCTGCTGCTGTGCCAGGGCGCTTTCGCCGGTGACGGTACTGCCGCCATTGGCGGTGGCCTGGGTGGTGCCCTGGGTAACGTTGTCGGTCAATCGATCGGTGGCAAGACCGGGGCGGCCATCGGCGCGGGCCTCGGCGGCGCAGCCGGCAGTGCGGTAGGTGCACGCAAGGGCAACCGTACCGAAGCCGCCATCGGCGGTGGCCTGGGCTCGGCCGGCGGCTCGCTGCTGGGCGGCGCGGTGGGCGGCAAGACCGGCTCTACCGTCGGTGCCGGCCTGGGCGGCGCGGCCGGTGGTGCCATCGGCAACCACCTGGGCGACAATAACGGCAGCAAAAAGCACCGCCGTCACCGTCACTGATCCGGTGACCCCAGGGGCCGCAATGCGGCCCCTTTTGTTTGGCAAACCCTGCAGCACATCAACACCCCCTTCATCACAAGCTGGCACACTGGCTGCTACTGTCTATCGTGCCCCTGTGTGAAGGAACACCCCCTCCCCATGAACCAAGAGCTGCTCTGGGTCCTCGGCCTGCTGGCCATCGTCATCCTCCTGTTCGTCATCAACCGCCCGCGCATGGACGTGGTCGCACTGCTGGTGATTCTCGCCCTGCCGCTACTGGGCATCCTCACCGTCGAGCAGGCCCTGGCCGGCTTCAGCGACCCCAACGTGGTGCTGATCGCCGCCCTGTTCGTGATTGGCGAAGGCCTGGTGCGTACCGGCATTGCCTACCGCATCGGCGAATGGATGAGCGAGCGGGCCGGCAACAGCGAGGCACGCCTGCTGGTGCTGCTGATGGTGGCGGTGGCCGGGCTGGGCTCGATCATGAGCTCCACCGGCGTGGTGGCCATCTTCATCCCGGTGGTGCTCAGTATTGCCGCACGCCTGAAACTCTCGCCCAGCCGCCTGATGATGCCGCTGGCGTTCGCCGGCCTGATCAGCGGCATGCTCAGCCTGGTGGCCACACCGCCCAACGTGGTGGTGCACAGCGAGCTGGTGCGCAATGGCGAAGCCGGTTTCAGCTTCTTCAGCTTTACCCCGTTTGGCCTGGTGGTGCTGGTGCTGGGCATCGGCTACATGCTGCTGACCCGCCACTGGCTCAACGGCGAAGTGCGCAAGGACGGCCGCGTGGAAACCCGCCGGACACTGCTGGACCTGGTGCTGGACTACAAGCTCAACGGCCGCGAACGGCGCCTGCGCATCCGCCCCCACTCGCCGCTGATCGGCCACACCCTCGGCGAACTGGAACTGCGT
Organism: Pseudomonas sp. LLC-1; assembly: GCF_002992185.1. Lineage (NCBI taxonomy): Bacteria > Pseudomonadati > Pseudomonadota > Gammaproteobacteria > Pseudomonadales > Pseudomonadaceae > Pseudomonas > Pseudomonas sp. LLC-1. Next base: position 300,516 of record NZ_LUVY01000012.1, on the reverse strand, counting down.
ACCCGGCACGGCGCCAACGTGATCGGCATCGAACGCCAGCACAAGTTCACCACGCGGGTGATGGCTGCCGACTCCAGCACCGTGCTGCACCAGGGCGACGTGCTGCTGCTCGACCTGTTCGCCAACCGCGACGACCTGCGCAGCCTGTGCCAGACCATGCAACTGGAGCCACTTCACTTCAAGGCCGCCTATTTCATCGACCAGTCCCAGGAACTGGGCATGGCCGAGGTCTCCCTACCACCGGGGTCGCAGCTGATTGGCAAGACCATTCTCGAACTGGCCTTCCGTACCCGCTTCGACCTCAACGTGGTCGGCCTGCGCCGCGAGCAGGCAGCGATCGAAGACCAACTGGTGGAAGAAAAGCTGCGCCTTGGCGACACGCTGCTGGTGGTCGGCCCATGGAAGGCCGTACGCCAGCTGCAAAGCAAGCCCAGGGACTTCCTGGTGCTGAGCCTGCCTGCCGAAATCGACCAGGTGGCCCCCGCCCGCACCCGCGCGCCGCAAGCGCTGCTGAGCCTGGCGGTGATGGTCGGGCTGATGGTCAGCGGTGCCGTGCCTAATGTCATGGCCGCGCTGATCGGCTGCCTGCTGATGGGCGCCGGCCGCTGCATCGACATGAACAGCGCTTATCGGGCCATTCATTGGCAAAGCCTGGTGCTGATCGTCGGCATGCTGCCCTTTGCCCAGGCGCTGCAGAAAACCGGCGGCATCGACCTAGCGGTGAGCGGGCTGGTCAGCGTGCTGGGGGGGGCCGGCCCCAGTGCCATTCTCGCCTGCCTGTTTGCCGTCACGGCGGTGATTGGCCTGTTCATTTCCAATACGGCCACTGCGGTGCTGATGGCGCCGGTGGCTGTCAGTACCGCAGCACAGCTGGGGATGTCGCCCTACCCGTTCGCCATGACCGTGGCGTTGGCCGCATCGGCGGCGTTCATGACGCCGGTGTCATCGCCGGTCAATACGCTGGTGCTGGGCCCGGGGCAGTACCGTTTCGCCGACTTCGTCAAAATCGGCGTACCGTTCACCCTGCTGGTGATGCTGGTGACCGTGTTGATGGTGCCGTGGTTCTTCGGGCTGTGACGACACAATCGAGGAATGAAGGCAATTTGGCATTATCTCGACCGATCGCGGCAGATTGACATCAACTGCCCTGACGAAACACACTGCGGGTCATTGCCCCAGGTGCTTCAAGGCGTTGTCCTGGATTTCGTTTCCGCTTGCCGGTCGAGCCCATGGTTTTTGCTGCCCAATCGCGCTTGTTGCCTTACGTCGTTCTGCTCTGCCTGACCTTTGCCCTCACCCTGGGCGGCATCTTGGCACGCCCGATCGAATCGCTGTCGCTGTTCTGGCCGGTGAATGCCGTATTGGCCGGTGTACTGCTGCGCTACCCTCGCCAGGCCACGCTTACCGGCTTTGGCCTCGTCTGGCTGGCCATGGTCGGTGCCGACCTGCTGTGCGGCAGCGCCTGGGCCCCGGCCCTGTGGTTCAACCTGTGCAACCTGGGCGTGGTGGTGACCCTCTGGCAATTGCTGTCGCGCTTGCCGCGCCTGCACCGACGCATGCGTACCCCGCACGGCGTACTCAGCGTATTTGCCGCCTGCGCCGCTGGCGCCATGGTGGCGGCCAGCATGGCCGCGGCGATGGCCGCGCCCTGGTTCCAACAATCGTTGCGCGCCACTTGGCTGGCCTGGTTCAGCGAACAGTTCTCGACCAGCGTGCTGGTGCTGCCGGTGCTGCTGACTGCGCCCTCGGTGCGGGCCTTGGTGCGTGGTGGTGCCCAGGCCATCCGCCTGGCACCGCTGCTGGTGCTGCTGGCCTCGCTGGCGTTCAGCATTGCCTTTGGCGGCCCCGGGGCCATTGCCTTCCCGATTGCCGCCTTGCTCTGGTGTGCCTGGACCTATTCGCCCTTTATGGTTTCGCTGCTGGCACTCACCGCCGGCAGTACCTTGATTGTGGCGGTGGCGCAAAACCTCATGCACTTTAGCGTGCCGCAAAGCGAGCCAGGGGTGACCACGCTGATGTCGGCGCGCCTGGGCATCGCCATGCTGGTGCTTGGCCCGCTGGTGGTGGCCTGCGTCAGCCAGGCCAACCGCAGCCTGATGGCCCGCCTGGCGCACCAGGCGACCATCGACCACCTTACCGGCGTGCTCACCCGCAGTGCCTTTACCCGCCGTGCCAACGCGTTGCTGGACAGCCGCCAACAGCATGCCCAGGCGCTGCCGCTGACCCTGATGATGCTGGACATCGACCATTTCAAGTCGATCAACGATGCCCACGGCCACGCGGTCGGTGACCAGGTGCTGCGCCAGTTCGCCAGCACCTTGCAAGACCAGTTGCACAACGATGAACTGCTCGCGCGCCTGGGTGGCGAGGAGTTCGTCGTCATTCTCCCGGGCCTTGCGCCAGAACGGGCCAAGTTCACCGCCGAACGCCTGCGCCGCGCCGTACAGGACCTGCATGTGGTGCAGGCCGACCAGCGCCTGCAAATTACCGTCAGTATCGGCCTGGCCGGCTGCGACGCCGACCGCCCGGCCCCCAGCCTGGACGCGCTGCTGGCAAGCGCCGACCAGGCGCTGTACCGGGCCAAGGCCCATGGCCGCAATCGCGTCGAGCAGGCCGAGGCGCAGCGCCAGGTGATCTGAGTCAACCGGCCAGCAAGTCCCACGACAGCTTGGCGATCAGCACGCACAACAGCACCAGGAACAACCCGCGGACAAAGCCGGCGCCCTTGCGCACTGCCAGCCAGGTACCGGTCAGCGCGCCCAGGATGTTGCACACCGCCATGGGCAGGGCGATGGCATACAACACGTTGCCCGTCGGCACGAAGAACACCAGTGCCGCCAGGTTGGTGGCGATGTTCACCACCTTGGCCGACGCCGAGGCGTGCAGGAAGTCCAGGGCAAAGAAGCGGATGAACAGGAAGATCAGGAAGCTACCGGTGCCCGGGCCGAACAGGCCGTCGTAAAAGCCGATCGCACCGCCGATCAGCACCGCCAGGCACTGCTCCTTGCGGCCGATTTGCGCAGGCTTGTGCAGGGTGCCGAAGTCTTTCTTGCAGAAGGTGTAGATGGCCATCAGCACGATCAGCACCAGCACCGCCGGCCGCATCACGCTGGGCGGCACCAGCGACACCGTGGCGGCACCGGCGAACGACATGACAAAGGCGCTGAGTGCAGCGGGAACGATCAGCCCCCAGTCCAGCGTCACCTTGCGGATAAACGACCGCGCCGCGAAGGCCGTGCCGCACACCGACGCCAGCTTGTTGCTGCCGAGCAATGCCGCTGGCTGTGCGGTGGGCAGCACATTGAACAAGGCCGGGATCTGGATCAGCCCACCGCCCCCCACGGCGGCATCGATCAGCCCAGCGGCAAAAGCGAACACGGAAAGTACAGCGATATCCATCATGATGCAGGCCCAGAGGCAGAGAAGACGCCTGCAAGGCTAATCAAAGTACCGTGCTTGTGTTGAAATGCCATATTGCGAAAACTGCAACAAGGAGCAGGCGATGGCATTGGACATGCTGCGGGAAATCCAGGCGTTCGTCAGCGTGGCACACAAGCGCAGCTTCGTCGCCGCTGCCCGCGCATTGGGGCGTTCTCCCAGCGCAGTTACCCGAGCTGTGCAAACCCTGGAAGACAACGCCGGAAGCAAGCTGCTCAACCGCAACGCCAACGCCGTGACCTTGACCGAAGCCGGCGAGCGACTGTTGCCGCACGCCGAACGCTTGCTGGATGTGCAACGCGATGCAGCCGACGAACTGGCCGCGCTCAGCGGCAGTGCCCAGGGCTGGATCCGCTTTGCCGTGCCGCAGTTGCTGGGGGAGCATGTGTTGCCGCAGGTGCTTGCCGAGTTTTCTCGCTGCCACCCGCAAGTGACCCTGGACGTGCAGTACAGCGACGAAGCCCTCGACCCACTGCAAGGCAAATTCGATTTCGTGGTGCGCGGCGCCTTCCCCCAATCAAGCGAGCTGATCGGCTACCCGCTTTGGCCCTATCAGCGCCACCTGTATGCCAGCCCCGCCTACCTGGGCCAGGCCGGCACACCGCAACACCCGGAAGACCTGGAGGGGCATACGCTGATCCTGCATACCGCGCCACGCATCCTCAAGGCCTGGCATTTCTGCCGCGAGGGCCAGATCACCAGCCTGCGCCCCAGGCCCAGGCTGCGCCTGGGTTCGGGTGATGCGGTGTACCACAGCACCCTGGCCGGTGCCGGTATCGCCCGCCTGGCCGCCTGGGTTGGCGAAGCGCAGGTCAAAACCGGGCGTCTGGTGCGGGTGTGCCCGCAGTACCGCCTGACCTCCAGCAGCGGCCAGGACCCACAGATGCATGCGCTATACCCTGCCGGCGAGCTGCCGGCACGGGTACGTGACTTGCTGGCGGCCCTGCGCCGAGCCGGCATGGCCCAATGAAACAGCCACTGAAACGGCTGTTCAATTTCTGCTCAATTTAACAGAGCCCGCCGTGGGCTTGGCTTACAGCACTTTATCCACAGACCTACCCACGTTTTTTGTGGACAGATTTCCCAGCGCAAAGAATGACTTATCCCATGCGCGGATAAACGTTGAACCTCAGCTTGGCGGAATCGTGCCAAGAAGACCAATCAGAATGGTCAGTAGCAGAAAACCACCCAGGAATAGCGCCAGCTTGCCCATTGGAACCTCTACAGTTGTGATGCGGGAATGGGCATATTCTCGGCCTTGGGCTGATACGGTTACAGATTCAGCTTTGTGGAAAAAAAGCGGATCAGATGGAAACCTGCTGAAGCTTTTCTGCAGGCAGCCAACCCAGTTCGCCATTGCCATGGCGACGGCACCAGACCCACCCGTTGAGCGGGCGCAGCATCTGCACCCGCTGCCCGGGGTCGGCATCGAGCTCATGCGCTGAGTAATTGTCCAGTGCCCTGCCCTGGCACACGCTGATCCGCTCGATCAACTGGGCCGGTACCCAGCCAGGCTCCTGACCACTGCAGGTACACAGGTACCAGTCCTGCCAACCTGGCTCGCCTTCGTAGCGTGGCCCGATGTTCAGCAACGTGCCCTTGGCGAAGCGAATGGGCCGCGGGTATTCACTGCGATGAGGTTCAGTGACAACGTAATGCATGGGCCTCTCCTTGGCCGGGTAAACCTTCGATTGGTACAGCAGCGGAGAAACCACCGCTGCACCGCGTTTGTATCGTTATGTGTACCCATTGAGACCTGATACACAAATACGTTTCCAACGGGTCAACCGGACATATCGGCGATACAGCCGTCAACTTTACTGGCACACATCAACCCGCCCCACTGGCTCATGCCAAGGAGATGCCCGATGCCCGCCCGCCACTCGACCCACACCCTGTCACGCCGTTTCAACCATGCCCTGCTGGCCTGCGCCGTGCTGCCGCTCGGGCTGATGGCGGCGGCCATGGCCACCGCCGCACCCATACAGCCCCAGCCAGCAAGCGCAGTGGCAGACAGGTTCGGCCCGCTGAAACACATCAACGCGGGCGTGCTCGATGTGGCTTACGTGGAGCAAGGCCCCGCCGATGGCCCGGTGGTGATCCTGCTGCACGGCTGGCCCTACGACATTCACAGCTTCGAGGAAGTTGCACCTGCCCTGGCGGCAAAAGGTTACCGGGTGTTGGTGCCCTACGTGCGCGGCTACGGCCAAACCCGCTTCCTGTCTGCCGCAACGCCACGCAATGCCCAACCCACCGCCCTGGCCAGCGATGTCGTCGCGTTCATGGACGCGCTGCATATCCAGCGTGCAGTACTCGCCGGTTTCGACTGGGGTGCGCGCACTGCCGATATTGTCTCTGCGCTGTGGCCAGAGCGGGTGAAGGCCCTGGTGTCGGTCAGCGGCTACCTGATCAGCAGCCAGGAAGCCGCCAAGGCCCCGCTGCCACCCAGCGCGGAACTTCAGTGGTGGTACCAGTACTACTTCGCCACCCCGCGCGGCCAGGCGGGCTACGAGCAGAACCGCCATGCCTTCGCCAAACTGATCTGGCAAACCGCCTCGCCCAAGTGGGCTTTCGATGACGCCACGTTCGAACGCAGCGCCCAGGCCCTGGATAACCCCGATCAAGTGGCAATTACCGTGCACAACTACCGCTGGCGGCTGGGGCTGGCCCAAGGCGAAACCCGCTATGACCCGCTGGAAGCCAAGCTGGCCAGCTTCCCCGGCATCACTGTACCGACCATTGCCCTGGAGGGCGACGCCAACGGCGCCCCGCACCCGCCTGCAGAAGCGTATGCAAAGCGCTTTACCGGCAAGTACGAGTACCGGCTGATCAGCGGTGGCATTGGCCACAACCTGCCGCAGGAAGCGCCAAAAGCGTTTGCCCAGGCGGTCGTCGATGCGGACCACTTGTAACGCGCAAGCAATTGCTACACGAAGTTGCGAAGGGCACGGCAAGCCATTTACAGGAAATTGCCGAGAGCCAGTAGGGACGAAGCCCCGTTGTGGCCAGGTATCACGCGGGGTTCAGCCAAGATTGAATGAAACGATTTGAAATGCAGCTTGTAGGATCTTTTACCACGCAACGTAGGAGTATTCGCCTCGAAGGGATTTCCCTGTATGAAAGATCAGTTTCTGCAGCAAAATCGAGCTGCTACGGTCCGGTTTTCCTACAACGGCACGGAAGCCCACAGCGTGAGAAAAGCATGGACCCGTACAATGCCTCGGCCCTGAAGCTGCAGAAGAATTTGCTGAACCTGCGCCTTGAGCGCGATCGCCTGAGAAGGGAGGGTAAGCACAACGAAGCGGACGCGTTGGCTGAACCGATCGCCAGGATAGAGGCGGCTATCCAGCAGTTACCGGATGAGTTTAAAACCGCGACTTTGCAGTGACTTCCAGCATGACCTGCTACCCCCACAGGATTGCGCGATAGCTGAAACCAGCGCAAACCTGTGGGAGCACGCAGACGCTTGAGCAATTACGAACTCAGAACAGCTTAACCGTATAACTCAGGATCAGCCGGTTCTCATCAATGTCCGTCCGGTAATTGGAACGCGCCATTACGTTACGCACCCGCACCCCCAACCCGGCCAACGGCCCGCTTTGCACCACATAGGCCAGGTCCAGATCACGTTCCCGATCTCGCCCTTCAAAGCCCAGCCCGGTGTCCACATCCCGCCCTTTCACATAGCGCAAGGTCGACGTCAGGCCCGGAATGCCCAAGGCGACAAAGTTATAGTCGTGCCGCACCTGCCACGACCGCTCCCCCGGCGCCGAAAACTCGTAGGTCGGCAGCGTGTTGCCCATCGGGTTGGTGTTGGCGCCCACCTGGATAAAGCCGTCATCACCGCCAATCTGCTGGTACCCCACGTAGAAGGTATGCCCGCCGGTCTTGGCCGAGAACAGGCTGAACAGTGCGTGATTGTCGTAATCGCCGGCAATCTTGCGCCCGTCCTCACGGGCATCGAAGTAGCCGGCATTCACCCCCAGCGTCCAGTCACCCAACGGCTCGGCATGCTTGAAGCTGTAGAAGCGCTGCTGGTAGATGTCTTCCAGCTGCGCCTGCCATACGCCAACACTGGTGCGGTTGTCATTGAAGGCATAGTCGGCGCCCACGTAGTTGAAACGGTCGCTGGTAAAACGTGCCAGCCGCGCCGGGTTGATCGGGTCGTTGACCAGCGCGTACATCTTCTGGCTGTTGGACGAGTCACGCAGGCTGGTGGAGCGGAACTGCCCGGCATTCAGGGTCAGCCCGGCAAACTCGCGGGACTCCAGCATCGCCCCCTGGTAAGTCGGAGGCAGCAGGCGCAGGTCGCTGAACAGCAGCACGGGCAGGTTTGGCATCAACTCGCCCACCTTCAACTCGGTCTGCGACACCTTGAACTTGATCGCCGCACCCAGGCGGCTGTATTCGTCCGCTGACTTGCCGCTGTCCAGGCTGGGCAACAAGCCGGACTTGGCATGCGCCGGGCTGCTGTCGAGCTTGAAGCCAAGCAGGCCGGTAACATCGACACCGACGCCCAGCGTGCCCTGGGTATAGCCGGAGCTGGCATTGAGGATGAACCCCTGCGCCCACTCCTGGGTACGCGATTGGGTGCTCGCCCCCTTGATGTCGGCGTAGTCACGGCTGAAAAAGTAATTGCGCGCCTGCAGCGTGGCGCGGGCGCCTTCGATGAAACCGGCCTCTTCGGCCGAAGCCTCGGCACACAGCGCGGCGGCAATACAACCGCCGGCCAGGCGCGCAGACGAAGAAAAACGCGGTGCAGTGGAACCTTGCATGGGGCTACTCCTGGATTCGGGCAACAGCCACCCGGCGCGGCGGCCTTGAACGGCCACCGACGTGCAGGTTGCTTTGAGAGAGGATTGGCAGGCGGGCACCCGGCCCGCCTGCACTGCCATCGCGTGAAGCGCTGGGCCGCTAGCGGTTGACCAGCTTCGCCGGCAAGGCAATAACCAGGAAGCAGCTGAGAATCAGGCAGCCGGCAAACACCCACAGTGCCGCGTGAGAAGTACCGGTCAGGTCAGTGACCAGGCCCATCAGCGAGTTGCTGACCAGGCCGGCGATATTGGCCACCGAACAAGCCAGGGCGAAGCCGGTAGCCGCGGCCGTGCCCTTGAGGAAGGTGGCCGGCAGGCTGAAGAACACCGGCACGGCACCGATGATGGCCGCCGAGGCGATGGCGAACAGCACCACGGTCATCACCAGGTTCTGGCTGAACAAGGTACTGCTGGCCATGGCAATCGCACCGATGATGAACGGCACGATGATGTGCCAGCGGCGCTCGCGGTGGCGGTCGGAGCTGGCCCCGATCATCAGCATGCCGGCCAGCGCTGCCAGGCTCGGGATGGCCGTGAGCAGGCCAATGTGGAAGGTATCACTGACGCCTGCATCACGGATGAAGGTCGGCATCCAGAAACCCATGGCATAAGCGCTGAGCAGGATCGAGAAGTCGATACCCCCCAGCATCCACACCTTCAGGTTGAAGAAACCGTCGCGGAAGCTGTGCTTGCTGTCTTTGCCCTCGGCATCGTCGGCGGCCAGGTCTGCCGCCAGTTGGGCCTTGTCGTCAGCCGACAGCCACTTGGCCTGCTGGAAGTGGTTGGGCAGTGCCCAGAACGTGAGGATGCCAAGCAGCACGCTGGGAATCGCCTCCAGCAGGAACAGCCACTGCCAGCCATGCAGGCCGTGCACCTGGTCGAAATGGCCCATGATCCAGCCAGAGATCGGCCCGCCGATCACGCTGGACAACGGCAGCCCGATCATGAACAGGGCGATGATGCGCCCGCGCCGGTAGGTGGGGTACCACATGGTCAGGTAGTACAACACGCCCGGCAGGAAGCCAGCCTCGGCAGCCCCGAGCAGAAACCGCAGGATGTAGAACTGGGTGGTGGTGCTGACGAACATGGTGCAGGCCGACAGCAAGCCCCAGGTGATCATGATGCGGGCGATCCACAGCTTGGCACCAACGCGCTGCAGGATCAGGTTGCTCGGCACTTCGAAGATGATATAGCCGACGAAGAACAGACCGGCACCCAGGCCGTAGGCTGCGGTGCTGAACTGCAGGTCTTCGAGCATTTGCAGCTTGGCGAAACCGACGTTGATGCGGTCGAGGTACGCGGCGAGGTAGCAGAAGCACAGGAAGGGTATTAGCCTCCAGGTGATCTTGCTGTACAGCGCTTTGGTGCCATGGTCGATGTCACTGTGGACCGTGGTTGCATTCGCAATTGGCATTTCCTGTCTCCTGGCGGGCGACTTTGTGGTTGTTTTAAGGCCAGCAGTTTTCGACGCGCCGGGCACCCCGCGCACTATACGCGGCGCGCCCCGGCAACGCCTGAAGACCCCGAGTGCTCCTGCGGGGCGACCGCCCGGACAGCAGGCGGTCATGGACGGGCTTCCGGCACCGTTCCTTGATTGTTATTGGGTAAAGGCCGCCCGGCGTTCAGCCGGCCAGGTGCCGCAGGTGTTGCATGGCGTCCTGCCGGGTAACGACATCCCCATACTTGCTGTCGATGTCGAATAGGTTGGCTTCATGCGGGTCGTTGTGGCGGTCACCCACACACTCACGCACCACGATGGTTCGAAAGCCGTGCTGCATGGCGTCCACCGCACTGGCACGGATGCAGCCGCTGGTGGAGCAGCCGGCCAGCACCACGGTGTCCACGCCTTGAGCATGCAGCAGCGGGGCCAGGCTGGTGCCGAAGAAGGCACTGGCGTACTGCTTGCTCAACACCACCTCCCCCGCCTGCGGTGCGACGGCCTCGCAAAACGCGGCCAGCGGGTTGCCTTCGACCATATCCTTCATCACCGGTGCCTTGCGCACCCACACACCGCCGTCGACAAAATGCGGCGGCTGGTAGCGGATGTTGGTGTGCACCACCAGGGTACCGCAGTCGCGGGCCAGCGCCAGCAGGCCGGCAGCCTGCTCGACCGCCGCGACAACACCCGGGGCATACAGCGGCGCGCCAGGCGTGGTGTAACCCTGCATGAAGTCGATCATCAACAGGGCTGGCTTGCGGCCGAAGCCGATGCGCTGGCCCCACACACCCTGATAGTTGTCACGGGCGCTTTGTGTGTCGCTCATGTCAGCCTCCCGGTTTCAGTAAGCGCCCGACAGCAAGGCACCGGCGCCCGGCACGATCGGCTCCAGGTCCAGCGCCTTGAGCATGGCGTAGGTGGTGGCGATGGCCGCGGTAACCACTGGCTTGCCGGTTTGCGCCTCGACCTTGGCCACGGCTGGCAGCGACTGCATCTGCACGCAGGCCGAGAGCACCACCACATCCACGCCTTCCAGGTTCATGCCGGCGACGATGCCTGGCAGGTTGGCCGGGTCGTGTCGGGCCACGGCGAGGTTGTCGGGGATTTCCAGCGCGCGCCAGTCCTGCACTTCAAAGCCTTCCTCGCGGATGTAGTTCACCACCAGTTCGGTCAGCGGCTTCATGTACGGGGCGACGATGGCAATGCGCTTGGCCTTCATCACATGCAAGGCCTCTACCAGCGCACCGGCACTGGTGATGACCGGTGCCAACGCATCATTGTCGGCAGTGGCCTGTTGCAGGCGCTTTTCCGATTGGCGGTGGTAGCCCAGGCCCATGGCCATGATCGCCACCAGGCAGGCGTAGCCCAGCACATCGACCTTGGCGTCGGACAGCTCCACGGCGCAGCGGTCAGACTCGGCGTCCATCGCGGCCAGCTCTTCCTTCTTTACCTGCTTCATGCGCATGCGGCTGGAATGGAAGGTGAAGCGCTCGGGGCGGATGGCCTGGCGTGCATTGAGCATCGCCGGGATCTCGGTTTCCATGGTGGTGTTGGAACTCGGCACGATCTGGCCGATGCGGTATAGCTGGGTCATGTCTCGTGCTCCGTCAGACGAGGGGTTGGTCGAGGAAGTCGCCAAAGGCGGCGAAGAAGCCTTCAAGGTCATCCCAAGGGATCATGTGGCCGGCGTTGTCTACCTGTACCACCTGGATATCCGGCTTCAGCTCGCGGATTTCGGCTATGTCGTGGGGCTCGATCACCCCGCCGCGCCCCGCCACCATCAGCAGCGCCGGCTGGCGCACGGCAGGCAGGTCCTGGTGGATATCCACCTCGTGGAAGTCATCGAAGGCGCGCACGATTGCCGGCTCGTAACAGGTGTGCAGCCACTCGGCGCGCAGGGCCAGTTGCTCGTCGCTCCAGGTGGCACAGAAGGCGCGCATGTCGTCGCCGCTCATGCCAACCGTGGCCTGGCGGATGGAATCGACATACCACGGCAACTTGCTCGGGTAGGCGCGGCGCCCCGGCCCGGATACCGGCGGGTCGACCAGCACCAGCCGCTGCAACCCCGGCGCCCCTTGGGCAGCTGCACGAATGGCAAAGCGCGCGCCCATCGAGTGCCCGACCAGGTGATAGCTGCCCAGGCCCAGCGCAGCAGCAAACGCGGGGATGTCTGCGGCACAGGCGTCCGTGCCGTAATCCAGCCCTGGCCCGCTCTCAGACAGGCCGCGCCCACGCACATCCAGCACATAGGTATCGAAGTACTGGCCAAGGCGCTCGGCCACGAAGCCCCAGGTAACCGCCGGGCTGGTGATGCCCGGCACCAGGATCAACGCAGGGCCCTTGCCGCCGTAGCGCAGGTAATGCTGGCGGATGCCATTGGCGCTGACGTTGCCGCCGGCGACGAAGGTACTCATGCCGCCTCCCCGCTTTTAAGCGGCTGCCCGTAGAGGTCGTAGCCGTAGACCCAGGCCGGGTCTTCCTGGGTGTAGAGCCAGGTGTTGGCGTTGGATACCGACTGCACCTGCGATGCCCGCTCCTTGCGGTTGGCTTCGTACAGGGCGAACGCGGTGCGGTGGTCGGACAGCCCGGTCTCTTGCAGGCAGCGGGTCAGCATGGCCGCATCCTCGATGGCCATGCAGGCACCCTGGGCCATGTGTGGCTTCATCGGGTGGCAGGCGTCACCCAGCATGACCAGGCGGCCACGGCTCCACAGCGGCAACGGATTGCGGTTGCGCAGCGGCCACTTGGTGATCGATTCGGTCGCGTCGATCAGCTTCTGCACGGTGGGGTGGTAACCCTCGAAGGCGGCGCGCATTTCCTCCTGGCTGCTGTCCACATAAGCGCCCTGGAAGTCCCAGGCTTCATGCGGTACACCGGTGACGAAGTAGTACTCGTCACGCTTGCCGGTGGTGTAGTAGACCATCATGTGGCGGTCTTCGGACCACCACTTCACGCAGGGCTCGAACACATCGGCATGCTGCGCCAGGTTCACCCCGCGGATCAGTGCCCGGTGCGCGACCCAACCGCTGTAGTTCGGCGCTTCAGCGCCCAGCAGTTCTTCGCGGATCTTCGAATGGATGCCGTCGGCACCGATGACGATGTCGGCCACGGTGTGCGTGCCGTCGGCGAAGTCCAGGCGCACCTGGTCGCCTTCGTCGACAATCTTTTGCAGGCGCTTGCCGAAGTGCACGGTGCCCGGCTTGATCGCGTCGATCTGCAGCGCGTGCAGGTCGCCACGGTGAATGGTGATGTAGGCGGCGCCGTACTCGCGACGGGCATATTCGCCCAGCGGAATGCGCGACAGGTAATCACCGGTATTGCCGTCGCGGCTGAACCAGAAGTCCGGGTGCGAGCCCATCAGCTCCAGCTTCTGCTCCAGCCCCATGCGGCGGAAGATTTTCATCACGTTAGGGCCGATATGAATGCCCGCGCCAAGGCGGGTGAACTCCGGCGCCTGCTCGAACACCTCGACATCGAACCCGGCCTGTTGCAGCAACGTGGCGGCGGCTGCCCCACCCAGACCCGCACCGACGATTGCGATTTTCTGCCTACCCCGCATGGGTATTTCTCCTCTTGTTCTGATGTGTGGCCGGCGGCTCGACCGCCTGACGATTTAGAGCGTATACGCTGTAATTGAATTTTGAAAAGAGGGGCAGGCAAATATTTTTCAAACAACTGATCGAAAAGCATGACCAGCGAATTGTTACCGTAATTACTGGGCAAATGTGTGGATAGGTAACGTTTTACAGATAACTTGCGCTTGTCGGCGGGATGCGCTTTCATCTGCAAAAGTATGGTGTACACACTATTAATTTGCACCGAGTTGAAGCGCCAGGCACCGCCTTGGTGCAGCACCTCTCCCCCATCAACGCCGCCCAGGAGAACCCCAATGCCGGTGAGCAATGCGCAACTGACCCAGATGTTCGAGCACGTACTGAAGCTGTCCCGCGTGGACGAGACGCAGAGCGTCGCCGTGCTCAAGAGCCACTACTCCGACCCGCGCACGGTCAACGCGGCGATGGAAGCTGCGCAGCGCCTGAAGGCCAAGGTGTATGCGGTGGAGCTGCCCGCGTTCAACCACCCCACGGCGATGGGCAATGACATGACCGCCTACTGCGGCGACACCGCGCTTACCGGCAACCTGGCGGCACAACGGGCACTGGAAGCGGCCGACCTGGTCGTCGACACCATGATGCTGCTGCACTCGCCCGAGCAGGAGCAGATTCTCAAGACCGGCACGCGCATCCTGCTGGCCGTAGAGCCGCCGGAAGTGCTGGCGCGCATGCTGCCGACCGAAGACGACAAGCGCCGAGTCCTGGCTGCCGAAACCCTGCTGAAACAGGCGCGCAGCATGCATGTGCGGTCCAAGGCCGGCAGCGACTTCCACGCCCCGCTCGGCCAGTACCCGGCCGTGACCGAATACGGCTATGCCGACGAGCCGGGGCGCTGGGACCACTGGCCCAGCGGCTTCCTGTTCACCTGGCCGAACGAGGACAGCGCCGAGGGCACGCTGGTGCTGGACGTGGGGGACATCATCCTGCCGTTCAAGAACTACTGCCGCGAGCGCATCACCCTGGAGATCGAGAAAGGCTTCATCACCGGCATTCATGGCGGCTTCGAGGCCGAGTACCTGCGTGACTACATGAAATACTTCAACGACCCCGAGGTGTACGGCATTTCGCACATCGGCTGGGGCCTGCAGCCACGCGCGCAGTGGACGGCCATGGGCCTGCACGACCGCAACGATGGCATGTGCATGGACGCCCGCGCCTTCTACGGCAACTTCCTGTTCTCCACCGGCCCCAACACCGAGGTCGGCGGCAAGCGCAAGACCCCGTGCCACCTGGACATTCCGCTGCGCAATTGCGACATCTACCTGGATGACAAGGCCGTGGTCCTGGCCGGCGACGTGGTAGCACCAGAGGAGTCGCGGGCAAGATAGTGGTTATACTGGCCGGGCGCTCCGCTATTGGCGGCCGGCCAGCCTCTTTTCACCCAGCCCAAGCCATCCTATGTCAAAAAAAACCACCCCCAGCAGCGCCCCGCTTGACAACACCCCCTACGACGTTACCGAACAGGTCGGCCACTTGCTGCGCAAGGCCTACCAGCGGCACACGGCGATCTTCCAGCAGCAGGCTTGCGACCCGCAGCTGACCTCGATCCAGTTCGTCACCCTGTGCGCCCTGCGCGACCACGGCCCCAGCTCCCAGGCCGAGCTGATCAAGGCCACTGCGGTCGACCAGGCAACCATCCGCGGCATCGTCGACCGCTTGAAGGCACGCGAACTGGTGCAGTTGTCGCCAGACCCGAGCGACCGACGCAAGGTTATCGTTGAACTCACCGTCAGCGGTGCTGCCTTGCTGGACGAAATGATCCCCTGCGCCCGGCAGATCAGCGAGCTGAGCATGGGCAGCCTGAATGCCGGTGAACGCGTGGCCATCCTGTACCTGCTGCGCAAGATGATCGACAGCGACGAAAGCGCTGGCTGAAGCCACTCCCGGACAAGACCTGCCCAAAGCCCAGAATCTTGCGCGGTCACTGTGGGAGCGGGCATGCCCGCGAAGCGAGCGACGCGGTGTATGGCACCGGCTTCGCCGGTGTTCGCGGGCTCGCCCGCTCCCACAGGTACCCCACCGCCTCTGAGGCACTCCCCTTCAAAACCATCCCTGGCCTGCTTCTTGCTCACTCATTTCATGTAGTGAGTACTTACCGAATTTCTCTCTTCATTTGAGTCCTTCGGTAGCGCAAGCAACCTCCAGAGATGAGCCAATAATGCAAACAACCCTCTCCCTGCGGGTCAACGGCCAAGCCGTCGAAACCAGCGCCGCGCCCGACACACCGCTGCTGCTGGTCCTGCGCAACGACCTGTGCCTGAACGGCCCCAAGTACGGCTGCGGCCTGGGCGAATGCGGGGCGTGCACGGTGATCATCGACGGCGTGGCTGCCCGCTCGTGTGTCATTCCCTTGGCCGGCGCCGAGGGCCGTGACATCACCACCCTCGAAGGGCTGGGCAGCAAGGCCGCGCCGCACGCAGTGCAACAGGCGTTCATCGACGAACAGGCCGCCCAGTGCGGTTACTGCATGAACGGCATGATCATGACCGCCAAGGCCTTGCTCGACCGCATCCCAAACCCCAGCGACGAACAGATCCGCAATGAACTGCGCGGCAACCTGTGCCGCTGTGGCACCCACGTCGAAATCCTGCGCGCCGTGCGCCGCGCTGCCCAGACCCGGAGCAAAGCATGAACCACTCTCAACAGGTGCCCAGCCGCGACCAGTTGCTGGCCAAGGCCGGCGTGTTGCTGATCGTCGACCAGATCACCCCGCCTTCCGGCCCCGTGGCCAAGGGCGTGACGCCCGTGGTCAAGGAACGCGAACTGGCGTTGTTCATCGCCGTCAGCGACGACGGCCTGGTCTACGCCTTCAACGGCCACGTCGACCTAGGCACCGGCATTCGCACCTCGCTGGCGCAGATCGTTGCCGAAGAACTGGACCTGCGCATGGACCAGGTACACATGGTGCTGGGCGACACCGAGCGGGCGCCGAACCAGGGCGCAACCATTGCCAGCGCTACCTTGCAGATTTCCGCCGTGCCTTTGCGCAAAGCGGCGGCCACGGCGCGGCGTTTTTTGCTGCAACAGGCCGCGCAACGGCTTGCTTGCGCCCCCGAAGCCCTGCGCATTGAAGAAGGCGCGGTGATCGCCAGCAATGGCAGTACACTGAGCTTTGCCGAACTGGTGCAAGGCGAAAACCATCAGCTGTACATCGCCGACGATGCGCCGCTCAAGGCCATTGAGGACTACCGCCTGGTCGGGCGCAGTGCCGCTCGGGTGGACATCCCCGGCAAGGCCACTGGCGAGCTGACCTACGTGCATGACATGCGCCTGCCCGACATGTTGCACGGCCGGGTCATCCGCCCACCGTACGCCGGCCACGACAGCGGTGACTTCGTCGGCAACAGCCTGCTGGCGGTCGATGAAGCCTCCATCGCCCACGTGCCCGGCGTGGTCGCGGTGGTGGTCATCCGCGACTTTGTCGGCGTGGTGGCCGAGCGCGAGGAACAGGCCATTCGCGCCGCCCATGACCTGAAAGTCAGCTGGAAGCCCTTTACTGCCAAGCTGCCTGACCTCAGCGATGTCGCCCAGGCCATCCGCGATAACCCGCGTGTGCAACGCACCGTGCTGGACAAGGGTGATGTCGATGGCGGCATTGCCAATGCCAGCCAGCGCCTTAGCCGCAGTTACTTGTGGCCTTACCAGTTGCATGCCTCTATCGGCCCCTCCTGCGCACTGGCCGATTTCACTGAAGGGCTGATCCGCGTGTGGTCCGGCACACAAAACCCGCACCTGCTGCGCGCCGACCTGGCCTGGCTGCTGGAGTGCGCCGAAGACCGCATCGAAATCATCCGCATGGAGGCTGCTGGCTGCTATGGCCGCAACTGCGCCGACGATGTGTGCGCCGATGCGGTGCTGCTGTCGCGTGCCGTGCAGCGCCCGGTGCGGGTGCAGCTGACGCGCGAGCAGGAACATGTGTGGGAGCCCAAAGGCACCGCACAGTTGATGGAAATCGACGGCGGCCTGAACGCCGACGGCAGCGTGGCCGCCTACGACTTCCAGACCAGCTACCCGTCCAACGGCGCCCCAACCCTGGCGCTGCTACTGACCGGCGCCGTGGAACCGGTGCCGGCACTGTTCGAGATGGGCGACCGTACCTCGATCCCGCCGTATGACTACGAGCACATGCGCGTCACCATCAACGACATGACGCCGCTGGTGCGCGCCTCGTGGATGCGCGGTGTGTCGGCCATGCCCAACAGCTTCGCCCACGAGTCGTACATTGACGAATTGGCCTTTGCTGCTGGCGTCGACCCGGTCGAATACCGCCTCAGGCACCTGTCCGACCCGCGTGCCATCGACCTGGTCAAGGCCACCGCCGAACGCGCCGCGTGGCAGCCGCATACCGAGCCCATGCAAACGCCGGCCGAAGGCGATGTGCTGCGCGGCAGGGGCTTTGCCTACGCACGCTACATCCACAGCAAGTTTCCCGGCTTCGGCGCGGCCTGGGCGGCGTGGGTGGCTGATGTCGCGGTAGACCGGCGCACCGGCGAGGTCGCCGTCACCCGCGTGGTGATCGGCCACGATGCCGGGATGATGGTCAACCCGGAGGGCGTGCGACACCAGATCCACGGCAACGTCATCCAGTCCACCAGCCGGGTGCTCAAGGAACAAGTCAGCTTTGAAGAATCGACCGTGGCCAGCAAGGAATGGGGCGGCTACCCGATCCTGACCTTCCCCGAGTTGCCAGCCATTGACGTGATGATGCTGCCGCGCCAGCACGAACCGCCGATGGGCAGTGGCGAGTCGGCCTCGGTACCCAGCGCGGCCGCCATCGCCAACGCCATTTTCGACGCCACCGGCATCCGCTTTCGCGAACTGCCGATCACGGCGGAACGGGTGCGCGCCGCGCTCGGTGGCGAGGGCCAGGGGCCTGATGCACCCACACAGGAACACCCCACAAAGAAACGCTCGAAGTGGTGGTTCGGCTCGCTGGCCGGGGTAGTGGGCGCCGCCCTGGGCATGCTCGCCACCGCCCTGCCCTGGCGCGCTGAAATCGCCCCGGTAACCCCGCCTGGTGCCGGCAGCTGGAGCGCGGCGATGCTCGAACGCGGGCGCCAGGTGGCGGCAGCCGGTGACTGCGCCGTGTGCCACACGGTCAGCGGCGGTAAGGTCAATGCGGGTGGGCTGGCGATGGAAACGCCGTTCGGCACGCTGTACAGCACCAACATCACCCCCGACCCGGAAACCGGCATTGGCCGCTGGTCATTCGCCGCCTTCGAGCGGGCCATGCGCGAAGGCATCAGCCGCGATGGCCGGCACCTCTACCCGGCCTTCCCCTACACCTCGTTTCGCAACATCAACGATGCCGACATGCAGGCGCTGTATGCCTACCTGATGTCGCAAACCCCGGTACGCCAAGCGGCGCCCGCCAACGACATGCGCTTCCCGTTCAACCAGCGGCCGCTGATGGCGGGCTGGAATGCGCTGTTTCTGCAACGCGGCGAATACCAGCCCGACCCGCAACGCAGCGCGCAGTGGAACCGTGGCGCCTACCTGGTCGACGGACTGGGCCACTGCACAGCCTGCCACTCACCGCGCAACCTGATGGGCGCGGAAAAAGGCGGCGGCAGCTACCTTGCCGGTGGCATGGTCGATGGCTGGGAGGCGCCGGCCCTGAATGCCCTGGGCAAGTCGGCAACGCCGTGGAGCGAGGACGAACTGTTCAGCTACCTGAGCACCGGCTTTTCCGAAAAGCACGGCGTGGCGGCAGGCCCGATGGGGCCAGTGGTCAGCGAGTTGGCCACATTGCCCAAAAGCGACGTACGCGCCATCGCCCATTACCTCAGCTCGCTCGACGGCGAGCCTGCGACGCTTGCAGCCAAAGCTGCACCGCAAGCAGATATCCAGGTGTCGCTGAGCAACGGTGAGCGGGTATTCAAGGGCGCGTGTCTGGCCTGCCACAGCGATGGCCTGGGGCCGAAGCTGTTTGGTGTCAGCCCGTCGATGGCGGTGAACAGCAACGTCCACAGCGACCTGCCGGACAACCTGCTGCGCGTGGTGCTGCACGGCATACCCACCCCGGCAACCCGCGACCTGGGCTACATGCCCGGCTTCAAGGACAGCCTGTCGGACCGACAGGTCGCCGACCTGGCCGCCTACCTGCGCCAGCGCTTCGCCACCGACAAACCGGCCTGGCAAGGGCTGGCAGCCAAGGCCGCGCAAATACGCGCCAACCCTGGCAGCCACTGAAGGTCAGCGGCGCAACCCGCGCAGGGCCAGGTCGCTGATGAAGGCCAGCCAATCGGCCTTGGCCTGCGGGTCGGCCAGGTCCACGGCCAGGAACGAGCTGAGGGTATGGCGGTTGGAATTATAGAAATAGCAGAGCGAGGCAATCATCAGGTAGGCGTGGGTGATGTCGATGTCGTCGCGGAACAGGCCCTTGGCCTGGCCCGCCTCGATGATCGGCCGCAGCACGCCGACCGCCTCGCCGGACAATGCCTTGAGGTTTTGCGACTTGCGCGCGTGCTGGCCCTGGTGAAGGTTTTCGGTGGCCAGGATGGTGACAAATTCGGGGTGACGCACGTAGTAGTCCCAGATGAACGCCACCAGCTCACGCAGGGCTTTTTCCGGGTCGGCCAGGTCGATGCGCAGCTTGGCTTCGGCCTGGTTGAAGCTGGCGTAGATGTGCTCCAGCACACTGATGAACAGCTTTTCCTTGTTGCCGAAGTAGTAATAGATCATCCGGTCGTTGGACTTGGCCAGCGTGGAGATCTGCTCGATACGCCCACCGGTGAAGCCTTCCTTGCTGAAGACCTTCACCGCGGCCTTGAGGATGTTGTCCCGGGTGCGGTCGGCCTGTTGGGCGCGTACACCGGTTTTGCGAGTTTGCATGTCGGTCCCTGTGGGGCTGGCCAGATACCCAACACTGCCACAGACGTTGGGCCATTGCGCGGCTTTTTCGGCTGGGCTGAGACGATATGAGCGAGGTAGCGGAGCATGCAGCATCTCGACCTGCAGGTGATCGACAAGGCCCTGCAATGGGCCAGGGCCGGGGACACGGTGTGGCTGTGCACGGTGTTGTCCACTTATGGCTCAGCCCCTCGCTCGCCCGGGGCGATGCTGGCTTGCCGCAGCGCACAGGATTGGGTCGGTTCATTGTCTGGCGGCTGTGTCGAAGAGGAATTTCTCGGCAACCTGGCGCAAGGTGCATTTACCCGGCAGGCACAGGTGGTGCGCTATGGCGATGGCCAGGAACAGAGCCGGCGCTTGCGCCTGCCTTGCGGTGGCGTACTGGTGGTGCTGGTGGAGCGGCGACAGGCGGACGGCGCATGGCTGGAACACCTGCAATCGCTGCGCGGGGCGCTGTTGGGCCAGCAGCGGGTAACGCGCAAGGTCAGTTTGCCGGCAGGTGATTTCAGCTTGCATGGCGACAACAGCGTGGCCGTGCGCATGGACGAAAGCGCCGTGCATATCGGCATCGGCCCCGCGCTGCGGCTGGTGCTGGCAGGGCTGTCGCCCGTCGCCGAAGCCTGCGCCGACATTGCCCGCACGCTGGGCTGCGAAGTCATCGCCTGCGACCCACGTGAAGAGATGGCGCATGTCGAAATCGAGGGCGCACAGATGCACCGGGTGCTGCCCTCGCTGTTTATCGCGGCGGGTGGTTGCCATGCGGCTACAGCAGTGGTCGCATTGACCCATGATCCGAAAATCGATGATCTGGCGTTGATGGAAGCGGTGCATACCCCGGCGTTCTACATCGGCGCAATGGGCTCGTCGGCCACTTCGGCCAAGCGCGCCGAGCGATTACAGCGGATTGGCGGACTGACCGACAAGCAGATTGAACGGCTGCACATGCCCATCGGGCTGGACCTGGGCAGCAAGTCGCCAGCGGAGATCGCGCTGGCGGTGATGGCAGATGTACTGCGGGTGTACCGGGGCAAGGCGCGGGATGCGTTGTAATGTTGAATTCCAGCCATTTGTAGGAGCGGCTTTAGCCTAATGCCAGTCAGTTAAGGTTATTGGGGCCGCTTTGCGGCCCATCGCCGGCAAGCCAGGCTCCCACAGGTACAGCGCATGGTTTGAGTGCGATGCGGTCGGTGTGGGAGCTGGCTTGCCGGCGATGGGCTGCGCAGCAGCCCCGATTCGCTTAACTGACTGGCATTAGGCTTTAGCCGCGAACACCGGCAAAGCCGGTGCCAGGCGCCACCGCCCTCTCAACCCATCAGGCAGCCTGCACCTGCATCCCCAACAACTGCCTTGCCTGCTTCAGGTCATCCTGCAAATCATGGTTCCACAACCAATCGAACCGCTCACCCAGCACCTTGCCCAGCACCTGCGGATCGTCCAGCACGGCAGGGTCACGAAACTCATATAGCTCACCCGCCTCCCACGAGGTGCGTTGCACCCGGCATGCGCGCGGGCGCCGCACCGCGTCATATGCCTGCAGCACCGCTTGCGGGCTACCTTGTAAAACAGCCGGGTCAGCCAACAGCCGCGCCAGCAACCATGCATCCTCCAGCCCCTGCCCTGCCCCTGCCCCCTGGTGCGGCAGCATGGCGTGAGCTGCATCGCCAATCAGCCCAACCCGGCCATGGCTGTACCCCGGCAATTCGGCAAGGTCGTGCAGCGCCCACAACGACGGCGTCTTGATGCTCTCCAACAGCACCTGCGCCGCATCGCCCCAGCCTTCGAACGCCTTCAGCATTTCTGCCTGCGTTGCCTGGCGCACCCAAGGCGCATCGCTCGGCCATGCCGGGTTCGGCTGGCTGCGGTCCGACACAAACGCCACCACGTTGATCAACCGTCCCTGTTTGACCGGGAAGGTCAGGATATGGCGGTCGAGCCCCAGGTACATCTGCGGCACATCGATCAGATGCTCACCAATGCCACGCGCCCAATAGGCCTCGCGCAACTGCTCGCTGTCGATCAGCCCGCGGTAGGCGCACGTGCCACTGAACCGAGGCGAAACTCGCGACACGCCCAGTCCATCAAGCACATGGTCACGGATCGACGACTTGATACCATCGGCACCGATCAGCAAATCGCAGTGGTGTTCCGTGCCATCGGTAAAGCACACACGCACCCGCTCCCCCACTTGCTCGACCCGCTGAGCACGCTTGCCGAACTGGGCGATGCCTGCCGGCAACTGGCTGGCCAACGCATCGAGAAAGTCGGCCCGGTGCACCGACGACTGACCGACGCCCTGCGCCACGCTGCTGCCCAGGTACTGCGCATCGCGCCCGTCCCGCCACTCGAACCACACGTCCTGCCACGGCGCCGGCGTGCTGTCGGCAATTTTGGCGTAGGGCTCGGCAATGCCCAAACCGGCGATGGCACGCACGGCATTGGCACCAAACGACACGCCCGCGCCCACTTCACCAAAGGCAGCGGCCGATTCGAACAATTGAACGTTCAGGTGTGCATGGCGGCAAAGGTCGAGCGCAAGTGCAACACCTGCGATACCCCCACCAATAATGGAAACTTCAAGCGCAGTAGCGTTGTGCATTGCAAGGTACCTCGGGGCTGATTGTTATTGGAATACGCCAATCATTACGGCTGGCCCACCCTTGATAAATACTGCGAAACCCATAACTGGCATCACCCGCCTGAATATCCCTCAGCCGGGTAGTTGCCGAGCGCTGCGAATACCGGGTGTGCCAGCCTGACGCCGGATGAACAGCAGAACAGCCACTGCGCCGATGGCACCGGGTAGGGCAAACGCCAGGAAGCTGCTTTGATAAGGCAAGTTGGCGCCATGCAGCACTCCGCCCAACAGCGGCCCGACAATCGCGCCAAGCCGCCCTATCCCCATCGCCCAGCCAAGGCCGGTGGAACGTATGTGCGACGGGTAGTACTGCACCGCACAGGCATTGGCCAGAATCTGCGTGCCGATGGTAGAAGCACCCGCCACCGCAATAAGCAGGTAAAGCACTGCCGCCGGAGCCTTGAGCGCAAGCAGGCTGAGGGATAACGCCCCGCAGGCGAAGAAACACAACAACACGTTGGCGATTCCGATACGGTCGCCCAACCAGCCACCTGCTATCGCACCAATGATGGCGCCCGAGTTGAGCACCAACAAAAACGCCAGGCTTGAATTGAGCCCGTAGCCGGCACTGCTCATCAATTTGGGCAGCCATGAACTCAGGGCATAAACCATCAGCAGGCAGCAGAAAAATGCGACCCACAACGCAAGCGTGTTGAACGCACGGCCTTCTTTGAATATTTCGCGAATTGATACGTTTGCCCCACGCGCAGAGGCCTGGGCGAGTTGATCATTGCAATCTGGCAGATAAGTCGGCGTCGCTTGCGCCAGCAAAGCCCTGGCCCGTTCGGTCTGCCCGCTGCGCAATAAAAAGTTCATGGACTCTGGCAACTGGCTGATCAGCAATGGCAGCAACAACAACGGGATCACTGCCACATAGAACACGGCCTGCCACCCCCATTGTGGAATGAACAGCATGCCCAGCCCGGCCGACAACATGCCGCCCAGCGAATAGCCGCTGAACATGATTGCCACCAAGGTGCTGCGCAACTTGCCGGGGGCGTATTCGTTCATCAACGCGACCACATTGGGCATGACGCCACCGATGCCAAGCCCGGCAACGAAACGGCACAGGGCAAAGGTTTCGGGGGACGTGGCCAGCCCATTCAGCGCGGTGATGCCGCTGAACAGCAACACGCAGGCCATGATGGTCTTGCGCCGCCCGATGCGGTCCGAGAGCGAACCGAAGAACAGCGCCCCCACCATCATCCCGACCAGCGCACAACTGCCCAAGGCCCCCGCTTGCACGGCGCTCAGGTTCCATTCGCTCATCAGCGAGGGCAACACCACGCCATAGATCACCAGGTCGTAGCCATCGAAGATGATGATAAGCGCGCACCAGAACAGTAACCGCGCGTGAAAGGCATTGAACCGGGCCCCGTCCAACAGGGCCGCTGCATTGATGTTTCGCATGGCATCGCTCGTTCTTGTAATTGTTATGGGTGGGGCAAGCCCCTGATTGACTAGCGAGCACCATCATGAACAAGGCGCAACACCGCTCCTATGCAGCCACCCGAATAGTGGCTATTTCGGGTGTGAATACTGCTTATGCATACCCAGCAAGTCTGGTTTCGGGTAGCGTTGTATCGGGACGCTGATTCAACAAGAAAACAATACCCATCGCGTCTCGATCAATACCTGAGAGGTATCATGGAATTACGCGATCTGGACCTTAACCTGCTTCTGGTTTTCAACCAGTTGCTGATCGACCGCAAAGTTTCGACCGCTGCCGAAAACCTGAACCTGACCCAGCCGGCGATGAGCAACGCACTGAAGCGCTTGCGCACGGTGCTGCAAGACGAATTGTTCGTGCGCACCTACCAAGGCATGGAACCCACCCCCTACGCCCTGCAATTGGCAGAGCCGGTGACCACTGCCATTCACACACTGCGCGATGCATTTGCCAGGCAAGACACCTTCGACCCGCGCACCAGCAACCGCCGCTTCACCATGGCCATGACCGACATTGGCGAAATCTACTTCATGCCAAAGCTGATGGACGCCTTTGCCAGCCTGGCGCCCGGGTGCACCATCAGCACACTGCGCAACTCCACCGACACCCTCGCCGAAGGGCTACAAAACGGCGCCATTGACCTGGCGGTTGGCCTGTTGCCGCATTTGCAGGCGGGGTTCTTCCAGCGGCGACTGTTCCACCATCGTTATGTGTGCCTGTGCCGCAAAGGGCACCCCGCTACGCGGCAGCCACTGACCGTGGAGCGGTTCGCAGGCTTCGATCATGTGAACGTGGTGGCAGCCAATACCGGGCATGGCGAGGTGGACACGTTTTATGCACGGGCGGGGGTGGTGCGCAACATTCGCCTGGAAGTGCCGCACTTTGTGGCCGTGGGGCATATCTTGCAGCGCACTGATTTGCTGGCGACGGTGCCCGAGCGGTTTGCCGCCAGTTGCGAGGTGCCGTTCGGGCTGAGCGTCCTGCCGCCACCGGTGGCGTTGCCGAACATCGAGATCAACCTGTTCTGGCACGGGCGGTAC
This sequence comes from Pseudomonas sp. LLC-1, assembly GCF_002992185.1. NCBI lineage: Bacteria > Pseudomonadati > Pseudomonadota > Gammaproteobacteria > Pseudomonadales > Pseudomonadaceae > Pseudomonas > Pseudomonas sp. LLC-1. The sequence continues at coordinate 275,235 of NZ_LUVY01000012.1, read as the reverse complement.
AACAAGGACCCGGCCAACCGATGGCTCAGGCAACTGATGTTCGATCTGTTTTCGGACACTCACTGACCGCTCGCCGGGCGCGTGTCAGGCAGTTGACCAGGTGCAACCGCATGGCAGCACGGGCAGCGCCGGCATCCTTGCGGGTGATCGCGGCATGCACTTGCTCGCGCTCCCGCGCTTCCAGTGCCCGCTGCTCGGCATCGCCCCCTGACACTGCTGGCTGGGCCGCCGCCAGCAAGGTATGCCCAAGGTGGGTCATGGTGTCGATGAAAAAGCTGTTGCCCGTGCATTGGGCTATCTGCAAGTGAAACTCGAAGTCGGTGCGCATGCAGGGCGCAGACTGCGTATCGACGGCCCCATCGAGCGCCGCCCGCATCGCAGCCAGTTGCTCCGGGGTGGCACGCTGGGCAGCAATGGCAGCCGCCTCGACCTCAAGGCACAGCCGCAACTCGATGATCGCCACCGCGTTGTATGCGCCGCCCATTCCGGGGCTGGCACTCTGGAAGTCACCTGCCGGGATGGCATCTACCACGAAGGTGCCGATACCACGGCGGGTTTCTACCAGGCCTTCGGCCTGCAACCGTGACATGGCTTCACGCACCACGGTACGGCTTACGCCACGCGCTTTGGTCACGGCTTCTTCGGTGGGCAATTTGCTACCCGCCGGCAATTCACCCGAGAGAATCTGCTGCGACAGGTCTTGTACCAGTTGCTGGGCGAGATTCAGGCGTTTTTCCGGGGTGGCAGAAGCCATTGGGCGAACCTTTGCAATACGGAAGAGCCCGGAGTATACCCGCTGCCCGGGGCCAAAACGCACTATACTGGCCGCTGCCCACACAAGAGCACAGCAATGCCGGACCCTACCACCAGCCCCACCCAACCGCCCCGCCGCCTGGCCGAAGCGCTGGTCGAACGCTTTGCCCAACGCATGCGCGAGGGCACACTCAAGCGTGGTGACAAGCTGCCGACCGAAGCGACGCTGATCGAAACCGAAGGTGTCAGCCGCTCTGTGGTACGCGAAGCGCTATCGCGCATGCAGGCAGCGGGCCTGGTCGAAACCCGCCACGGTGTGGGCACCTTCGTGCTGGACATGCCTGCACCGGAGAGCTTCAACGTGGGGCCGGCAACCATCAGCCTGCTGTCCGATGTGCTCGACCTGCTGGAATACCGCCTCAGCCTTGAAGTGCAAGCCGCCGGCATGGCCGCCGAACGGGCCACGCCGCAAGCGCTCGAAGAATTGCAGCAAGCATTGGAGGCGCTGATGCAGGGCCCGGAAAAATCCGGCAGCACGACCAACGCCGATTTCCAGTTTCACCTGAAAATCGCCAAGGCCGCAGGCAACCAGTACCTGATCGACATCATGAAGCACCTAGGCACCAAGATGATCCCCCGCACGCGCATGAACTCTGCCTACACCGGGCAGAGCAACCGCAGCACCTACCTGGCCGGCATCAACGCCGAACATCAGCAGATCTACGACGCCATCGCCAGCCGCCAGGTCGACGCGGCACGCGCCGCCATGTACCTGCACCTGAGCAACAGCCGTATGCGCCTGCGGGAGGCGCAACGGCTACAGGCATTCTACAGCGAGGCCTGACTGAGGCTACGGTGCGGGCTCCACGTCCGTGTAGGCAAGCCCTTGGCTGCCCTGTACCTGCCAAGGGTTGGCGCCCCCGGTATCGGTAAAGCGAAGCCCGTCGAAGCGCGAATCCTTCAGGCCATCGATCTTCACCGGGGCCGGCCCACTGAAGCGCACCCGCTCGAACACCAAGCCCTGGTGCCAGGCGCCATGGCTGCTATCGCCTTTCACCTCGATGGCGGCTGTGCGGGCGTTTTCCACGCTCACGTCGCTGACCGTGATATCCCGGAACTGCCCCGCCACCGTCGAGCGTTTGTAATCGAGTTTGGCATTCGGGTCGTTGTAATCCAGGGTGAAGATGAAGGCCTGTTTCGCCGTGTTGCGGATGGCCGAATCCCGGAAGGTGACGTGGCGCGCACCACCGCCCATGAAGTTGGTGCTTTTCATGCGCAGCCCGGCATCGGTGCCATCCGAGACGTTGTCCTCGGCCAGGATGTTCTGAATCCACGCGCCGGTATGGCTGCCCGCCACGACCATGCCATGGCCTTTGCGGAAATAGTTGTTGAAGATCCAGGCATCCTCCTGCGCCTTCTGGTGGACCGCATCCGCCCCGGTACCGGCGGCGAAGTTGACGCAGTCGTCACCGGTGTCGAAGAAGTTGTTGAACACCAGGGCGCCGCGGCTGTTGGCAAACTCGATACCGTCGCCGTTGTTGGCGTCGTAGGTACGGTGCGTGGTGTTGGCCAGCACCACATTCTGCGTTTCCAGGTTCATGATGCCGTGGTAGGCCGGGTTCACCACCGTGAAGCCGCCATAGAACACGTTCGTCACATTGCGCAGGGTGATCAGCGACGAGCGCATCTGGCCGTAGGCGTCCTTGACGTTCATGCCCTCGGCCACCGCCCGCTCTACTTGCGCCTTGGCCAGCACGCCATCGTGCATGTAGCGGGTGTTGTCGCTGGGCAGGTAGAAGGGCAAGGCTTGCCCGCGCTCGTCGACCACGTCCGGGTTACGCTTCCAGCCATTGCCGTCGATGGTGCCCTTGCCGACGATGCGGATGTTCTCGAAGGCCTGGTGCGCATGCGGGTCGCGCGGCAAGACATTGATCAGCGAAGCCGGGCGCACGGTGGTGGAATACGGGTACTGGATATAGCCCTGGCGCGGGTAGTCCTCGGCACGTTCGGAACCCAACAGGGTAGCGCCCTCGGCGATTTCCAGGGTCATGTTGCTCTTGAGGTAGAGTGCGCCGCTTTTGTACGTACCGGCCGGCAGCAACACCTTGCAGCCCTTGCTGCAAGCATCGATGGCGCGCTGAATGGCAGCCGTGTCGAGCGCCTTGCCATCGCCCTTGGCGCCGTAGCGCTGCACGTTGAACAGTGCCGGTACGGCGGTGGTTCGCTGCACCACCACGGGGCTGTCAGCAGACTCTTTGCCATGGCGATCGACCGAGCGCACGGTGAAGCGGTACTCGGTATCAGGTGCAAGCCCTTGGGCGGTGAAGCTGTGAATGGCGATGCGGTGGTGGAAGTTGTGCAGGTCCTGCTCGTAGAACCGGTCGATGTAGGGTTTGGCCGGTGACACCTGATCGTTGTTGGCGTTGCTGGCACCCAGCAATCTGCCATTGGCATACACGTGATAGTCGACGATTTCGGCATGGCTGGCGGGCTTTTCCCACACCAGGATGATCTGCCGGTCGTCGTAGGCCAGCGTCGGCACCTGGACCTTTGCAGGGGCCTCTACGGCCCACAGTGGCAAGCTGCTGCCCATGGCCAGGGCAGCCACGGCAGCACGCACCCGCGAAGCGGGCGCAGGGTTGGCATTCGGCATGTTCTTGTCTTCCTTGTAATTGCCGGGTTCAGGCCGACAGAGCCGGGGCGGCGTCGGCGCTGAAGTCGCGGCTGGCTTGCACCAGCATTCGGGTGTAATCGTGGGTGGCCTGGTCCTGGCTCAGCGCCCGGCAGTCCAGTTGCTCGACGATACGCCCCTGCTGCATCACCGCGACCTTGTCGCACAGGTGGCTGACCACACCCAGGTCGTGCGTCACCATCAGGTAGGTGAGCTTCTCGCGCTGACGCAGGTCCGACAGCAGGTTGAGAATCTCGGCCTGCACCGACACATCGAGGGCCGACGTGGGCTCATCGAGCAACAGCACCCGCGGCTCCAGAATCAACGCTCGGGCAATGGCCACCCGCTGGCGTTGCCCACCAGACAACTGGTGCGGGTAGCGGTAACGGTAACTGTCGTTGAGGCCTACCTTGATGAGAATGTCGTTGATGCGATCGTTGCGCTCATCCATACCGTGGATCACCAACGGCTCGCGCAGTGCAGTGTCGATGGTATGGCGCGGGTGCAGCGAACCATAGGGATCCTGGAACACCATCTGCACCTTGCGAAAGTGCTCCTTGGGAAGCTTGTGCTGCAACGGTACACCGTCGATGCTCAGCGCCCCGCTCCAGTGCCGGTACTGGCCGGCCAGGCAGCGCAACACCGTGGTCTTGCCAGAGCCGGACTCCCCTACCAAGCCAAAGGACTCGCCATCTTCGACACTCAGGTCGACATTGTGCAGCACCTGGTTGAGCGCGGCGCCAACGCCAAAGCTCAGGTTCAACGCGTGTGCTTGGATCATGGACATGGTCAGTTACCTCAGCAGGAGAGCCACAGCGGGTCGCGTTGCAACACAGGCAAACGCGGGCGGCGGTTGTCCATGCTTGGCAAGGCGGCCAGCAGGCCTCGGGTGTAGGGGTGTTCGGCACGGTGCAGGTCGCTGGCAGCCAGCGACTCCACCACGCGCCCGGCATACATCACCAGCACCCGGTCACAGTAATTGCGCACCAGGTTCAGGTCGTGGCTGACGAAGATCAGCCCCATCTGCTGCTCTACCACCAGCTCTTCGAGCACGTTGAGCACCTGCTGGCGCACCGACACATCCAGCGCCGAGGTCGGTTCGTCGGCAATGATCACTTCCGGGTTGGTGATGACCATCATCGCAATCATGATGCGCTGGCCCATGCCGCCGCTCACCTCATGCGGATAAAGGTCGTAGACGCGCTTCGGGTCGCGGATATGCACCTTGTCGAGCATCTGCAGCACCCGTTCACGGGCCTCGCTGCGGCTGGCCTTGTGGTGTGCCAGGTAGGCCTCGGCAATCTGGTCCCCCACACGCACCACCGGGTTGAGCGAATACTTGGGGTCTTGCATGATCATCGAAATACGCTGGCCGCGAATTTTCTGCATGGCCTTTTCGCTGGCACTGAGCAGGTCGACATCGCCGAACTGCAGGGCCTTTGCGGTGATCTGCGCGCTGCCAGGGTGCAGCTTGAGCAAGCTGCGGCCAACCGTGGACTTGCCCGAGCCGGACTCACCGACGATGGCGAGCTTTTCCCGGCCCAGGGTGAACGACACATCACGCACTGCGTGCATCACTTTCTTGCCATTGACGAAGCGCACATTGAGCGATTCGACATTGAGTTTGACTGCTGACATAAAGCCTCCGGTTACTCGCTACGCGGGTCGAGAATGTCCCGCAGGCCATCGCCCAGCAGGTTGAACGCCAGGCTCACCAGCATGATTGCCGCACCGGGCACCGCTACCAGCCACCAGCACTCAAGCATGTAGCGCCGCCCCGTGGAGATCATCGCCCCCCACTCCGGCAAGGGCGCCTGCGCCCCCAGGCCGAGGAAGCCCAGCGCCGCCGCCGTGAGGATGATGCCGGCCATGTTCATGGTCAGGCGGATGATCACCGACGACAGGCACATAGGCACGATGTGGCGCAGGATGATGCGGGTCGACGACGCGCCCTGCAGCTCGACAGCCACCACGAAGTCGGCCTTGCGCAGCGACAGGGTTTCGGCGCGGGCCAGCCGTGCGATCGGTGGCCAGGAGGTTAACGCGATAGCCACCACCGCATGCTCAAGGCCAGGGCCCAGTGCAGCGATGAAGGCCAGCGCCAGCACCAGGCTGGGGAACGAAATGAAAATGTCGGTGACGCGCATGAACACGGTATCGACAATGCCGCCGAAATAGCCCGACACCGTGCCGATGAACAGCCCGATGGGGCCGACGATGACCGTCACCAGGGCGATGATGTAGAGGGTGATGCGGGCACCGTAGACCAACCGGCTGAAGATGTCCCGGCCGTATTCGTCGGTGCCGAACCAGTGCGCGGCACTGGGTGCCTGCAAGGCGTTGGCCAGGTTCTGGATGACCGGGTCGTGGGTGGCAATCCACGGCGCGAACGCCGCCACCACGACCAGCAGCAAGGCCACCAGCAGGCCTGCCAGGGTCATCGGGTTGCGCACCAGCAGGCGCAGCACCCGAAGGCTGCTTTTGCCAAGGGCCTCAAGGCTGGACGCGGGGGCGTCGGCCTGCCGCTTGGCGGTGGTTTCGGTGGAAGAGATGTTGGCAATCATCGGCATGTTCTCGATGTGGAGTCATGGCCACTCGGGGTACCCGCAGGTGCCCCGGGTGGTTCTCAACGTTGCTTGTAGACGCCCAGGTAGCGGGTGGCCTCGGCGTCATCGCCGCTGAAGCCCTTGACGTCGGCTGCGCTCACTGCGGTGTCGGTCATCTGGGAAATCATCATGATCGGCCCCACCTCGTCGTCGTAAAGCTTCTGCGCCTGCTGGTACATGCCCAGGCGTTTGGCCGCATCGCGCTCGACACCTACCCGGTCGATCAGGTCATTCAGCGGGGGGCTGAAGAACGACGCTCGCCAGCCCTGGAAGTTGGGCAGGCCAGCGCTGTCACTGTTATCGGGGTTGTAGACGAAGGTGCGCAGGCTGAAATACGGGTGCGGGTAACGCTCGGCGCCCCGCGCCACGATCATTTCAAAGTTGCGCGCGCGCATGGCGCCATACACCTGGTTGCCGGTACCGGTGACGATACTGGCCTTGATGCCACCTTCGGCCAGGGTCGACTGCATGCGTGCGGCGATATCGATGAAGGGCGGTTCGGACAGCGTGCGGATGGTTGTGCTGAAACCTTGTGGGTAGCCCGCCTCGGCCAGCAGTGCCTTGGCTTTGGCAACATCCAGCTTGTAGCCAGGGTCGGGCAACCGGGCCTCGAGCCCAAGCTGCATCGGTTGCTGGTTGAGCTTGCCGTAATGCGGCATCACCTGCTGGTCCAGGCCTTGGTAGTCGATCAGGTTGCGCACCGCTTCGCGGACTTTGCGGTTGGCGAACTCCGGCTGCTTCATGCTCATCGCGACGTAGTACATAGTGCCGCGCTGCAGAGCCTGCACCTGGAGTTTGTCCGAGCTTTCAATGGCCTTGATATCCGGCGCCGCCATGCCATAGGCCAGGTCCAGGTCGCCGCGTTCGAGCATCAGGCGCAGCGACTGCGACTCGGTCATGTGGCGAACCAGCACCCGTTTCATCTTGGCCGGGCCTGCCCAGTAACCGTCGAAGCGGGTCATCACCAGCGCATCGTTGGTACTCCATTTGGTCAGGGTGAATGGCCCGCTGCCGGCTTCGTTGGTGACCAGCCAGGCCGCGCCCAGGTCGCCGTTCTTCTCATGCTTGAGCACTTGCTGGCGGTCGACCACCACAGCGCTGGGCGATACGGCCAGCGAGTCGATCACCAGCAAAGGGTCTACCGGCTGCGGCAGGTCGACCACCAAGATATGGCTATCAGTCGCGCGGATCAGCGTTTGAATGTTATCGACACTGTAGCCGTACGCCTTCCAGGTGGTGGCCAGGCCATAGTTGAGCTTCATCACCCGGTACAGCGACCAGGCCACATCCTCGGCAGTGAGCGGGTTGCCGGAATGGAACGTGACATCAGTGCGCAGGTGGAAGGTGATCTGCTTGCCGTCTTCGCTGATATCCCAGCGTTCGGCCAGTTGCGGCAGGTGCTTGTCCGGGTTGCCCTGGTCGCGCTTGATGAGTGTGTCGTAGAGATTGGCGTTGATGCCAGAGGCATCCAGGCCGGGGGCGTTGGCCGGGTCGATGGAGAACAGGTTGACCATGCTCATGCCGACGATCAGCTGGTCGGCAGGGGTTTTCGCCTGCACCGCCGCGAGCGGGCCGAGCAGCAGCGCCGCGCCCAGCACAGCCATGCGCAGCGGTGGGAATACAGTCTTCATGGGGCATCCTTCTTTTTATAGTTATTCAATGTGTTCACGCTGATTGGGGGCTAGCGGGTCCTTGGGTCGAACACCTTGTACAGGGCGTCGCTGATCAGGTTGAGTGCGACGAAGATCAGGCCGATGATCAACACGCAGCCCATCACCGCGTTCATGTCACCGAGCATCAGGCTGCTGGTGAGGTACTGGCCGAAACCGGGCCAGGCAAACACGGTTTCGATCAGCACCGCCCCCTCCAGCAACGAGCCGTAGGCTAGGGCGACCACCGTGAGCAACTGCACGAGAATGTTGCGGAACGCGTGGTTCCAGACCACCTGGCGCCGTGACAGCCCCTTGACCCTGGCGGTGATGATGTATTCCTGCGACAGCTGCTCGAGCATGAAGCTACGGGTCATGCGGCTGATGTAGGCCACCGAGTTCAGCCCCAGGATCAACGCCGGCAGGACGATATGGCGCAACGCGCTGGTGAAGGCCTCCCAGTCACGCGCCAGTGCCGTGTCGATCAGCAGCAGGCCGGTAACCTCATCGACCATGCCGTCATAGGCCAGGTCGATGCGCCCTGCCCCACCTGCCCAACCCAGCCAGGCATAGAACACCAGCAGGCCCATCATCCCGACCCAGAAAATGGGTGTGGAGTAGCCAAACAGGGTAATCACCCGCGCCACATGGTCGCCGACCCGGCCCTGGTTGCTGGCCGCGACCACCCCCAACGGCAGGCCGATCAGCACGCCGAACAGGATTGCCAGGGTCGCCAGTTCGATGGTGGCCGGGAACACGCGCTTGATGTCTTCGAGCACCGGGTGGCCGGTGAGCAGCGCATTGCCGAAGTCGCCATGCAGCAAGTCGTTCAGGTAGAGCCCGAACTGGACCCAGATCGGTTTGTCCAGGCCCATCGCCCGGTACACCTGGTCGTAGGTGGAGCTGTCGGCATCCGGGCCGACCACTGCCAGCACCGGGTCCAGCGGCATGACCCGTCCGATGAAGAACGTCAGCGCCAGCAGGCCAAGCAAGGTCACCAGCACCGTGCTGGCCCGGCGAGCGGTGCCCGAGACACGGGCACCCATTACAGAGGCAGTCGAAGCAAACATAACAGGCTCCTGAAAAAGCATTCACCAATCACGCAGGCTTTGCCTCAACGCGACTTGTAGACGTCTTTGTAACGGGTGGTGGCCGCGGTATGGCCCTGGTAGTCCTGCACATCGTGGTAAAGCACCACGGTGTCGGTCATCTGCGACACAGGCAGGATGGCCCCCACCTGCTCGTCCAGGGTTTTCTGGATTTGCTGGTACTGAGCCAGCTGCTGCGCCTTGTCGGGCTCGACTTCCGCCTGCTCGATCAGGCGGTTCAGCTCGGGGCTGTAGAACGAGGTACGCCAGCCCTGGAAGTTGCTCAGCTTGGCTTCGTCGCGGTTGTCCGGGTTGTACACCAGGGTGCGCAGGCTTGAATGCGGGTGCCGCTCAGCGCCACCACCACCGCGCCCGACCAGGATGTCGAAGCTGCGCTCACGCATGGCACCGTAGATCTGGTTGCCGGTACCGGTGACGATGGTGGCCTTGATACCGGCCTGGGCCAGGGTCGACTGCAGGCTGGACGCAATGTTGATGAAGGGCGGCTCGGTGAGCACACGGATGGTGGTCTTGAAACCCTCGGGGTAACCGGCTTCGGCCAGCAGCTTTTTCGCTTCGGCCACGTTCAGGGCATAGCCCGGGTCATCCAGCCGTGCTGGCAGGCCAAGCGGTAGCGGGCGCTGATTGAGCTGGCCATAGTGCGGCATCACCGTCTGGTTGATGCCTTGATAGTCGATCAGCGAACGCACCGCCCGGCGTACGCGCACATCGTCGTAGGGCTTGCTCTTCACGCTGAGGGCCACGTAGTACAAGGTTCCGCGCTGCACGGTTTGGGTGCGAACGTTGTCAGACTTCTCCAGCGCCTCGATGTCTGGCGCGGACATGCCTTTGGCCAGGTCCAGGTCGCCCCGCTCCACCATCAAGCGCAGTGACTGCGACTCGGTCATGTTGCGCATGACGATGCGCTTGAGCTTGGCCGGGCCGCCCCAGTACCCGTCAAAACGGTTCATCAGGATGACATCGTTGGCGCGCCACTCCTTGAGCACGAACGGCCCACTGCCCGCCGCGTGGGTGGTCAGCCAGGCACTGCCCATGTCATCGCCCTTCTGGTGCTGCTGCACCACCTTGCGGTCGAGGATGAAAGCGCTGGGCGAGGTTGCCAGGGTATTGAGCACCAGCAACGGGTCAGTCGGCCGTGGCAGCTCGATGACGAAAGTAGCGTCATCAACAGCGCGCATGTGCTGGTCGACATTGCCCGCCGAAAACCCGTAGGCCTTCCAGGTCGACGCCAACGCCAGATTGAGTTTGAGTACACGCTGCAGCGACCAGGCGACATCCTCGGCACTCAGCGGGTTACCGGACTGGAACGTCACGCCCTTGCGCAGGTTGAACGTGAGGGTCTTGCGGTCATCGCTGACCTGCCAGCTTTCAGCCAGGGCCGGCAGCAGCCGGTCCGGCTGCCGCACGTCCTGCACCAGCAGCATGTCGTAGAGGTTGGCATTGACCTCGGACACATCCAGCCCGGTGGCTGCCGCCGGGTCGAGGGACAGCAGGTTGATCATGCTCATGCCGACGATCAACTGATCGGCCGGGGTTTTCGCAAAAGCAGCAGGTACCGAGGTCAGCGCCAGAGACGCAGCAAAGACCCCCGCCCAGAGTGTGGGGATAACGCTCATGTGAGATCGCCTTCTTATAGTTATTGGACGCTCGGGCGGCACGCAGCGACGCGTGCCGCCATGACGAATCAGAAGCTCTGCAGCGTATTGGTTTCGACGTAGTCGAAGTCGATGTCCTCACCCAGGCCCGGCAAGTTCGACAGGTGCACGAAGCCGTCTTCGTCCATCGGGTCGACCAGGCGTTTGAGGTAGGCAGGCACCTCGTCATAGTCAAGGTACGGGTGCAGCAGGCCGCGCTCGTACCAGGTGCAGTTCTTGATCGCCCCCACGACCGCCAGGTTGGCGGCACCGTTGCCATGGATCTCGCAATCCATGCCGAACGATTCGGCCATGTGCGCAACCTTCAGGCACGGTGCAATACCCCCCACACCAGCAACCCCCGCTCGCAGGATGTCGCACACATCGTTCTTCACCCAGCTGGCCCGGCTCAGGTGCTTGCCGCCGAGGCTTTCCGGGCCAAGCACCGGGATATCCAGCTGCCCGGCCAGCCAGGCGTAGGACTCGGCGGAGTCTTCCATCATCGGCTCTTCGAACCAGGCGAAGTCGAGCTTTTCCAGGGCGCGGCCGATGGTGAGGGCCTCGGTACGGCTGTACCAGTGATAGCCATCGATCATCAGCGCGATGTCCGGGCCCACGGCCTCGCGTACGGCGGCGCATGCCTTGATGTCCATGCTCACGCTGGGCGCGAACGACACTGGTGGCATCCAGGTGTGCAGCTTGATGGCCTTGTAGCCGCGCTTGACCAGGGTTTCGGCGAAGCGGCCGTACTCCTCCGGCGTCGACAGGCCGCCCGGCAACTCATCACCGCACATGGTCGAGCCATAGGCCGGCACCTTGTCGCGGTAGCCACCAATCAGCTTGTGCACCGGCAGGTTCAGCTTGCGACCGGCCCAGTCCCACAGTGCCTGTTCGACCAGCGCCAGGGCACGGTCGGTCAGCTGGCTGGCGCTGCCGCGCTGCCAGTGGGCCAGGTCGTGCCAGATTTTTTCACGGTCGAAGGCATTGGCGCCAACCAGCACCTTGCGCACGAAGTTATCCAGCACATAAGGGCGAATGAGTTCGGGCGCACCCAGCGCATAGCCTTCGCTGCCGCACTCGGTCCTGATGCGCAGCAGGGCCATTCTGGCCTGGGTCACATCACCTGGGTGGGCATGGCCGGCGCTGTCTACGGCGCGGCGCGTGGGGTAGGAATACACCTGGACGTTTACAGCAGTAATGATCATGGACGTCTGAGCCTTCTTATTGGATTTGTGGCGGGTGAGTCACGCTCTGGAGGCCATCCTACGTCATCATACAACATTTGAAAAGCATGACTTTAAAGTCGCGAAAAACCCCGATTCATGATGCTTACGGCAATCATGAGAACCCCATCACAAAGCATTGCAATAGCTGAAAATACCGAAATAGAGCCATCCAAACAGGTGATCAGACAACATTTCAATAATTCGTAGACAGCCTCACGGTCGTACGATAACTTATTTGAAAAATCACGGAGCGCTCACCACCTCACCCCACCTTGCTCACACGCCTCATCACGTCCTCAACAAAAACAAAAAAAGAGATCGCATGAACATCACACTTCGCCGCCTCATCGCCGCCAGTACGCTCGGCCTGTCGTTCTACGCCTGCGCGGACTCCGCCAGCATCAACTACCGGCACGGCTTCACCGAAGACGACAGCATTCACTCCGACCGGATAAAACTGAGTTACCGCAAGGACAGCGGCCTGGGGTTTGCCGCAGAAATCAAATACAAGACTGCCGGCGACCGCGAAGACGTCGCCTACGACAACATGGTCAACAACGGCCATGAGTTCACCGTGGACTACAACTACAAGACCAGCCCCAAGTCGACCTGGACCCCCGCCTTCCAGATGGACAGTTCCAAGGATGCGACCACCTACAAGTTCGGTTTGAAGTACAGCTACAAGCTCAGCGACACCTGGTATGTCGCCACCCGCGTGCGCCACGACGCCCGTAGCCTCGACCGGGATCAGGTCGACCACAGCAAGGCTGACCGCGCCAAGGACGACCAGAACACCACCCGCCTTGAAGGCTGGCTCGGCTACACCCCCAGCGGGCCGTGGGCATTCGAGTACCAGTACATCCACTTCACCACCGACTACATCCGCTACGACAACAAGAAGCGCGACTACGAGCAGAACCTGATCATCAAGTACAAGCTCAACAAGCAGTGGGCACCGTTCATGGAAGTGGGTGACATCAAGGTCAACAGCTACACGGACGATCGCCAGGCCCGTTGGCGCCTGGGCATCCAGTACAACTTCCTGTAAGGGCAACCGCCCGCCCATGCCGGTGTCGTTCCCCCACGGCACCTTCATGCCGTTTCAGTAAAAGGCCCCAAGACAATGACCAAGATCACACGCAAACCCTTCAACCGCCTGCTGCTCACCGGTGCCGCCGGCGGGCTCGGGCACGTGCTTCGCGAAGCACTGCAAGCGCACGCCACCATCGTGCGCGCATCGGACATCAGCCCCATGGCAACAGCTACGGGCGAGCATGAAGAAGTCATCAACTGCGACCTGGCGGACAAGGCCGGCGTACTGGCCCTGGCCAAGGATGTAGACGCCATCGTGCACCTGGGAGGCATCTCCACCGAGCGCGCCTTCGAAGAAATTCTGCAAGCCAACATCGTCGGCACCTTCCACATCTATGAGGCCGCCCGTAAGCACGGCATCAAACGCGTGGTGTTCGCCAGCTCCAACCATGTCACCGGCTTTTACCCTCAGGACGAACAAGTGGATGCGCATTCGCCACGCCGGCCAGACTGCTATTACGGGCTGTCGAAGGCCTACGGCGAAGACCTGGCGACGTTCTACTTCCATCGCTACGGCATCGAAACGGTCAGCCTGCGCATCGGCTCTTCATTCCCCGAACCCCGCAATGTCCGCATGTTGTCCACCTGGCTGAGCTACGCAGACCTGGCACACCTGGTGGAGCGCGCATTGCTGGCCGAGAACGTTGGCCACACCGTGGTGTATGGCGTCTCGGCCAACCGCGACCTGTGGTGGAACAACCGCCACGCCGCACACCTGGACTTCAACCCGAAGGACAGCGCGGAGCGCTTCCGCCCGGCACTGGAGCAGCAGCCAAAGCCCGCAGCAAATGACCCGACGGCCCATCTGCAAGGCGGCGCCTTCACCGCTGCCGGCCCTTTTGGCGACTGACCCCGATAGAGCGCAGAATGCTTCCATGACAGCCGAACTGATTACCGACGCACGCAATGCCACGGGCGAGAGCCCGGTCTGGCACCCGCAGGAAAATGCCTTGTACTGGGTGGATATACCAGCAGGTCGCCTGCTCCGCTGGCAGATGGACGGCCAGACAACCCACTGGACCGCAGACGAAATGCTGGGCTGCATTGTCCGCAGCCAGCAAGGCTATTGGCTGGGGGCCCAGGAGAGCGGGATCTTTCACCTCACCCCTCAGGCAGACGGCCGCCTGTTGGCCGACAAACGTGCCAGCGTCGAACACGCCAGGCCCGGCATGCGCTTCAATGACGGGCGCTGTGACCGCCAAGGGCGCTTCTGGGCCGGTACGATGCAAACCAGCATGGGCGCCGAGCCGGTGGGTGCACTTTACCGGTATGACGCGACGGCAGACGCAACGGTAAAACCATTGCAGGCACGACTGGACAAGCTGATCGTGCCCAACGGCATGGCCTTCAGCCCGGACGGCAAAACACTGTATATCTCTGACTCACACCCCAGCGTCCAGCTGATCTGGGCCTTCGACTACGACATCGACAGCGGCACACCGCACAACCGCCGAATCTTCATCGACATGAACCAGCACGCCGGCCGACCGGACGGGGCCGCAGTGGATGCCGAAGGTTGCTATTGGATCTGTGCGATCGATGCCGGCCAGGTACTGCGCTTCACCCCCGAAGGCAAACTGGACCGCGCCCTGCCGCTACCGGTGAAGAAACCGACCATGTGCGCATTCGGCGGCCCGCAGCTGGATACGCTGTTCGTGACGTCGATTCGCCCACAAGGCATCGACCTGAGCGACCAGCCACTGGCCGGCGGCGTGTTCGCACTGAACCCCGGCGTAAAAGGCCTGCCGGAGCCGATTGCCGGGGGCTGAAGCCTGAACCGGCAATGCCTGACACCAGGGATATGCTCAGTAAGCCGCCTTGCTGGACATCCCCCTGCGACCTACCCCAAGGCAAGTGACCGCAAAAGCAATCACCAACGCCCCGGTACCCAACAGGAAAATCAACTGCTGGTTGGAGCCCTCCACCAGCATGGCAATCAGTGCGGGCGTCACGGCTGCAGCTCCCATCAACGTGATGCTGACCAGCGGCGTCAGCTTGCCGGTCGGGTCGTTGGTGGTGATCAGCGCCATGTAGTACGACAGTGACAGCACCCAGCCAAAGTTGATCAGCAACAACGCCACGAACAACTGCGTCGGTGTGCGGGTATGGCCCGTGAGCATGGCGATGGAAACGAACACCGCCACCAACCCCACAGCAATCATCAGTTGGCGGTTGACCCGCGCCCCCAGCAGGCTTGGCAGCCCTGCCCCAGGCAACCCGCCAATGGCAGACAGGCCGAACGCCCAACCGATGTCGACGCCGCTGATGCCCTGGTCTCGCGCCAGCTGGTCGATGAAGCCCCACACGCAGTAGATGGCGATCTGCATGAACAGCATGCCCACCAGCGCCGTACGCCCTGTACGTGCCGAACCACCCTGGGCAGGTGAGCCTTCGCCACTGGCCAGCAACGCCGCCGGACGGCGCGGCAACACCAGGCTGGCGCCGCAGATCAGCAAGTACCACAGGCCGAACGCGCACAAGGCAGTCACCGTGCCACTTTGCGCGGCCAGCAACGGCAACGCTGCCGAGAACAGCGAGTACTCGGGGGTTTGCAGCAACAGCATCAACCCGAACGACCGGTCCTGGTTGGGCAAGCGTCCCAGCGTGGAAACGGCGTAGGCGTACACCAGCCCCGCACAGGTGCCGGCCGCCAGGCGCACGATCAGCAACACGTTATTGGTGGTGGAAAAGGCGGTCGCAATGCTCAACGCCACGCACAGCGCCCCCACGAACAGGCAAAGGCTACGCCCGCCATGGCGCTTCATCAGCAGCGGGCATAGCAAGGTGCCCAGGGTCATGCCGATCATCTCGACCGACACCACCCAGCCCTGCTGATCCAGTGACAGGCTCAGTTGTTCCGTGACCAAACCCATGAAAATGGGTTGCACGCCACAGACGATGAATGAAGTACAGGCAATGAAAATCAAGGCGGCACGCAGCAGCTTGGAATCATTGATCATGGAAGGACTCCGACACGGCATTTGTTTTTATTGTGTGTGATGACCTGCCCGGAACACGCTGCAGCAAGCGGTAGGACGGGGCACGCGGTCAATCCTGGGCCGAGATCGAAGGCTTTGACAGTTAATTATCGCAATCCTCTTCAGTGGGCTTTTTAATGCAGGCCAACCTCCACTGCCTGTATCCAGAAACGCACTGCTGTCGATCCTGATAATTAATTGGAGACATGCCCACATCCGCCCTACCGTGGTACGTCACCCAAGCCGTTAGTAAAAAAGGCCCAACCATGAACGACCGTGAGTTCATCAACGCCATCGACGCCGATGGCCTGCCTCTGAACATTGCCGTAAGCAACGGCCGCATCAGCCACATCGGCCCGCAACGCGCCAGCACGCCCGCCCGCGAAACCATCGACCTCGAAGGCCTGCTGGCGCTGCCGGGCTTTGTCGACGGCCACATCCATCTGGACAAAAGCTTCGTCGGCGATCGCTGGCGCCCGCATCAACCCGCGGCCAGCCTGCGCGAGCGCCTGGCCGTGGAGAAACGCGAACTCGCCAGCGCCCCGCCCATCGTCGAGCGCGCCGATGCGCTGATGCGCCAGGCCGCCTCGTTTGGCACCCTGGCCATGCGTTGCCATGTGGACGTGGACGCCACCACCGGCCTTTCCAACCTGCATGCAATGCTCGAAGCCCGGGACATGTGGAAAGACCTGCTCGCCATCGAGCTGGTGGCCTTCCCCCAGGCCGGAGTGGTGACCTGCCCCGGCACCGCTGAAGTGATGGAAGCGGCCATCCGCGAAGGCGTGCAGGTGGTCGGCGGCATCGACCCGACCACCCTTGATGGCGATGCCGATGGCCAGCTCGACATCGTGTTCGGCATCGCCGACCGACATGGCGTGAAGGTCGATATCCACCTGCATGAGCCTGGCGATATCTGTATCGCCCAACTCGAACGCATCGCCGCCCGCACCCAGGCACTGGGCATGCAAGGCCTGGTGGCGGTCAGCCACGCCTATGGGCTGGGCGACGTATCCGATGCCGTGGTCGACCGCACCGCCGAAGCGCTGGCTGGCGCCGGTATTTCCATCATGACCAACGCCCCCGGCGAGCATGCTTTCCCACCCGTCCTACGCCTGCGTAAAGGCGGCGTGCGGGTGTTTACCGGCAACGACAACATCCAGGATGCCTGGTGGCCCTACGGCAACGGCGACATGCTGCAACGGGCCATGCTGGTCAGCTACCGCTCAGGCTTCAACACCGACGAGGAACTGCGGGTAGCGCTGCACATGGCGACCGAAGCGGGTGCCGGCGTGATGGGTAAAAAGGATTACGGCTTGAAGGTGGGCAATGAAGCCAGCTTCATCCTGTTCAAGGCACCGAATGCCGCTGCGGCAGTGGCGGCTGCCATTCATGAGCGAGTGATCGTGCGCCACGGTGCATTCTGGGGCGGGCCTGCGCATTTGCAGTTGAAGGCCACGCAGTTTGCTGCAGAAGTACGCCGCCACTAACAGGCAAAAAAACCTGGGGCCGCTTCGCGCCCCATGGCCCTGACTGACAGCCACTAGACCAAGACTTACTCTGCCTCTGCCCGCAAAATTCCAATCAGAATTTCGGCCAACTCCATAACCATCGGGTCTGCCGTCGGCCGATGAAATATCGCCGCCTCAAACACCTTAATCGGCTTGAATCCTTCTTCCCCCCCTAGCACCCGATGCCCCGCCGTCACCACCCGCAATGGCAACAGGCTTACCCCTAACCCATTGGCGACGGCCTCCTGAATCCCTGCCAGGCTCGAACTGGTGAATGCGATACGCCAGCTCCGCCCCATGGCCTCGACCGCGCTGATCATGTCGTCCCGGTACAGCCCACGCGGCGGGAAGGTCACCAGCGGAATCGGGTCCTGGGCAAAGCACGGGTACTGCGCACTGTCGATCCACTCGATACGCTCTGGCTGGCAAGCATTGGCCTCACGGCTGTGCCGCCGCTGCTTGATCAACACCAAGTCCAGTTCGCCCCGATCATAGGTGCTCATCAGGTCACGGCTAAGGCCACCGGTAATCTCCAGTTTCACCGTCGGATTACGCCGGTTGAACGCCGCCAACGCCTGCATCGTCTTGCCCGCGACAAAATCGTCCGGCAGGCCGATGCGCACGGTTACCGTCACCCCACCCGACATGGCCTCGGTCAACTGGCTGCTCACCGCCAGCAGGTGCCGAGCGTAACGCAGCAGGGTTTCACCGGCGTCGGTCGGGTGCACCTCGCGGTTGCTGCGGTCGAGCAGCTGGTGGCCGACCATTTCTTCCAGCCGGCGCACCTTCTGGCTGACTGTAGACTGGGTGGAATGCAGGCGGGCTGCGGCGGTGGTGAAACTGCCGCAGTCGGCCACCATGACCACGGTGCGGAGCATGTCCAGGTCGTAGATGGCGCGGTTGGGGTTGGGGGATTCAGGCATTTGGCGCGTTCAGCTTTTCGATAGGGCTGGGTACATGATGCCTGAAGCCGGGGCGCATGACGCATTGCCCGCGTGCGGGGCATGCTTTGTACGCATGCACGAACGGCCTGTCAGGGCACCAGGGTCTTCTCGAAATAAACGCGCTTGAAACCGTCTTCCGTCCGTTGCCCTACATTCACATAGCCGAGCTTGGGGTAAATCGACAGGTTCTCGGTCATCTTCTCGTTGGTATAGAGATGGACGGCGCCTACCCCCTGTTGCCGGGCTGCATCTTCACAGAAGCGGATCAACGCCTTTCCTACACCCTGCCCGGCTGCGCTGGGCAGGACCGCGACGTTTTCCAGCAGCATGTGGCCGTGCTCGGCATAGAACACAATGAAACCCTGGAAGACCGCCCGATCATCCGTCGCAACATACACCACACCGTCCGCTATCTGCCTGGCGAAGTCTGCGGTCATCGGGGCAGGCTTGCGCCCGATGAGTGGCACATACCGAGCGTAGGCCTGCTCGGCACACTGCCTGACTTCAGGCTCATCGGTTGCTACGGCCAGCCGGATCATGACGGTCTCCCTGGTTACCGGATAGTGCGTTACTCAAGCAGCAACGCCTCGTTCGCCATCATCGCTGACTTCGAACTGCCCCACCAGCTTCTGCAACTTGCCGGCATCCACCTTCACCTTCTGCGCACTGCTTTGCAGCACCACGGCGGTCTGGCGCATCTCGCTGGACGACTGGTTGACCTGCTCGATGGTCTTGCCGTATTCCACACTGCGCCGGTTGAGCTGCTGGATGATGGCGAACATGCCCTCCACCGCCTGGTGCAGTTGCACATTTTCCGAAGAGGCGTCCTCGGCGAGGCGCAGACTGTTGTCGACGTCCTGCACGCCCTGCTCCATGAAGCTTACGGCCTGACGGGTTTCGCCCTGCAGGCTTTCGACCATATGGCGAATGTCGTCGGCAGCACGCGAGGTACGCGCGGCCAGGCTGCGCACCTCGTCGGCCACCACTGCAAAGCCACGGCCATGCTCCCCGGCGCGCGCCGCCTCGATGGCGGCATTGAGCGCCAGCAGGTTGGTCTGGTTGGTGATTTCGCTGATCAACCCGGTAATGTTGTCGATCTCGACCATGCGGCTGTCGAGCCGCTGCACGCTGGACGACGAGCGCGCCACCACATCGCGGATCGACTGCGTGCCCGCCTGCACCGCCAGGTACTGCTCGCGTGCGCGGCTGACCACTTCGTCCATGGCCTGCTTCATCTGCTCGGCACTGACCGAGGCCTGCTGCAACTCGCCAAGCTGCTCTTCCATGATGATCATCATCTGGTGCACGGCGTCTGCCACATCGGCGGAGCTCACGCTGGCTTCCTGGCTGCGCCCGAGCATCATCTGGTTGGTGCTGCCGACGGTTCGACTGGCCTTGACCACCTGCCCCACCACCGCGTCCAGGCGGTCGATGAAGCTGTTGATCCAGCGCGCCATGTCGCCGCTTTCGTCGTTGGCCAAGGTGCTGGTGTCCAGGCGCTGGCGCAGGTTGCCTTCTCCCTCGGCGATGGTGCGCAGCACGCCGCTCATGCCATTCAGCCTGGCCGCCAGGCGCTTGGGCCCGAGCACACCGAACAGCAACGTGGCGCCGAGCATGCTCGCGGCCTCGATCGCGTCGTTCAACCCTTGCGGCAGGCCTGCACAGTGCTGCACCAGGTAGTTGCAGCCGAAAAGGCCCGCCATGATCGCCACATAGGGCTTCATCAAACCGTAGCTCAGCGAGCGCCGGCGGTAGACCTCCTCCAGGTCTGCCTCGCACATCATGCCCCAGCGGTCGGGTGAGCCCGGCAACTGGAACGTTACGCCCTTACCTACCACCGGTACGTGGCGATAGTCCGAATAGCCGGGGTAGGTCACGAACAGGTTTTCACCGCGCCTGATGGTCTCCCTTACGCCCGGGTGCAGTTCCCGCGTGGAGGGGTCGGTGAAACGCAGCTCCAGTTCGGTATGGCGCTGGACCTGCACCGTGGTCCAGGGGGTGTGCACGCCGCTCTTGAGGTTTTCGCCATGGGTGAAGGTGGCGTCTTCGAAGCGCGAGCGGGACAGCGCGATGCCAGGCTGAATGGCAAGGTCGAAGCGCGATTGCGCCATGAACAGGTAATTGTCACCCGACTCGGGGTAGATGTGCCCGGCCTCGCGCTGGATCAGATCGCCCAGCACGTCGTTGGGCACCCGCCCGCACAGGCAACCGAGCACTTTGCCCGCGCGCCTGAGGGGCTGGTAGAACATCAGCGTGACTTCGTCGTGAAAGCGTGAGGATGACGGGCCGATCTGCAAGGTCAGTGGGTCGCTGTAGGGCCCGTGCAGGAAGGGGGCTTTCAGCCCTTGTGCCAGGGCTGACATGTGCTCGATACGCGGCGTGCCACGTTGGGGCCAGGTCGAAGCGATGACGCTGCCGTGGGCATCGACGACAAACAGTTCGGAAAAGTCCTCGGCCTGGGCCAGCGTGCTGCGCAACATCGCGCTATCGACTTGAGCGAGCCCGGGCGCCAGTTGATCGGCCAGCTCGGCCAGATGCTCCCACTGCTCGCGCGTCCACTCATGCAGCAACTGCACACGGGTGTGGGCGATGGCTTCGAAGGTTTGCTCGATCTGCGGGTAACTGGCCCGGTTAAGGCGGCACGCCCAGCCCATGCTGAATTTGCCGGTTTTACCAAACCACGGCAGCCAGCCCTTTTCATGCGACGACAACTGCATCGAACCACTGGAAAGCGACATTATCTTCACCATACGCGACATCGAATGGCAATCTGATAGCAAGTCGCACGCCAACGCGGCAGGGGTGATTAATCGGTGATTTCGCGAGCTTGCTGCACTTGATCAGTGCAGAACCGTGGCAGATAAGCGCAGAGCGCACCAGCGAGGGGCAACAATGAAGGGATCACACGTTCAATTTGAGTGAGGCAAATAGCTTCCGAAACTGCTCGCACATCGCACAACAGTTCGATAATCGCACAAATTCAGCCAAACCCCCTCTACTGTTGCCCTATCTTGCGGCACGCTATAGCGAAAGTCAGCAAGTAATTTCAAGCGCTGACAGGCCCCATCGCGTCACGCGCTCCGGCCAGCCCGACAACCACAACTCCAGGAACAACCAGGAGCTCGCCTTGATCAATAAAACGTACGAGTCCATCGCCAGCGCGGTGGAAGGGATTACCGACGGTTCGACCATCATGGTCGGTGGCTTTGGCACGGCTGGCATGCCGTCCGAGCTGATCGACGGCCTGATCGCCACCGGTGCCCGCGACCTGACCATCATCAGCAACAACGCCGGTAACGGTGAGATCGGCCTGGCCGCCCTGCTCATGGCAGGCAGCGTGCGCAAGGTGGTCTGCTCGTTCCCGCGCCAGTCCGACTCCTACGTGTTCGACGAACTGTACCGCGCCGGCAAGATCGAGCTGGAAGTAGTCCCGCAGGGCAACCTGGCCGAGCGTATCCGCGCCGCGGGTTCGGGCATTGGTGCATTCTTCTCGCCAACCGGCTACGGCACCCTGCTGGCCGAAGGCAAGGAAACCCGTGAAATCGACGGCCGCATGTACGTGCTGGAAATGCCGCTGCACGCCGACTTTGCGCTGATCAAGGCGCACAAGGGCGACCGTTGGGGCAACCTGACCTACCGCAAGGCCGCCCGCAACTTCGGCCCGATCATGGCCATGGCCGCCAAGACCGCCATCGCCCAGGTCGACCAGGTTGTCGAACTCGGTGAACTGGACCCGGAACACATCATCACCCCGGGTATCTTCGTCCAGCGCGTGGTCGCCGTTACCGGCGCTGCCGCTTCTTCGATCGCCAACGCTGTCTGAGGCCTGCCATGACCATCACCAAAAAGCTCTCCCGCACCGAGATGGCCCAACGCGTGGCCGCAGACATTCAGGAAGGTGCCTACGTCAACCTGGGCATTGGCGCACCCACCCTGGTGGCCAACTACCTGGGCGACAAGGAAGTGTTCCTGCACAGCGAAAACGGCCTGCTGGGCATGGGGCCGAGCCCGGCCCCGGGCGAGGAAGACGATGACCTGATCAACGCCGGCAAGCAGCACGTGACCCTGCTGACTGGCGGTGCGTTCTTCCACCATGCCGACTCGTTCTCGATGATGCGTGGCGGCCACCTGGACATCGCCGTACTGGGTGCCTTCCAGGTGTCGGTGAAGGGCGACCTGGCCAACTGGCACACCGGTGCCGAAGGTTCGATCCCGGCCGTAGGCGGCGCAATGGACCTGGCCACCGGCGCCCGCCAGGTGTTCGTGATGATGGACCACCTGACCAAATCCGGCGAAAGCAAACTGGTGCCTGAGTGCACCTACCCGCTGACCGGCATTGCTTGCGTCAGCCGTATCTACACTGACCTGGCCGTGCTGGAAGTGACGCCTGAAGGGCTGAAAGTGGTCGAGATTTGTGCGGATATCGACTTTGACGAACTGCAGAAGCTGAGTGGCGTGCCGCTGATCAAGTGATCAGCCGCAACCTTCCGGCAAAACGCAGTCCCTGTGGGAGCGGGTTCATCCTAATGCCAGTCAGATTAGATTATTGGGGCCGCTTTGCGGCCCATCGCCGGCAAGCCAGCTCCCACAGGTACAGCGCATGGCTTGAGTGCGATGCGGTCGGTGTGGGAGCTGGCTTGCCGGCGATGGGCTGCACAGCAGCCCCCATGGCCCCAACCAGCAACCACGATCTCAAGCCCCACACCATTTCAGCCCGCGACCACAGCAGGCTATCCCATCCCAAATGATGTCAATCTGCTTCGAAAGATCAGAATTTTTCGCTATCTTGTAGGGCATTTCCCAAAGATACTGTTGCCGCCTATTTTCCGTTGCGGGCGCCCTGCTGGGCCTCTAGTCTGGGGCTGTTGCTGCTCATCAGCGACACGGCTTTGACAGGCCGTAACGGTATATAGGTTCTGCAGCGCCCTCGATGGCGGCTGCGCGTGGGGCACGCTTGCGTGCGCCGGAACTTCCTATGTCCGCCGGTCTGTCAACCCACGCACAGCTGCCACCCAACCTGTTTGACAGCGGGATCGGTGCAGATCATTTGGAGATATAGGAATGTTAAAGATGACTGACGATCCGAACGAAAAGACGACTGTAGGCAAGACCACGTTCTACCAAGGTGAAAACCAGACCCACCCGCTGTTTCGCATCGAAGCCGGCATCCCTTGCCAGAACGCCCGCGAGCAGGCTTCGGAGTTGATAGGGTATGTGCGCGAACTGACCATTGTCGGGTTGATGGATGAGAAGCCGATGATGATCTGGGCTGCGCACTACCTGAGCGCGCTGGCCAAGGCGCTGATGGATGATGCCGAGTTGGGCATGATGCGCTGATTGGGTTGACTAGCTACGCGACGGTCCACCACCCGCACTAGAAATCCACCTTGCCCCGCCCCGCCTTGACAGTGCTTCGCCTGGCTTTGCCTTCAAGGCGGCGGGTCTTCGAGCCAAGGGTCGGCTTGGTCGGGCGGCGTTTCTTTTCGGTCTTGCCGGCAGCGATGATCAACTCGGCAAGACGCGCCAGTGCGTCGGTCCGGTTCTGCTCTTGGGTGCGGTACTGCTGGGCCTTGATGATCAACACACCATCGCCGGTAATGCGACTGTCACGCAGCGCCAGCAGCCGCGCCTTGTAGAACTCGGGCAACGACGAGGCCGGGATGTCGAACCGCAGGTGCACCGCGCTGGATACCTTGTTGACATTCTGCCCACCCGCGCCTTGCGCACGGATGTAGGTCAGTTCGATTTCGGCATCCGGCAGATGCACGTTGTTGGAGATGGTCAGCATGACATGGCCCTTGTAATTGCACCCATTGTCACAGCCTGCGCCGCTCTCCCATAGAACAACAGCACGTAAAACCTGATCGTCTTAGCTTTAGAAGCAGCGCTTAAGATTGGACGTTGTTGCGCGAAGCACGTTGAAAGCGTGTAACCACAAATTGAACAGCACCGGCCACAAGGCACAGCACACCTATTTTCCACCCTCCTTCCACGCCAAAGTTATCGGCTATCGTCCCTACGATCATCACGCTTACGAAGATGGCGGCGGGCAGGATCAGTTTGTTCATTTTGGTATTCCGAGTGCGAGCGACAGAATGTGTGAAGAGGCACAGTCTACACAGAGACAGCGCCCGCGCTGGTCAGGATTTCGTAACGAGGCCGGTAACCTGTGGAAATACTCAAGCCGCCAAGCGGTAACCGCCAATGGGATACCATCTGCCATTCAGGCATTGCGGTCACCGCCCTACACAAGATGGAAAGGTAAGGATGCTTTATCCATGACGAGCTGGAACGCTTTCTACGAACGCACAAACAGGCGCGCTCCCTCTCTGCTGCTCAGTTGCGCCATTGATCATGCCAAGCACCTACGCCCCCTGCATGCGGTAGACCTGGGGTGCGGTGCCGGTAATGAAACGTTGCAACTGATTCAGGCGGGCTGGCAGGTGCTGGCCATTGATAAAGAGCCTGAAGCCATCGCACGCACGGCCAGCAAATGCTCAGTGGAGGAGGCCCGTATGCTGGACGCCAAGGTGGCAGACTTTGAGTACCTTGCCGAGCTACCGCCGTCGAGCCTGATCCATGCCGGGCTTGCCCTTCCCTTTTGCCACCCTGGGCGATTCGATCACCTGTGGAATCTGATTTGCAAAGCGCTGGTTCCCGGAGGTGTCTTTACAGGTCATTTCTTCGGGCTAAGGCACGGCTGGGCTGGCCAGGGGCATATGTCGTTTCATAGCGTTGAAAATGTTCAAGCGCTTGCTGCGGGGTTGGAAACCGTCCTGCTGCGCGAAACCGAATCAGCCATGGTCATCGATTCCGGAACGGTGAACTGGCATCGGATTGATGCGATTCTGCGAAAGGCGTGATGCCGAAGCCCTGAGAAGATCTGGGCTTTTCTGGACTTGAAAGTCGTTGGACTTGTTGGACTCAGGCCCTCTGCCTTCAGAGACTCATTTTACGGCCCCAAAAACGCAAAAAGCCCTGAATAATCAGGGCTTTGAATGTGGCGGAAGCGTAGAGATTCGAACTCTAGGATAGTTGCCCATCGACGGTTTTCAAGACCGTTGCCTTAAACCACTCGGCCACGCTTCCAGCTCGTTTTGCGGCCGCCATAATACCTTAATGAAACACGCTGTCAAACTCTCTGTGTCGCGGGTTGTGGGAGCTCTGATAGACTCCTAGCATCTGAACGTTCGAAACCACAGGTTTTACCAAGGAGTGTCGCCATGCGCGAACAGGATTACGCCGTACACCACGGCCAGCAGGTCGAGCAGCAGGAGATCAGCAAGGTCCTGCGCAACACGTACAGCCTGCTGGCACTTACCCTCGCCTTCAGCGGTGTCATGGCCTTCGTGGCCCAGCAGATGCGCGTCGGCTACCCGAACGTGTTCGTGGTGCTGATCGGCTTCTACGGGCTGTTCTTCCTCACCAACAAGCTGCGTGATTCGGCCTGGGGCCTGGTGTCTACCTTTGCCCTCACCGGCTTCATGGGCTTCATCCTCGGCCCGATTCTCAACCGCTACCTGGGCATGGCCGGCGGCGCTGAAGTGGTCAGCTCGGCGTTTGCCATGACTGCACTGGTGTTTGGTGGTCTGTCGGCCTATGTGCTGATCACCCGCAAGGACATGAGCTTCCTCAGTGGCTTCATCACTGCTGGCTTCTTCGTTCTGCTGGGTGCTGTCGTGGCCAGCTTCTTCTTCCAGATCAGCGGCCTGCAACTGGCGATCAGCGCTGGCTTCGTGCTGTTCTCGTCGGTGTGCATCCTGTTCCAGACCAGCGCGATCATTCATGGTGGCGAGCGTAACTACATCATGGCGACCATCAGCCTGTATGTGTCGATCTACAACCTGTTTGTCAGCCTGCTGCAGCTGTTCGGCATCATGGGTCGTGATGACTGATTGATGACTGTGCGAGAAAGCCCGCTTCGGCGGGCTTTTTTGTGGGCGCTATCAAGCCCCAGAAAGCACAACCAATAACTGACCAAAAAGTCAGATAACTAGGCGCATGGTCGCCGATCGTGCCGCCATCGTGCTTTTCTCTACCGCAATCTCTCATCACCCCGTAGAATGCGCTCCTTTTTTCTTCCGGGGCAGCTTCCAGCAATGAGCTCACACGAACACAGCCCAGGCGCGGCGGCGCCTGCCAATGAACTGGTGCTTGGCCTTGAGGACAAGCCACGGCTGGTGATCGGCCTGCTGGCGGCCCTGCAGCACCTGCTGGCGATCATCGTGCCGATCGTGACCCCTGGCCTGCTGATCTGCCAGGCGCTGGGTGTTTCGGCGCGTGATACCAACCTGATCGTTTCCATGTCGCTGGTGATCTCGGGTATTGCCACCTTCGTTCAGTGCAAGCGCTTCGGGCCATTCGGCGCCGGGCTGCTGATTGTTCAGGGCACCAGCTTCAACTTCGTCGGGCCGCTGATTGCTGGCGGTGCGCTAATGGTCAAGCAAGGCACGCCGGTAGAAGGCGTGATGGCGGCTATCTTCGGCGTGGTGATCGCAGGCTCGTTCGTGGAGATGGGCGTTTCGCGCATCCTGCCCTTCGTAAAGCGCCTGATCACCCCGCTGGTGACCGGCATCGTGGTGCTGATGATCGGCCTGACGCTGATCAAGGTCGGCCTGATCAGCATGGGTGGCGGCTTTGGCGCCATGGCCAACGGCACCTTCGCCAATGGCGATAACCTGCTGCTGTCGGGCGTGGTGTTGGCAATTATCGTAATTCTCAACCGCGTCCCGGTGGTGTGGATGCGCAGCTGCGCCATCGTCATCGCCTTGGCGGTTGGTTATGCGTTGGCCGGTTACATGGGCCGCCTGGATTTCACCGGCATGCATGAAGCCGCGCTGTTCCAGGTGCCTACGCCACTGCACTTTGGTTTGGGCTTCTCGTGGGCGCTGTTCATTCCAATGCTGGTGATTTACCTGGTGACGTCGCTGGAAGCCATTGGTGACGTTACCGCCACCAGCAAGGTGTCGCGCCAGCCGGTCGAAGGGCCGGTGTGGATGCAGCGGATCAAAGGCGGCGTGCTGGTCAACGGTGCCAACTCGCTGCTGGCCGGCTTGTTCAACACCTTCCCCAGCTCGATTTTTGCGCAGAACAACGGCGTGATTCAGCTGACCGGTATTGCCAGCCGCCATATCGGGATCTGGATTGCTGTGATGCTGGTGCTGCTGGGCCTGTTCCCGAGCGTTGCCGGGGTGATTCAGGCGGTGCCGGAGCCGGTGCTGGGTGGTGCGGCCATGGTGATGTTCGGTGCGGTTGCGGCTTCGGGGATCAATATTCTGGCTAGCACCCGGCTGGACCGCCGCGCACTGCTGATTATTGCGGTGTCGCTGGCCTTGGGCCTGGGTGTGGCACAGGTGCCGGAATTCCTGGCGCATATGCCGGCTGCGATCCGCAATGTGCTGGAGTCGGGGGTAGCCACGGGCGGTATCTGTGCCCTGGTGTTGAACTGGTTCCTGCCGGAGAGCAAGGAACACGCCTGAGCCCTTCAGGCCTGACAGAAAGCCCGCCCCGCCATGCACAAGCGGGCGCGGGCTTTTTTGCTTTATCATGGCACCATTCCTTTGCATGAGTTACCCATGAAATTCGCTATCGCGGTGTTCTCTCCGGCCCATGCGCCCTCTTCACGGCGCGCCTTGCGCTACGCCGAGGCGGTGCTGGCCGGCGGGCATGAGATTGCCCGGTTGTTCTTCTATCAGGACGGGGTGCACAGTGCCTCGGCCAACGTGGTCGCACCCCAGGACGAACTGGACGTGGCGGGCCAATGGCGCGCCTTTATCGAGGCCAACCAGCTGGACGCCGTGGTGTGCATCGCTGCCGCCCTGCGCCGTGGCGTGCTCGATGAAGCCGAAGCCAGCCGCTACCAGCGCCCGGCCGTGAACCTGCCCAAGCCTTGGGAGCTGTCGGGGCTTGGCCAGTTGCATGAGGCTGCGCAGGTAGCCGACCGCCTTGTCTGCTTCGGAGGCGACTGAAATGGCCAAATCCTTGTTGATCATCAGCCGCCAGGCACCGTGGAACGGCCCATCCGCCCGTGAAGCACTGGACATCGCCCTGGCCGGCGGCGCGTTCGACCTGCCGCTGGGCATGCTGTTCCTGGACGATGGCGTGTTCCAGCTTGCGCCCAACCAGCAACCCACCGCCGTGCAACAGAAGAACCTGGCCGCCAACCTGCAAGCACTGCCGATGTTCGGTGTTGAAGAGCTGTTTGCCTGTAGCCACAGCCTCACCCGCCGCGGCCTGGCAGCCGACACCCTGGCACTGCCGGTACAAGTGCTCGATGACGCAGCGCTAACCGCGCTGATCGCCCGTTTCGACCAGGTGGTAACGCTCTGATGACGACCCTGCATGTAATTGCCCACTCCCCGTTCGGCGACGAGCGCCTGGCCAGCTGCCTGCGCCTGCTCGGTGCCGACGACGCGCTGCTACTGTGCGGCGATGCGGTGTATGCCTTGCGCAGCGGCAGCGAGCCGCACCACCAGCTGCAAGCTGCCGGCCTGGCACAGCGCCTGTTCGCCCTGGAAGAGGACGTTCAGGCCCGCGCAGTCGGCAACGACCTGGCCAAGGCCGTGGACTACGCTGGCTTCGTCGAACTGTCCCTGCACTACGACAAGGTCAACAGCTGGCTATGAATACGCTCAACGTTGGCGAAAACGCCATCGCCCTGGACAAGGACGGCTTCCTGGTCGACCTGCAGGACTGGTCCCATGCTGCCGCCGAGGCCTTGGCCGAGCGCGAGGGCATCCCGTTGACGGCAGACCATTGGGAAATCCTCGAACTGCTGCGCCAGTTCTATCAGGAGTACCAGCTGTCCCCGGCCACGCGCCCGCTGATCAAGTACACGGCCCTGAAGCTGGGCCCGGAAAAGGGCAACAGCCCGCACCTGAACCGCCTGTTCAACGGCACCCCCGCCAAACTTGCCGCCAAGCTGGCGGGCCTGCCCAAGCCGACCAACTGCATATGACCGAACCTCGCCCTTTGACACTGGAAACCCCGGCCGAACACCCGTTCGCCGAATTCGTGCGCATCCTCGGCAAAGGCAAGCGCGGCGCGCGTGGCCTTACCCGCGAAGAAGCACGCGCAGCCATGACCCTGCTGCTGGAAGGCAAAGTCGAGGACACCCAGCTGGGTGCCTTCCTGATGCTGCTACGCCACAAGGAAGAAAGCGCCGAGGAGCTGGCCGGCTTCACCGAGGCCCTGCGCGCCCACCTGCAGGCGCCGAGCATTGCAGTGGACCTGGACTGGCCCACCTACGCCGGCAAAAAGCGCCACCTGCCCTGGTACTTGCTGGCGGCCAAATGCCTGGCCGGCAACGGCGTGCGCATCCTGATGCACGGTGGCGGCGCCCACACCGCCGGGCGCATGTACACCGAGCAACTGCTTGAGCTGCTGCAAATCCCCCTGTGCCACGGCTGGGCCGCTGTCGGCAGCTCCCTCGACCAGCACCAACTGGCGTTCTTCCCACTGCACGACTGGGCGCCGCAGTTGCAGCGCATGATCGACCTGCGCAACACCCTGGGCCTGCGCTCGCCCATCCACTCACTGGCGCGTGTGCTTAACCCGCTGGGCGCACGCTGTGGCCTGCAAAGCATCTTCCACCCCGGCTACCAGGCGGTGCACCGCGAGGCCAGTCGCCTGCTGGGCGATCATGCGGTGGTAATCAAGGGCGATGGCGGCGAGATCGAAGTAAACCCCGATGTCATCAGCCACCTTTACGGCACCACGGCAGGCGAAGCGTGGGATGAGGAGTGGCCAGCGCTGAGCGAACGCCGCCATGTGAAACCGGCCAGCCTGCAAGCCGAACACTTGCTGGCATTCTGGCGGGGCGAAGTGGAAGACAGCTATGGCGAGAAGGCCCTCATCGCCACCATGGCCTTGGCCTTGCGTGGTTTGGGGCAAGAGCGCGAGCAGGCCTTCGCAACAGCACAAAGTTATTGGGATACGCGGAACAAATCGATTTAACCGATCATAACCCCCGGTTATTTGCGCTATTTATTCGAACGATTTGGCCTAGACTGGGCTCCAACGACAAACAACTTTGTTCCGAGGAGCTCACTCATGGGCCTTTTGATCGACGGCCGCTGGCATGATCAGTGGTATGAAAACGGCAAGGACGGCACGTTCAAACGCGAAAACGCCCAACGCCGTAACCAACTGCCCGCCCCCGAGGCCGGCCGCTACCACCTATACGTCTCGCTGGCCTGCCCATGGGCCCACCGCACCCTGATTGTCCGCGCACTCAAAGGCCTGGAGCCCTTGATCGATGTGTCGGTAGTCAGTTGGCTGATGCAGGACCACGGCTGGACCTTCGACGTGCAGCAAGGCTCCACGGGCGACCACCTCGACGCCTTGCAGTACCTGCACCAGCGCTACACCCAGGATGACCCGCACTACACCGGCCGCGTGACCGTACCCGTGCTGTGGGACAAGAAAGAGAAGCGCATCGTCAACAATGAATCGTCAGAGATCATCCGTATCTTCAACAGCGCGCTCAACGAGCTGACCGGCAATACACTGGACCTGTACCCCGAACCGCTGCGCCCAACCATCGAGGCGCTTAACGAGCGCATCTACCCGGCCGTGAACAACGGCGTGTACCGCGCAGGCTTTGCTACCACGCAGGAAGCGTACGAAGCGGCGTTCGACGATGTGTTCAATGAGCTGGATTATCTGGAAGACCTGCTAAGCCGCAATCGCTACCTGGCGGGTGAATACCTGACCGAGGCTGATGTGCGTCTGTTCACCACGCTGGTGCGCTTCGATGCCGTGTACCACGGGCACTTCAAGTGCAACCTGCGCCGCCTGAGCGACTATCACAACCTGTCGAACTGGCTTCGCGAGCTGTATCAGTGGCCTGGGGTGGCGGGCACGGTGGATATGGAGCATATCCAGAAGCACTATTACATGAGCCACAAGACCATCAACCCGACCGGGATCGTGCCCAAGGGGCCGTTGCAAGATTTCAACCTGGCGCATGATCGGGAGCGGTTGGCGGGTAAAGGGATTTGGCAGGATTGAGATAGCCGGGGGCTGCTTTGCAGCCCCAGCAATATCAGCTGTTCTGCGAACCTTCAAACCAGGCCAGTTTTTCACGCAGTTGCACGACCTCCCCCACAATCACCAGGGTAGGCGCATGCACTTCATGCCGCGCCACCAGCTCTGGCAAATCCGCCAGGGTACCGGTAAACACCCGCTGGTTACGCGTAGTGCCCTGCTGAACCAACGCAGCTGGCGTACTCGCCGCCCGCCCATGGCGAATCAGCTCGGCACAGATGGTCGGCAAGCCCACCAACCCCATGTAGAACACCAAGGTCTGCGCTGGCGCCACCAAGTCATCCCACGGCAGGTTGCTGGTGCCATCCTTCAGGTGCCCGGTCACGAAACGCACCGACTGGGCGTAGTCGCGGTGAGTCAGCGGAATCCCGCCATAAGCGGAACAGCCGCTGGCCGCCGTAATGCCTGGCACCACCTGAAACGGAATGCCATGCTCGGCCAGCTCTTCGATCTCTTCGCCACCACGGCCAAAGATGAACGGGTCGCCACCTTTAAGTCGCAGCACACGCTTGCCCTGCTGGGCCAAATCGACCAGCAGCCGGTTGATCTGGTCCTGCGGCACAGCATGGTCGGCGCGGCGCTTACCCACGTAGATACGCTCGGCATCACGCCGGCACATCTCGATGATCGCAGGAGCCACCAGGCGGTCGTACAGCACCACGTCGGCCTGCTGCATCAGGCGCAAGGCACGGAAGGTGAGCAAGTCCGGATCACCCGGGCCCGCACCTACCAGGTAAACCTCGCCCCCCTGCTGCACCGGCGCGCCGTCTACCATCGCCTGCAACAGGCGTTCGGCTTCGACGCCCTGCCCGGCCAGCTGGCGCTCGGCAATCGGCCCCTGGAACACGGTTTCCCAGAAGCCGCGGCGCTGGTTGACGTCCGGGTACAAGGATTTCACCTTGTGCCGAAAGCGCGCTGCCAGCCCGGCCAGCTCACCATAGGCCGACGGAATCCAGGCCTCCAGCTTGGCACGAATCAACCGTGCCAGTACCGGGGCGTCACCGCCACTGGATACCGCAATCACCAGGGGTGAACGGTCAACGATCGCCGGGAAGATCACCGTGCACAGGGCCGGTGCATCCACCACGTTGACCGGCAGGCTGAGGGCCTGCGCATCCGCCGACACCTGGGCGTTCAGCCCTGGGTCGTCGGTTGCTGCGATCACCAGCCGGCAACCGACCAGGTCAGCGGCCTGATAGCCACGCACCAGCACCTCACCGCCACCCTCCCGGGCCAACGCAGCCAACTGGCCGTCGACATCCGGCGCCACCACGCGCAGCACGCCACCGGCATCCGCCAGCAGGCGCGCCTTGCGCAAGGCGATCTCACCGCCGCCGACGACCAGCACGCGGCCGCCCTGCAGCTTGTGGAACAGCGGCAGGTAATCCATTTAGCGGATGACCTCGACGCCGCCCATGTAAGGCTTCAGCACGTCCGGCACCCGGATCGAACCATCGGCCTGCTGGTAGTTTTCCAGCACGGCAACCAGGGTACGGCCGACGGCCAGGCCGGAGCCGTTGAGGGTGTGCACCAACTCTGGCTTGCCGGTTTCCGGGTTGCGCCAGCGGGCCTGCATGCGGCGCGCCTGGAAGTCGCCGCAGTTGGAGCACGAGCTGATTTCGCGGTACTTGTCCTGGCTCGGTACCCACACTTCCAGGTCGTAGGTTTTGACGGCGCCAAAGCCCATGTCGCCCGTGCACAGGGCCAGTACGCGATAAGGCAGTTCCAGCAGTTGCAGTACACGTTCGGCGTTGGCGGTCAGGCCTTCCAGGGCTTCCATCGACTTGGCCGGTTCTACCACCTGCACCATCTCGACCTTGTCGAACTGGTGCTGGCGGATCATGCCGCGGGTGTCACGGCCGGAAGCACCGGCTTCACTGCGGAAGCACGGGGTGTGGGCAACCAGTTTCAGCGGCAGCTGCTTGGCGTCGAGGATCTCACCGGCCACCAGGTTAGTCAGCGACACTTCGGCGGTCGGGATCAGATAGAAGTCCGCCTCACCTTCGCGGGTGATCTTGAACAGGTCTTCCTCGAACTTCGGCAGCTGGCCAGTGCCTTGAAGGGCCGGGGCCTGCACCAGGTACGGGGTGTAGTGCTCCTCGTAGCCGTGCTCGCCGGTGTGCAGGTTGATCATGAATTGCGCCAGGGCGCGGTGCAGGCGGGCGATCGGGCCACGCAGCACGGCAAAACGGGCGCCGGACAGCTTGGCAGCGGCTTCGAAGTCCAGGCCACCGCTGACTTCGCCCAGGGCGACGTGGTCTTTGATTTCGAAGTCGAAGGCCTTCGGCGTGCCCCAACGGCGCACTTCGACGTTGTCGTCTTCGCTGACACCGACCGGTACGCTGGCGTCCGGCAGGTTGGGGATGGTCAGCAGGATACCGTCCAGTTCAGCCTGGATGGCGTCCAGTTCGGTCTTGCCAGCAGCCAGCTCATTGGCCATGCGCTCGACGTCGGCCATCAATGGCGCGATGTCTTCGCCCTTGGCCTTGGCCTGGCCGATGGATTTGGAACGGGCGTTGCGCTCGGCTTGCAGCTGCTCGGTGCGGGTCTGCACTGCCTTGCGGCGCTCTTCCAGTGATTCGATGCGCGCGACATCCAGGCTGAAGCCACGGGAGGCCAGGCGATCTGCCACTTCCTGAAGTTGGCCGCGTAACAGTTTGGAATCGAGCATATCGTTCTCTCGTTATAAGTAGGTGTTGGTTCAGAATCGGGTCAGGGACAGGCCGGCCCAGGTCGCGAGCAGCCCGCCCACCACGCTGATACTGGTATAGCCCAAGGCAAGGGGCACCTGCCCGCTTTCCATCAGGCGCACGGTATCGAGCGAGAAGGAGGAAAAGGTTGTCAGGCCACCGAGGAAACCGACAATCAGGCCGGCGCGCAGCTCGACCGGCGCCAGCGGCTTGTGCAGGAACAGGCCATAGAGCAGGCCGATCAGCAGGCAGCCAACCAGGTTGACCGCCAGCGTACCGGCATAGAAGTGCCGTGGCCAGTGGGCCGCTACCCAGTTGGCGGTAGCAAAGCGCAACAAGGTGCCGGCGATACCGCCCGCGCTGACCGCGGCGATGAGTGCAATCACGGTTTTCTCCGTTGACGGGGGCTGTTGCGGTCGAGCTCGGCCAGGTGGCGTAGCTTCTCGCCAATCTTCAGTTCCAGGCCACGGGGCACTGGCTCGTAGTACTGGCGAGGCTCCAGTTCATCGGGGAAGTAGTCTTCACCGGCGGCATAAGCGTCGGGCTCATCATGGGCATAGCGGTACTCGTCGCCGTAGCCCAGTTGTTTCATCAGTTTGGTCGGGGCGTTGCGCAAGTGCAGTGGCACCTCCAGCGAGCCATGTTCGGCCGCTTCGCGCAGGGCGGTCTTGAAGCCCATGTACACCGCGTTGCTCTTCGGCGCGCAGGCCAGGTAAGTGATGGCCTGGGCCACTGCCAGCTCGCCTTCGGGGCTGCCCAGGCGCTCCTGCACATCCCACGCCGCCAGGCACAGGCTGAGCGCTCGCGGGTCGGCGTTACCGATATCCTCGCTGGCCATGCGCACCACACGGCGGGCGATGTACAGCGGGTCGCAACCACCGTCGAGCATGCGCGCAAACCAGTACAGGGCGCCATCGGGGTTGGAGCCGCGCACCGACTTGTGCAGCGCTGAGATCTGGTCGTAGAACGCCTCGCCCCCCTTGTCGAAACGACGGCGGCTGTCACCGAGCAGGCTTTGCAGCATCTCGACGTCGATTTCGCTGCCGTCTTCGGCCAGGTCCGAGGCGTTCTCAAGGAAGTTGAGCATGCGCCGGCCATCGCCATCGGCGGCAGCCATCAGCATCTTGAAAGCATCGTCGCCCACCCGCAGGTTGCGCTTGCCCAGGCCGCGCTCTTCGGTCAGCGCGCGGTTGACCAGTTTGCGCAGTGCCGCCTCGTCCAGGCTTTTGAGCACGTACACCCGCGCCCGCGACAGCAGCGCGTTGTTCAGCTCGAAGGACGGGTTTTCAGTGGTGGCGCCGATGAACAGCAGCGTGCCGTCTTCCACGTAGGGCAAGAAGGCATCCTGCTGCGACTTGTTGAAGCGGTGCACTTCGTCGACGAACAGGATGGTGCGGCGGCCATACTGGCCGGCCTGCTGCTTGGCCACTTCAACGGCCTGGCGGATTTCTTTCACCCCGGCCAGTACCGCCGACACGGTTTCGAAATGCGCGTCACAAAACTGCGCCAGCAGCCGCGCGAGGGTGGTCTTGCCCACCCCCGGCGGCCCCCAGAAGATCATCGAGTGCAGCGCACCCTGTTCCAGCGCCTCGCGCAGCGGCTTTCC
Source organism: Pseudomonas sp. LLC-1 (assembly GCF_002992185.1). NCBI lineage: Bacteria > Pseudomonadati > Pseudomonadota > Gammaproteobacteria > Pseudomonadales > Pseudomonadaceae > Pseudomonas > Pseudomonas sp. LLC-1. The sequence continues at coordinate 239,722 of NZ_LUVY01000012.1, read as the reverse complement.
GCGCGCCAGCAGGTGCTCCTGGCCCACGTACTCGTCCAGGTTGGACGGGCGCAGGCGAGCGGCCAGGGGCTGGGCGACGGGTTCGCTTCGAAACAGGTCCATGGTGAGCCTTGGTTACTCCTTGATCACGTCCGCGCCTTTGGGGATGTCGAACTTGAACTGGCTGTCCGGCACCGCCTGGTTGGCCTTGACGCCATTGAACAGGATGTTGGTGCGCTGGCCGACACTGTCGATCAGCTGCATGTCATTGATCAGGCCTTTGCGGAACGACACGCGCAGCGAGTCGAACAGGGTGTCCTTGGTCTTCGGCTTGAGGGTGAAGTCCATCACCTCGCCCTGCTCCTTGGAAGCAATGTCGAAACTCTGGCTGATCTTCGACACATCACCGGACAGCAGCAGCGCAGGGGTCTGGTTCAGTCGCACATCGAGCTTCTTGATGGTGGCCTGTTCCAGGTCCGGGTCCCACAGGGTGACGTTCTTGCCGTCCGAAACCACCACCTGCTCCTGCGGTGCATCAGTGTGCCAGTAGAACAGGCCCGGGCGCTTGACCGCCATCTTGCCCGAGGTTTCCTGCAGGCTGGTGCCATCGGCGCCCAGGGTCAGCTGGGAGAAGTTGGCCTCGATGGTCTGCGACTTTTCCAGCAACTGGGTCAGGCGTTGTACGTCTTGCTCACCGGCATAAGCAGTAACCGAGCCCAGGGTCAGGGCAGAAACCAACAGCATGCGAATCGCGCGCATGGGAATCCTCATTGAGCATTGAAAAGGCCGGGCGCCACCGTTGGCGCCCGGCAAGGTGTTCTTCAGTCGCGCGGGCCGCCCGGGGCAATCACTTCCCGCGAGCCGTTGCTGTTCATGGGGGTGACCACGCCGGCCATTTCCATGGCTTCGATCATGCGGGCGGCGCGGTTGTAACCGATCTTCAGCTTGCGCTGCACAGCCGAAATGGACGCGCGGCGGCTTTCCAGCACGAACTGCACAGCCTCATCATACAGGGCGTCGCTCTCCGAATCTTCACCATCACCGCCACCACCGCCGCCGCCGTCGAAGCCACTGCCGGCTTCTTCCACACCGTTGAGGATGTCGTCGTTGTAATCCGGCGCGCCGCGCAGCTTCCACGCTTCGACCGTACGGTGCACTTCGTCGTCGGAAACGAACGCACCGTGCACGCGGATTGGCAGGCTGGTACCCGGTGGCATGTACAGCATGTCACCATGACCCAACAGCTGCTCGGCACCACCCTGGTCGATGATGGTGCGTGAGTCGATCTTGCTCGACACCTGGAACGCCATGCGGGTCGGAATGTTGGCCTTGATCAGGCCGGTAATGACATCCACCGACGGGCGCTGGGTGGCGAGAATCAGGTGAATACCGGCTGCCCGCGCCTTCTGGGCGATACGGGCGATCAGCTCTTCGACCTTCTTGCCGACGATCATCATCATGTCGGCAAACTCGTCCACCACCACCACGATGGTCGGCAAGGTTTTCAGCGCTGGCGGCTCGTCGTCCATGCTCTCGCGGCGGTACAGCGGGTCGTGAATGATTTCGCCGGCTTCCTGGGCGTCCTTGATCTTGCGGTTGAAGCCGGCCAGGTTACGCACGCCCATGGCCGCCATCAGCTTGTAGCGCCGCTCCATCTCGGCCACGCTCCAGCGCAAGGCGTTGGCGGCGTCCTTCATGTCGGTGACCACCGGGCACAGCAAGTGCGGGATGCCTTCGTAGATCGACAGTTCGAGCATTTTCGGGTCGATCATGATCAGCCGCGCGTCTTCCGGGCTGGACTTGAACAAAATCGACAGGATCATCGCGTTCACACCCACCGACTTACCGGAGCCGGTAGTACCGGCCACCAGCAGGTGGGGCATCTTGGCCAGGTCGGTAATCACCGGCTTACCGCCGATGTCATGGCCCAGGGCCAGCGTGACCGGGGACTTCTGTTCGTCGTACTGCGGCGTGGCCAGCACCTCGGAGAAGCGCACCATCTGCCGGTTTTCGTTGGGGATCTCGATACCCACGGTGGTCTTGCCGGGGATCACCTCGACCACGCGCACGCTGGTCACGGCCAGCGAGCGCGCCAGGTCCTTGGCCAGGTTGGCGATGCGACTGACCTTCACGCCAGCGGCCGGCTGAATTTCGTAACGGGTAATCACCGGCCCGGGGTGGATCGAGTCCACCGACACTTCTACACCGAATTCCTTGAGTTTGATTTCCAGCAGTTGGCCGACACCGGCCAGGGACTCTGGCGAATACTCGATTTTCTTCTGCTCGGCAGGGTCGAGGATGGAAATCGACGGCAAGGTGCCTTCCACCGCGCTGTCGATGAACAGCGGTGCCTGCTTTTCCTTCATCACCCGCTTGCTCGGCTCCGGAGCCTTGGCGGCAGCGGGTGGCACGATCGTCGGGGCGGCGTGCTGCTCGCGAGGGACCACGGTTTCACGCGGCACTACGGGCTCACGGGTGGCCTCACGTGGTGGCACGACAGGCTCACGGCCAAGCGTCGGCTCACGGGGCTCAACGACCGGGGCCGGCGCTTCTTCACGCTTGAAAATACGCTCACGCAACGCCGGCTTGGCCGGTTCACGCTTCTCGGCGGCCATCGGCGCGGCCTTGACCACCGGCTCATCCTCGCGCAGTTGCGCCTCCAGGCGCTTGCGCTCGTTGCGGGCTTCCCACCAACGGTTGGCGGCGCCCTGCACCAGTTCGAAGAGGTCGAGGGTGATCTTGCCGGTCAGGTCCATCACCTTGAACCACGACAAGTCGGTGAACACCGTCAGGCCGAACAGGAACAGGGCAATGAACATCAGCGTGCTGCCCTGCACGTTCAGCAGGTTGCGCGCCAGATCACCAAGGCTTTCGCCCAATGCGCCACCTGCAGAGAACGGCAAGCTCGCCGGCGGATGGAAGTGGATATGCGCCAGCGCCGCCCCGGACAACACCAGGAACACCAGGCCGATCAACCGCCAGGAGAACAGCCAGCCGCTCCAGTCCCACGGCTGGTGGCGTTCGCGGAAGATCTGCCAGGTCTTCACCGCCAGCAGCAGCGGGAAGATATAGGCGAAGTAACCCAGCACCATGAACAGGATATCGGCGAAGTAGGCGCCGGCACGCCCGGCGGCATTCTGCACCTGGTCGACGGTGGCGGTGTGGCTGAAGCCCGGGTCCGAAGTGTCGTAGGTCAGCAGGGCCATCCACAGGTACAGGCACAGGGCGCCGACAGCGATCAACGCACCTTCCTTGAGGCGATAATGCAGCTGCTGCCGCCACAGGGGCACGGGCAAGGGAGCTGGGGTTGCGGTGGATTTCTTCAAAACGCGTCTATTCCTGCGCGTGCTGCGCGTCCAATAGTGATCGGCCGGCGGTGCGGCCAATGAACCACTACTTTTAACATTACTGCCCGACAGCCGCCATGGCGGCACGCCGTATGGGGGTTTGGCCGGGGGCGACTTTCATATACCTGCAATTTGAGCATGCATTTTCTTTTGTGACAAAGGCTTATGCTGTGTTTTTGCACAGGTGTGACAGCAAATGTAGCGGATGGTGCCTGCGGTTTCATGAATGTGTAGGAAATTGCCTGAATTCGCCCCCCGCAAAGCAGCCACAACCATTGACCCTGCCATGCGCGCAAGCCATGCTGCCCTCTCCCCTCCCCCACCGCACGATAGACCATGCTCACCTGGCTGACCCGCGACTCGCTGACCTTCCCGCCCCTGGAAAAGGCCCTGCACGACCCCAACGGCCTGCTGGCCGCCGGCGGCGACCTTACCCCCGAGCGCCTGGTACAGGCCTATCGTCACGGTTGCTTCCCGTGGTACCAGGATGGCCAGCCGATCCTGTGGTGGTCACCGGACCCGCGCACGGTGCTGCTGCCCGACCAGCTGCACGTGTCGCGCTCGCTGGCCAAGCTGATGCGCCAAGGCCGCTACCAGGTCAGCTTCGACACCGACTTCCCGGCCGTGATCGCCGCCTGCGCCGCGCCACGCGACTACGCCGACGGCACCTGGATCACCGACACCATGCGCAACGCCTACTGCGAACTGCACCGACGCGGCATTGCCCACTCGGTGGAAGTGCGCCAGGACGGCGAACTGGTCGGCGGCCTGTACGGCCTGGCCATGGGCCAGTTGTTCTTCGGTGAATCGATGTTCAGCCGCGCCGACAACGCCTCCAAGGTCGGCTTCGTGACCTTGGTCAACCACCTGCGTCAGGCCGGGTTCGTGCTGATCGACTGCCAGATGCCCACCAACCACCTGCACAGCCTGGGCGCCCACGCCATCAGCCGCGCCGAATTCGCTGGCTACCTGGCACGCCACCTCGACCAGCCCAACAGCGCCACGTGGGTTGCCTAGGCGAGTTCCCGTAGCTGGCTTACACTTAAAACAAAGTCTCACCGAGGGGGTTGATCATGACAGAGTTGGCGCGGTTGAAGTTTTATGCCACTCAGCCCCACTCCTGCAGCTACCTGCCCGAGGAGCAGGCCACCACGCTGTTCCTCGACCCCAGCCAGCCGATGGACGTGAACGTGTACGCCGACCTGTCGGAAATGGGCTTCCGCCGCAGTGGCGACCATCTGTACCGCCCGCACTGCCAGAACTGCAACGCCTGCGTGCCGGCACGCATCCCGGCGGCGCGCTTTATCCCCAACCGCCAGCAACGGCGCATCCTCAAGCGCAATGCCGACCTGACCGTGACGGCGGCGCGCCCAACCTTCAAGGAAGAGTATTTCGAGCTGTACCGGCGCTATATCGAAACACGCCACGCCGACGGTGACATGTACCCGCCCAGCCGCGACCAGTTTTCCACCTTTCTGGTGCGCGACCTGCCGTTCTGCTGGTTCTACGAGTTCCGCCTGGAAGGCCGCTTGATGGCAGTGGCCGTGTGCGACCTGTTGCCCAACGGCCTGTCGGCGGTGTACACCTTCTACGAACCGGACGAAGAGCGACGCAGCCTGGGCCGCTTTGCCATCCTGTGGCAAATCACCGAAGCCCTGCGCCAGGACCTGGAGGCGGTATACCTGGGTTACTGGATCAAGAACTGCAAGAAAATGAACTACAAGACGCAGTATCGGCCCATCGAATTGCTGATAAACCAGCGCTGGGTCACCCTCAACTGAAAGCATTGGCTTGACACACAGTTTTCGGGCATAATCCACGCCACTTTTTTGCCCGGTGCGGATATGCGTCGGGCCAACACTGGATCCGAGGGCTCTACTGCATGTCGAAAGAAGACAGCTTCGAAATGGAAGGTACTGTCGTCGACACCCTGCCCAACACCATGTTCCGCGTGGAGTTGGAAAACGGGCACGTCGTAACCGCGCACATCTCCGGAAAGATGCGCAAGAACTACATCCGTATTCTCACTGGCGACAAGGTCCGCGTCGAACTGACGCCATACGACCTGAGCAAGGGCCGCATCACTTACCGTGCGCGCTAAGCTCAAGCCATGAAAAAGCCCGGCCATGTGCCGGGCTTTTTTGTGCCTGTCGGGTTGTAGGGGACTGCAAAGCAGCCCCCGACGATTCAGGCAACCTCAGCCGTGGTCTCGAAGTCGAACACCAGTTCGCCATCGCGCAGGTCGACGTGCACCACGCCACCATGCTCGGCCAGTTCGCCAAACAGGATCTCCTCGGCCAGCGGCCGCTTGATCTTGTCCTGGATCAGCCGCGCCATCGGCCGCGCACCCATCTGCACGTCGTAGCCCGACACCGCCAGCCAGCCGCGCGCGGCATCGCTGACTTCCAGCAGCACACGCTTGTCTTCCAGCTGCGCCTGCAGTTCGATAAGGAACTTGTCGACGATGCTCTTGATCGTCTCGGTGCTCAGGCGGCCGAACTGGATAATGGTATCCAGACGGTTGCGGAACTCTGGCGTAAAGCTCTTGCGGATCACTTCCATGGCATCGGACGCGTGGTCCTGATGGGTGAAGCCGATCGAGGCCCGCGCTGCCGTTTCTGCACCCGCGTTGGTGGTCATGATCAGGATCACGTTACGGAAGTCGGCCTTGCGCCCGTTGTTGTCGGTCAGCGTACCGTGGTCCATCACCTGCAGCAGCAGGTTGAAGACTTCCGGGTGGGCCTTCTCGATTTCGTCGAGCAGCAATACGCAGTGTGGTTGCTTGGTAATCGCCTCGGTCAGCAAGCCACCCTGGTCGAACCCTACGTAACCAGGAGGCGCACCGATCAGGCGCGACACGGTGTGACGCTCCATGTACTCGGACATGTCGAACCGCACCAGCTCCACGCCCAGCGCCTTGGCCAGCTGCCGCGCCGCTTCGGTCTTGCCGACGCCGGTAGGGCCGGCGAACAGGAACGAACCGACAGGCTTGTCTGGCGACTTCAGGCCAGCACGGGACAGCTTGATGGCCGTAGACAGCGAGTCGATGGCCTGGTCCTGGCCGAACACGGTCAGCTTCAGGTCACGTTCAAGGTTACGCAGCAGCTCCTTGTCGGAGCTGGTGACGTGCTTTGGCGGAATCCGCGCGATCTTGGCGACGATGTCCTCGACTTGAGGCACATCGATGCGTTTGACGCGCATGGCTTCCGGCTGCAGGCGCTGGTAGGCACCGGCTTCGTCGATCACATCGATGGCCTTGTCCGGCATGTGCCGGTCATTGATGTAGCGCGAGGCCAGTTCGGCGGCGGCGCGCAGGGCTTCGTCGCTGTACTCGATGTTGTGGTGGCTCTCGAAGCGCCCTTTCAGGCCGCGCAGGATGCCCACGGTGTCTTCGACCGACGGCTCGCTGACATCCACTTTCTGGAAGCGACGCGCCAGGGCACGGTCTTTCTCGAAGATGCCGCGAAATTCCTGGAACGTGGTCGAGCCGATGCAACGGATCTCACCCGACGACAGCAGCGGCTTGAGCAGGTTGGAGGCATCCATCACCCCGCCCGATGCCGCACCGGCACCGATGATGGTGTGGATTTCGTCGATGAACAGGATCGCCTGCGGGCGCTTGCGCAGCTCGCCGAGCAGCGCCTTGAAGCGCTTCTCGAAGTCGCCGCGGTATTTGGTACCGGCCAACAGCGCGCCCAGGTCAAGGGAATACACCACGCTTTGCGCCAGCAGGTCGGGCACCTGGCCATCGACAATGCGCTTGGCCAGGCCTTCGGCGATGGCAGTCTTGCCAACGCCCGCCTCACCCACCAGCAACGGGTTGTTCTTGCGCCGGCGTGCCAGGATTTGCGCTACGCGTTCCACTTCCTGCTCGCGGCCCACCAGCGGGTCGATACGGCCAGCACGGGCCAGCTCGTTCAGGTTGCTGGCATAGGCGTCCAGCGGGTTGCTCGAAGAGGAGGTTTCGCCACCCTCTTCGTCCTGCATGTCCTGGTCGCTTTCAGATTGCGAACCATGCCCCGGCACCTTGGAGATGCCATGGGCGATGTAGTTGACCACGTCGATGCGGGCCACGCTCTGCTGTTTCAGCAGGAACACAGCCTGGCTTTCCTGTTCGCTGAAGATCGCCACCAGCACGTTGGCGCCGGTCACTTCGCGCTTGCCGGAGCTTTGCACGTGGAACACGGCACGCTGCAGCACCCGCTGGAAGCCCAGGGTCGGCTGGGTTTCACGGTCTTCGTCGTTGACAGGAATCAGCGGCGTAGTGGAATCGATGAACTCTTGCAGGTCGTGCTTGAGCTTGTCGAGATTGGCGCCACAGGCGCGCAGAACGGTCGCGGCAGCCTCATTGTCAAGGAGTGCCAGCAGCAGATGTTCGACGGTCATGAACTCATGACGCTTCGAACGGGCCTCCTTGAAGGCAAGATTGAGGGTGACTTCGAGCTCGCGGTTTAACATAGCTTCACCTCATACCCAAGTGGTCGGCGATTAACCGTCCTTCTCGATTTCACAGAGTAGCGGATGCTGGCTTTCCCTGGCGTATTGGTTGACCTGCATAGCCTTTGTTTCGGCGATGTCACGGGTAAACAATCCGCACACTGCCCGCCCTTCGGTATGGACAGTCAGCATGATCTTGGTCGCCAGCTCGCGGTTCAGATTAAAGAACGTCTCGAGCACTTCGACGACGAAATCCATCGGCGTGTAGTCATCGTTGAACAAAACCACCTTGTACATCGGTGGCGCCTGCAGGATCGGCTTGGCTTCCTGAACTGCAAGACCTGAGCCGTCGTCCTCATTCGATTGCGGGCGATCCTGATTGAATGTTAGTCGAATCTCACTAGGTGCATGCATGGAAAGAATTTCATCATGAGCGTCAGGTTAAGGTTGTGGGTTGACCGCACAGGCCACGAACGGCGCAGGCGCCGGGCGACCTTGACTATCGGCAAAACGGTGTTACAACCAATAAGAACCCACCGTGGTCGATAAAGATCCGCGCAGTCAACCAGATTTTTCGCATGGTTCGTATGCGGATGAAGTGGATGATACTCCAGTGATGGAGTCCTTTGCAGAGGGACATAGGGATGGCAAGCGGTAAAGTCAAGTGGTTCAACAATGCCAAGGGCTACGGATTCATCAACGAGGAAGGTAAATCCGATGACCTTTTCGCTCATTACTCGGCCATCCAGATGGACGGATACAAGACACTGAAGGCGGGCCAGGCCGTGGAGTTCGAAATCATCCAGGGCCCCAAAGGCCTGCACGCGGTCAAGATAATGGACGCCGCTGCCGCTGCGGCTGCCAAGGCCCAAGGCCAGACCGCGAGCGAAACCGTGCGCGCCTGATCGCCGCCCCGTGTCGTAATACGAAAAAACCGGTCGCCCCTTTACCCAGGCGACCGGTTTTCTCTTGCCTTACATATGTTTGATCATTGCATCACCAAAACCTGAACTGCCGACCAGCGTGGCGCCGTCCATCAGCCGCTCGAAGTCGTAGGTCACGGTCTTGGCCGCAATCGCGCCATTGGTGCCCTTGATGATCAGGTCGGCCGCCTCGGTCCAACCCATGTGCCGCAGCATCATCTCCGCCGAGAGAATGACCGACCCCGGGTTGACCTTGTCTTGCCCCGCATACTTGGGCGCGGTGCCATGGGTGGCCTCGAACATGGCCACGGTGTCGGACAGGTTGGCGCCCGGTGCGATGCCGATACCGCCCACCTCCGCCGCCAGGGCGTCGGACAGGTAGTCACCGTTGAGGTTGAGGGTGGCGATCACGTCGTACTCGGCCGGGCGCAGCAGAATTTGCTGCAACATGGCGTCGGCGATGGCGTCCTTGACGATCACCTCGCGGCCGGTCTTGGGGTTCTTGAACTTCATCCACGGGCCGCCATCGAGCAGTTCGGCGCCAAACTCATCCCGGGCCACTTCGTACCCCCAGTCTTTGAAGGCACCTTCGGTGAACTTCATGATGTTGCCTTTGTGTACCAGGGTCAGCGACTCGCGGTCATTGTCCACCACGTATTGCAGCGCCTTGCGCACCAGGCGCTTGGTGCCTTCTTTCGAGACCGGCTTCACGCCAATGCCGCAGTCCTGGTCGAAGCGGATCTTGGTGACGCCCATTTCCTCCTTGAGGAACTTGATCACCTTGTTGGCCTCGGGCGAGCCGGCCTTCCACTCGATGCCGGCATAGATGTCCTCGGAGTTCTCACGGAAGATCACCATGTCGACGTCGCCAGGCTTTTTCACCGGGCTCGGTACACCCTGGAACCACAGCACCGGCCGCAGGCACACATACAGGTCCAGTTGCTGGCGCAGGGCCACGTTGAGCGAGCGGATGCCGCCACCCACCGGGGTGGTCAACGGGCCCTTGATCGACACCACGTAATCACGCACGGCGTCGAGGGTTTCCTGAGGCAGCCAGGTGTCCTGGTCGTACACCTGGGTGGCCTTCTCGCCGGCGTACACCTCCATCCAGGCAATCTTGCGCTTGCCGCCGTAGGCCTTCTGCACGGCGGCATCGACCACCTTGATCATCACAGGCGAAACATCGACGCCGATCCCGTCACCCTCAATGTAAGGAATGATCGGGTGGTCAGGCACGTTAAGCGAATGGTCTGCATTGACGGTGATCTTGGTGCCGTCGGTCGGAACCTTGATTTTCTGGTATCCCATGCTTGCACTACTCCGCTGTCGGGTGTGGTTTGGACATCATGCGATGCAATGAGCCTAAACCACATCTGCCGACCTGCAAGGCATGCGACAACCCGCCACATTGCCGCTTAGTCTTTGGTCTTATAAATGGGCCGATATCACTTGGCCTTGCTGATTAGCCCGAATGGTTTGGTATACTCCGCCGCGACCGAAGGGTCATCGGGGCGAATCCCAGGAAAATGCGGACCGCCCTAGGCCATGAATGGCCGTAAAGCCTGGGCTGTTACCGCAGTTCAGCACTTGACGCTCGACTGATGCATCCACCATCACCGCTCGCAGCCTCTCGACTTTCCGCTCATGGCGTTGCCAGGGCGATGCGCCTACCCTGCGCACCACGAGACTCGAGCACGCTCAGCACACAGAGAGTTAACCCGCATGCCCACCCGTTCCAAGATCATCTATACCTTCACCGACGAAGCCCCCGCCCTCGCCACTTACTCGCTGCTGCCGATCGTCGAAGCCTTCACCGCTTCGGCTGACATCGCCGTCGAAACCCGCGACATCTCCCTGGCCGGCCGTATCCTCGCCGCCTTCCCGGAGCAACTGGGCGCAGAGAAGCAAGTAGGCGATCACCTGGCGGAACTGGGCCAGCTGGCTACCACCCCTGAAGCCAACATCATCAAGCTGCCGAACATCAGCGCCTCGGTACCGCAGCTCAAAGCCGCGATCAAGGAACTGCAAGGTAAGGGCTTCAACATCCCTGACTACGCCGACGAGCCGGCCACCGCGGAAGAAAAAGAGTCCCGCGCCCGCTACGACCGCATCAAGGGTTCCGCCGTGAACCCGGTACTGCGCGAAGGCAACTCCGACCGCCGCGCGCCGCTGTCGGTGAAGAACTACGCTCGCAAGCACCCGCACAAAATGGGCGCCTGGGCCGCCGACTCCCAGTCGCACGTTGCCCACATGACCCAGGGCGACTTCTACGGCAGCGAAAAAGCTGCCCTGATCGAAGCTGACGACAGCCTGCGCATCGAGCTGGTTGCCAAAGACGGCAGCACCACCGTGCTGAAAGAAAAGACCGCCGTCAAAGCTGCTGAAGTGATCGACTGCGCCACCATGAGCCGCAAGGCCCTGAAAGCCTTCATCGCCGAGCAGATCGCCGATGCCAAGGCCTCCGGCGTACTGCTGTCGGTACACCTGAAAGCCACCATGATGAAGGTTTCCGACCCGATCATGTTCGGCGTCATCGTCGAAGAGTTCTACAACGACGTGCTGGCCAAGCACGCCGCCGCACTGGCTGAAGTCGGCTTCAACGCCAACAACGGCATCGGCGACCTGTACGCCCGCATCAAGGACCTGCCAGCCGACAAGCAGGCCGAAATCGAAGCCGACATCCAGGCCCTGTACGCCCAGCGCCCAGCCCTGGCCATGGTCAACTCCGACAAAGGCATCACCAACCTGCACGTACCGAGCGACGTCATTGTCGACGCCTCGATGCCGGCCATGATCCGTGACTCGGGCAAGATGTGGAACACCGCTGGCGAACTGCAAGACGCCAAGGCCGTGATCCCGGACCGTTGCTACGCTGGCATCTACCAGGCCACCATCGAAGACTGCAAGAAAAACGGCGCCTTCGACCCAACCACCATGGGCAGCGTGCCGAACGTTGGCCTGATGGCACAAAAGGCCGAAGAGTACGGTTCCCACGACAAGACCTTCCAGATCAAGGCCGACGGCGTGGTCCGTGTGGTCGATGGCAAGGGCAACGTCGTGCTGGAGCAGAACGTCGAAGCTGGCGACATCTTCCGCATGTGCCAGACCAAAGACGCGCCGATCCAGGACTGGGTCAAGCTGGCCGTCAACCGTGCCCGCCTGAGCAACACCCCTGCAGTGTTCTGGCTGGACCCGGCCCGCGCCCACGACGGCGTGATGATCGAGAAGGTACAAAAGTACCTGAAGGATCACGACACCACTGGCCTGGACATCCGTGTTCTGGCCCCGGTCGACGCCATCAAGTTCTCCCTGGCCCGCATCCGCGAAGGCAAGGACACCATCTCGGTGACCGGCAACGTGCTGCGCGACTACCTGACCGACCTGTTCCCGATCATGGAGCTGGGCACCAGCGCCAAGATGCTGTCGATCGTGCCGCTGATGAACGGCGGTGGCCTGTTCGAAACCGGCGCCGGCGGTTCGGCTCCGAAGCACGTGCAGCAGCTGGTTGAAGAGAACTTCCTGCGTTGGGACTCGCTGGGTGAATTCCTGGCCCTGGCCGCTTCCCTGGAGCACCTGGGCAACACCTACGACAACCCGCGTGCCAAGGTTCTGGCCAACACCCTGGACCAGGCTACCGGCAAGTTCCTCGACACCAACAAGTCGCCTTCGCGCAAAGTCGGTGGTATCGACAACCGCGGCAGCCACTTCTACCTGACCCTGTACTGGGCCCAGGCTTTGGCTGCCCAGGCTGACGACGCTGCCCTGCAGGCACGCTTCGCCCCGCTGGCAAAAACCCTGACCGAGAACGAGGAGACTATCGTCGCCGAGCTCAACGCCGTTCAGGGCAAGCCAGCCGACATCGGTGGCTACTACGCCCCGGATGCCGAGCTGACCGCCAAGGTGATGCGCCCAAGCCAGACCCTGAACAGCGCCATTGCCGCACTGTAAGGTTCGCTTGAAGTAACAGCACAAACCCCGGCCACGCACCGGGGTTTGTGCTTTCTGGGATTGGGGCTGCTGTGCAGCCCATCGCCGGCAAGCCAGCTCCCACAGGTATTGTGAATGCCTTAGGCCTTGCACCGTACCTGTGGGAGCTGGCTTGCCGGCGATGGACCGCACAGCGGTCCCGGCAATCTACAAGGACTTACCAATGACCTGGCAACCCCACATCACCGTCGCCACCATCGTCGAGCACGAAGGCAAGTTCCTCTTCGTCGAAGAGTTCAAAGCCAACCAGCACGTCTTCAACCAACCCGCCGGCCACCTCGAATCCAACGAGACCCTGCCCCAGGCCGCCCTGCGCGAAACCCTGGAAGAAACCGCCTGGGAAGTCGAGCTCACCGGTGTAGTCGGCATCTACCTGTACACCGCCCCCAGCAACGGCGTGACCTACCAGCGCATCTGCTTCGCCGCCCGCCCCGTACGCCACCACGCCGACCTGGCCCTGGACAGCGACATCGTCCGAGCCGTGTGGCTGACCCGCGACGAGCTGCTGGCCGACCCCACCCGCTGGCGCAGCGAGCTGGTGCCGCGCTGCCTCGACGACTACCTCAAAGGCCCCCTGCACAGCCTCGAACTGCTACGCGACTGACGCAACGTCGCGGGTTTGATAGAATCGGCGTTTTTCCCCTCTGATACACACCGGTACCCATGACCAGCCCAGCACTCAAAGAACCCGCCAAGACCCGCGTCATCGTCGGCATGTCCGGCGGCGTGGACTCTTCCGTCTCCGCCCTTCTGCTCATGGAGCAGGGCTACCAGGTGGAAGGGCTGTTCATGAAGAACTGGGAAGAAGACGACGGCACCGAATACTGCACCGCCCGCGAAGACCTGGCCGACGCCCAGGCCGTGTGCGACCGCATCGGCATCAAGCTGCACACCGCCAACTTCGCCGCCGAATACTGGGACAACGTGTTCGAGCACTTCCTTGAAGAATACAAGGCTGGCCGCACGCCCAACCCAGACATCCTCTGCAACCGCGAAATCAAGTTCAAGGCGTTTCTCGACTACGCCCTGTCGCTGGGTGCCGACCTGATCGCAACCGGCCACTACGTACGCCGCCGCGACACCGGTGAGCTCACCGAACTGCTCAAGGGCCTGGACCCGAACAAGGACCAGAGCTACTTCCTGCACGCCGTCGGCGGCAAGGAAATCGCCCGCACCCTGTTCCCGGTCGGCGAGCTGGAAAAGCCCGAGGTGCGCGCCATTGCCGAGAAACACGGCCTGGCCACCGCCAAGAAAAAGGACTCCACCGGCATCTGCTTCATTGGCGAGCGCCGTTTCAGCGACTTCCTCAAGCAGTATCTGCCGGCCCAGCCGGGCGATATCGAAACCACTGAAGGTGAAGTGATCGGCCGCCACCATGGCCTGATGTACCACACCATCGGCCAGCGCCAGGGCCTGGGGATTGGCGGCCTGAAAGATGCCGGTGACGAGCCGTGGTACGTGCTGCACAAGGACCTGACCCGCAACGTGCTGGTGGTCGGCCAGGGCAACGAACACCCATGGTTGTTCTCCCGCGCCCTGCTCGCCTCGGAGATCTTCTGGGTCAACCCGATCGACCTCAGCCGCCCACGCCAGCTGACTGCCAAGGTGCGTTACCGCCAGAGCGACCAGCAATGCACCCTTGAGCTGACCGAAACCGGCTACCGCGCCGTGTTCGACGAGCCGCAGCGCGCCGTCACCCCGGGCCAGTCGGTGGTGTTCTACGACGGCGAAGTGTGCCTGGGCGGCGGCGTGATCGAAGCCGCCGAGCCGTGGAGCCCGCGCGCATGAGCAACCTGCAGGAGCAATTGATTGCCCTGGGCGGTGTATTCCAGGCCGCCGTGCTGGTTGACCGTATCGCCCGCACCGGCCAGGCCAGCGAGGCCAACATTGGCTGCATGCTCGGCAGCCTGCTGGTCCGCGACCCCAAGGACACCCTGGAAGTGTTCGGCGGCGACGATCTGAACCTGCGCGACGGCTACCGTGCACTGGCAGGCGCCCTGGAGCGCGACCCCAGCAGCCTGCAGCGCGAGCCGCTGCGCTATGCCCTGTCGATGCTGGGCCTGGAGCGCCAGCTGAACAAGCGTGGCGACCTGCTCGACACCATCGGCAACCGCTTGCCGCAAATCCAGTCCCAGGCCGAGCATTTCGGCCTGGTTCATGAAAACGTCATCGCTTCCAGCGGAGCCTTGTATCAGGACACGCTCAGCACCTTGCGCCAGCGCATCCAGGTGCATGGCGACATGCGTTTCCTGCAGCAGGCCAGCAACGCTTCCAAGATCCGTGCCCTGCTGCTGGCCGGCATCCGCGCCGCGCGCCTGTGGCGCCAGCTGGGCGGGCACCGCTGGCAGCTGGTGTTCAGCCGGCGCAAGCTGCTGAACGAACTGTACGACATGATGCGTTCGCCTTCCTGAAGACGCTTTTATAGGCCCGACCTTTGGTCAGCCACCCGACTCGGGCGCAATTTTCATGTATGATATGCGCCCTTCCAAAAGCCTGACTGTCCGAGAACACCCCATGCAGCTTTCTTCGCTCACTGCGGTTTCCCCTGTAGACGGCCGTTATGCCGGCAAAACCCAGGCCTTGCGCCCCATTTTCAGCGAATTCGGCCTGATCCGTTTCCGCGCCCTGGTCGAAGTGCGCTGGCTGCAGCGCCTGGCCGCCCACCCGCAGATCGGCGAAGTACCGGCGTTCTCCGCCGAAGCCAACGCCCTGCTGGACAGCCTGGCCACCGATTTCAAGCTTGAACACGCCGAGCGCGTCAAGGAAATCGAGCGCACCACCAACCACGACGTCAAGGCGATCGAATACCTCCTCAAGGAGCAGGCCGCCAAGCTGCCTGAGCTGGCCAAGGTCAGCGAATTCATCCACTTCGCCTGCACCAGCGAGGACATCAACAACCTGTCCCACGCCCTGATGCTGCGCGCCGGCCGTGACGACGTGCTGCTGCCGCTGATGCGCCAGATCGCCGACGCCATCCGTGCCCTGGCCCACGCCCACGCCGACGTGCCGATGCTGTCGCGTACCCACGGCCAGCCAGCCTCGCCGACCACCCTGGGCAAAGAACTGGCCAACGTCGTGTACCGCCTGGAGCGCCAGATCGCCCAGGTTGCCGCCGTGCCGCTGCTGGGCAAGATCAACGGCGCCGTGGGCAACTACAACGCCCACCTGTCGGCCTACTCGCAGATCGACTGGGAGCAGAACGCCCGCGCCTTCATCGAAGACGAGCTGGGCCTGCAGTTCAACCCGTACACCACCCAGATCGAGCCGCACGACTACATCGCCGAGCTGTTCGACGCCATTGCCCGCTTCAACACCATCCTGATCGACTTCGACCGCGATGTGTGGGGCTACATCTCGCTGGGCTACTTCAAGCAGAAGACTGTCGCTGGCGAAATCGGCTCGTCGACCATGCCGCACAAGGTCAACCCGATCGACTTCGAAAACTCCGAAGGCAACCTGGGTATCGCCAACGCGCTGTTCCAGCACCTGGCCAGCAAGCTGCCGATCTCGCGCTGGCAGCGTGACCTGACCGACTCCACCGTGCTGCGTAACCTGGGCGTGGGCTTTGCCCACAGCGTCATCGCCTACGAAGCCAGCCTGAAAGGCATCGGCAAGCTGGAAGTGAACGAAGCCCGCATCGCCGCAGACCTGGACGCCTGCTGGGAAGTGCTGGCCGAGCCGATCCAGACCGTGATGCGCCGCTTCAACATCGAAAACCCCTACGAGAAGCTCAAAGAGCTGACCCGTGGCAAGGGCATCACCCCGGACGCGCTGCTGACCTTCATCGACGGCCTGGACATGCCAGCCGACGCCAAGGCCGAGCTCAAGCTGCTGACCCCCGCTACCTACATCGGTAACGCGGCAGCGCAGGCCAAACGCATCTAAGCTGACCGTCGCGTACAACGCCCGGCCTGGCCGGGCGTTTTTATTCCCGTACGAAAATTACGTTTTTTCAATAGGTTGAACATGAATCCTGATACTCCACTGCAGCTGCTCGGCGGCATCTCGGCCCGCGAATTCATGCGCGACTACTGGCAGAAGAAGCCGCTGCTGGTGCGCCAGGCCTTCCCGGACTTCATCAGCCCCATCGACCCCGACGAACTGGCCGGCCTGGCCCTGGAAGACGAAGTCGAGTCGCGTATCGTGCTGGAGCACGGCGCCCACCCGTGGGAGCTGCGCCGCGGCCCGTTCAACGAAGACACCTTCGCCGAGCTGCCAGAAAAAGACTGGACCCTGCTGGTACAAGCCGTGGACCAGTTTGTCCCGGAAGTGGCCGAACTGCTGGAAAACTTCCGCTTCCTGCCCAGCTGGCGTATCGATGACGTGATGATCAGCTTCGCCGCCCCGGGTGGCAGCGTTGGCCCGCACTTCGACAACTACGACGTGTTCCTGCTGCAAGGCGACGGCAAGCGCAACTGGAAAGTCGGCCAGATGTGCAACAGCGACAGCCCGCTGATCGACCACGCCGACCTGCGCATCCTCGCTGACTTCGAACAGAGCGACGAGTGGACCCTGGAGCCGGGCGACATGCTCTACCTGCCTCCGCGCCTGGCCCACTACGGCGTGGCCGTGGACGACTGCCTGACCTACTCGGTCGGCTTCCGCGCCCCAAGCGCCGCCGAAGTGCTGACCCACTTCACCGACTTCCTGGGCCAGTTCCTGCCTGACGAAGAGCGCTACAGCGATGCCGACGCCCAGCCGGCCAGCGACCCGCACCAGATCCAGCACGACGCCCTCGACCGCCTCAAGGCGCTGCTCGACAAGCACATGAACGACAAGGACCTGCTGCTGACCTGGTTCGGTCAGTTCATGACCGAGCCGCGTTACCCCGAGCAGATCGTTGGCGAAGAACTGAGCGAAGAAGAACTGATCGATGCCCTGGAACAAGGCGCCATCCTGATCCGCAACCCAAGCGCACGCCTGGCCTGGTCCGAGTTCGAAGACGACCTGCTGCTGTTCGCCAGCGGCCGCAGCTGCCCGCTGCCGGGCAAACTGCGCGAGCTGCTGAAGCTGGTGTGCGCGGCCGATGCCCTGCATATCGACAACCTGGCAGACTGGCTGCAAGACGAAGATGGCCTTATGCTGGTACAGCAGCTGGTCAAACAAGGAAGCCTGGGATTCGCCAATGAATAAGATCAGCGTTCGCCTCGCCGACTGGCACAAAGACAACGCCGACATTCGCCGTATCCGTGAGGCGGTGTTCATTGCCGAGCAGCATGTACCGCCGGAGCTGGAGTGGGACTCGGATGACCCGACCGCGGCACACTTCCTGGCCCTGGAAGGCGACTACCCGATCGGCACTGCCCGCCTGCTGCCAGACGGGACTATCGGCCGGGTATCGGTGCTGAAGGACTGGCGCGGCTTGAAAGTGGGTGACGCGCTGATGAACGCAGTCATCGTCGAAGCGCAGAACCGCGACCTGAAGCAGCAGATGCTCAGCGCTCAGGTGCATGCCACGCCGTTCTACGAGCGCCTGGGCTTTCGCGTGGTCAGCGAGGAATTCCTCGAAGCCGGTATCCCGCACGTGGACATGGTGCGCGACTCGCGCGTCTGATCGGTAACCTGTGCCGGCCTCTTCGCGGGCAAGTCCGCGAAGAGGCCGGCACAGGCCAATGACACGCTCACTGACAAAAACCTGTACATCCATCCAGATAAAACTTGCCTCTGCGCCCCCGCTTGCGCATCCTAGTGCCCATCACCCCCGATGAAGCGTTCCCGGCCATGCGCCTGTTCCTCTGCGAAAAACCCTCCCAGGCAAAAGACATCGCCAAAGTGCTCGGCGCCAACCGCAAGGGCGACGGCTGCTGGCAAGGCACCGACGTCTGCGTCACCTGGTGCATCGGCCACCTGCTGGAAACCGCCCCGCCCGACAGCTACGACGAACGCTACAAGCGCTGGAACCTGGCCGACCTGCCGATCATCCCGGACAAGTGGAAGATGCTGGTCAAGCCCAAGACCGCCAGCCAGTTCAAGGCGGTCAAACGCCTGCTTGGCGAAGCGCGGGAACTGGTGATCGCCACCGACGCCGACCGCGAAGGCGAAATGATCGCCCGCGAACTGGTCGAACATTGCCGCTATCGCGGCCCGGTGCAACGCCTGTGGCTGTCGGCACTGGACGACGCGTCCATCCGCAAGGCCTTGGCCCGCCTGCTGCCCGGCCACGAAACCTTCAACCTGTACCACTCGGCACTGGGCCGCTCGCGCGCCGACTGGCTGATCGGCATGAACATGAGCCGGCTGTTCACCCTGCTGGGCCGCCAATCCGGCTACCAGGGTGTGTTGCCGGTGGGCCGGGTGCAAACGCCCACCTTGCGCCTGGTGGTCGACCGCGACCGCAGCATCGCCGACTTCGTGCCCGTGCCGTTCTGGGCCATCGATGTGCAACTGGAACTCGCCGGCCAACACTTCAATGCCCAATGGCGCGCCCCCGAGGACGCCTGCGACGACCAAGGCCGCTGCCTGAAGCAAGCCTTGGCACAACAAGCGGCCACCGACATCGGCAATGCCGGCACGGCCCGCGCCGTCAAGGTTGCCACCGAGCGCGTGCGTGAAGCCGCACCACTCCCCTTCGACCTCGGCACCCTGCAGGAGCTGTGCTCGAAAAAGTTCGGCCTCGGCGCCCAGGAAACCCTCGACATCGCCCAGGCCCTGTACGAAACCCACAAGCTGATCACCTACCCGCGCAGCGACTGCGGCTACCTGCCGCAAAGCCAGCACGCCGAAGCGCCGGCCATCCTCGCTGCCTTGCAACGGGCCGATGCCAGCCTGGCGCCTCTACAGCCCTACCTGGAGCCGCAACGCCGCTCGCGGGCATGGAACGATGCCAAGGTCAGCGCCCACCACGGCATCATCCCCACCGCCGCCGCCAGTGACCCGTCGCGCCTGCCGGCCAAGCACAAGGCGGTGTATACCCTGATCCGCGCCCGCTACCTGGCGCAGTTCCTGCCCAACCATGAGTACGACCGCACCCAGGCCGACTTCGACTGTGCCGGCCATGCCCTGCGTGCGGTGGGCAAGCAGATTGTCGAGCCGGGCTGGCGCCGCGCCCTGCCTGAGGCTTTGACCCCGGCCAAGGGCCGCGAGGCGCCACCCGCCCAGGTGCTGCCAGCGCTGCGCGAAGGCCAGGACTGCAACGTACAAGGTCTGCAACTGAAAGACCTGTGGACTCAACCCCCCAAGCCGTTCACCGAAGGCGACCTGATCAAGGCCATGAAAAACGTGGCCAAGCTGGTGGACGACCCACGGTTGAAACAGAAGCTGAAGGAAACCACCGGCATCGGCACCGAAGCCACCCGCGCCAGCATCATCCAGGGCCTGCTCGACCGCGGCTACCTGGTGAAGAACGGCAAGGCGCTGTCGGCCACACCGACGGCTTTCAGCCTGATTGATGCGGTGCCGAAGGCCATTGCTGACCCTGGCACAACGGCGATCTGGGAGCAGGCGCTGGACATGGTGCAAAGTGGCGAGATGAGCCTGGAAGAGTTCGTTTCGCGGCAGTCGGCGTGGATGGGCAAGCTGGTCGAGCGCTGCAGCGGCATGCGCATGACCATTAGCGGGCCGGCGGCCGGGGCGGCACCGCCTTGGAAGAAGAAGCGGCGCAGTGGCGGGAAAAGCAAAACGGCTGGCAGCAAGTCGGCCGCCAGCAAGCCGCGTCAGCCTCGGAGAAAGGCTTCAACCTGAAGCTTCTGCACTGTCATTACTGGCCCTATCGCCGGCAAGCCAGCTCCCACAAGTCGTGCACAGGCTCTGAAACCAGCGGGGTACTTGTGGGAGCTGGCTTGCCGGCGATAGGGCCAGCTCAAGCAGCACATTAATAACAGGAAAACCCTAAAACCCGCCCGACACATTGGCACCGTGAATTTTACCTGCTAAGTTTTCATGAAAATAATCACAATAATTTTCACGAGGTCTTTGCATGTTCAAACAGTCCGCCCAGCACGTCGCCAGCTACTACGCCCAGACCTACCCCGCCAACATCCCCCTACGCCCAACGCTACAAGGCAGCCACGACACCGATGTGCTGATCATCGGCGCCGGTTTCAGCGGCCTGCACACCGCCCTGCGCCTTACCCAGGCGGGCAAGCGCGTGACGCTGCTGGAAGCAAGCCGCGTGGCCTGGGCCGCCTCCGGGCGCAACGGCGGCCAGGCGCTACTGGGCTGGTCGTGCGATATGCCGCCGCTGGAAAAGGCCTTGGGCATCGAACGCACCCAACGGCTGTGGGCCAGCATGAGCTGGGCCGCTGACGAAATGCGCGACCTCCCCCAGCGCCACGGCTTCGATGTCGATTACCGGCTGGGCAGCCTATGGACCGCCGTGCTACCGCGCCGGGTAAAACTGCTTGAGGAAGCCCAGCACGAGGCTGAACACAAATGGGGCTACGACGCCCTGCGCCTGATCGGCCGTGAAGAGCTGCCGCAATGGATCGACAGCCCGCGCTATCAGGCCGCGCTGTATGACGCCAAAGGCGCCCACCTCAACCCGCTGAAGCTGGCACAAGGCCTGGCCAGCACCATCGAAGCCGCTGGCGGCCATATCTACGAACAAAGCCAGGTACTCGGCTACCAGCAGGCAGGCAATGGCTACGTTGCCCGAACCGACAAGGGCGAAGTGCGCTGCAACGTGTTGGTGCTGGCCTGCAACGCCTACATCGACCGCCTCGACCGCAGCCTGTCTCGCCGCCTGTTACCCGTCGGCTCCTACCAGGTGGCCACCGCACCACTGGACGCCGACTTCGCCCGTTCGCTGCTACCGCGCAACAGCTGCGTGATCGACAACCAGTTCGTACCCGACTACTTCCGCCTTACGCCGGACCACCGCCTGCTGTTCGGTGGCGGCTGTACCTACCTGGGCGGCATCCCCAAGGACGTTGCCAGCGCCACCCGGCCCTACCTGGAGCGCGTCTTCCCGCAACTGGCCGGGGTGGCCATCGACTATGCCTGGGGCGGCCATATCGACTGCAGTATCCAGCGTACCCCGGACGTCGGACGCGAGGGCCAACGCTACTGGCTGCAAGGTTTCTCCGGCCATGGCGTGCTGCCAACCCTGGCAGCGGCACGGGCAGTCAGTGATGCAATTCTCGGTGACGACGACCTGCTGGCACTGTACCAAGGCATCGACAATGGCCGCTTCCCCGGCGGCGACCTGCTGGCAGCACCGCTGGAAGCGGCCGCCAAGGCCTGGTACAGAATGCGCGACCGCGCCTGAAGACGGCCGGTACTTGCTGCCCGGAAATCTCTCCTATTCTCAAAAGCTCCCTTCGGTTCCTGCACACAGGAGACACGACCATGAGCTATGTAACCACGAAGGACGGGGTGCAGATTTTCTACAAGGATTGGGGCCCACGCGACGCACCGGTCATCCACTTCCACCACGGCTGGCCGCTCAGCGCCGATGACTGGGACGCGCAGATGCTGTTCTTCCTGGCCCAGGGTTTCCGCGTGGTCGCCCACGACCGCCGTGGCCATGGGCGTTCCAGTCAGGTATGGGACGGCCACGACATGGACCACTATGCCGACGACGTGGCAGCCGTGGTCACCCACCTGGGCACTCAGGGCGCCGTGCATGTCGGCCACTCCACCGGGGGTGGCGAGGTGGTGCGCTACATGGCCCGGCACCCGGAAGACAAGGTGGCCAAGGCCGTGTTGATCGCCGCCGTACCGCCACTGATGGTGCAAACCCCCGGCAACCCCGGCGGCCTGCCCAAGTCGGTGTTCGACAACTTCCAGGCACAGGTGGCCAGCAACCGGGCGCAGTTCTACCGGGATGTGCCGGCCGGGCCGTTCTATGGCTACAACCGCCCCGGTGTCGAAGCCAGCGAAGGCATCATCGGCAACTGGTGGCGCCAAGGCATGATCGGCAGTGCCAAGGCCCATTACGATGGCATCGTGGCGTTTTCCCAGACGGACTTCTCCGAGGATTTGAAGGGCATCCGGCAGCCAGTGCTGGTGATGCATGGGGACGATGACCAGATCGTGCCGTATGAGAATTCCGGGGTGTTGTCGGTGAAGCTGCTGCCCAATGGCACACTGAAGACTTACAAGGGCTACCCGCACGGCATGCCGACTACCCATGCCGATGTGATCAATGCGGATTTGCTGGCGTTTATCCGTAGTTGATGTGATCACCTGTACCGGCCCTTTCGCGGGCATGCCCGCTCCCACAGGTACTGCACAGGTATTGAAATGTGCATTAGACCTGTGGGAGCGGGCGCGCCCGCGAAGAGGCCGGCACTGGCAACACACCCACCTCAGGATTACCATGTCACCCTTCTAACGCGACCCTTTGTCGCGCCCTTGCCTCCCTGCCTGCCAAAACCCCATGCCCTTCGAACTCACCGTAGAACCCCTCACCCTACTGATCCTGGCCCTGGTCGCCTTCGTCGCCGGTTTCATCGATGCCATCGCCGGTGGCGGCGGCCTGCTCACCACCCCTGCCCTGCTCACCGCCGGCATGCCGCCGCACCTGGTACTGGGCACCAACAAGCTCAGCTCCACCTTCGGCTCGGCCACTGCCGGCTTCACCTACTACAAACGCAAGCTGTTCCACCCGGCACAATGGCGCCCGGCGCTGTTTGCAACCCTGGTCGGGGCATCGATTGGCGCAGTGGTTGCCCACTACATGCCCGCCGAATGGCTCAACAAGATGCTGCCGGTCATCGTCTTCGCCTGTGGCATTTACCTGCTGTTCGGTGGCACGCCCAAGGCGCCGCTGGATGCCGATGCACCGATCAAGAAGAAATGGCAGATGCCACAAGGCTTCACCTTGGGCTTCTACGATGGTGTGGCCGGGCCGGGTACCGGGGCCTTCTGGACCGTCAGTACCCTGCTGCTCTACCCCATCGACCTGGTCCGCGCCAGCGGCGTGGCGCGCAGCATGAACTTCGTCAGCAACATCGCGGCGCTGACGGTGTTCATCATTTCCGGGCAGGTGGACTACATCGTCGGCCTGTGCATGGGCCTGTCGGTAATGGTGGGTGCCTTCTTCGGCGCACGCACGGCAATCAGCGGCGGCAGCAAGTTCATCCGCCCGGTGTTCATCACCGTGGTGCTGGCGTTGACCGTGCGCCTAGCGTGGCAGCACTGGTTCGGCCAATCCTAAGCGACGCGCAACGTACAAATCGATCAGATACCGGGCAATGGAGCGCCCGGCCGGCAGCGGCGGCAGGTCGTGGACGCTGAACCACTTGGCATCCTCGATCTCGTCCGGCTGCATCACAATCTCGCCCCCGGCATATTTGGCATGGAAGCCGAGCATCATAGAATGCGGGAACGGCCAGCACTGGCTGCCGACGTACTGAATGTTCTGTACCTCCACCGCCACTTCTTCACGCACTTCGCGTACCAGGCAGTCTTCGGCCGACTCACCCGGCTCTGCAAAACCGGCCAAGGTGCTGTACACCCCGGTGACGAAGCGTGGCGAGCGCGCCAGCAGGATTTCATCGCCACGGGTTACCAGCACGATCATGCTGGGTGAAATACGCGGGTAGCTGCGCAGGTCGCACGGCTGGCAATACATTGCGCGCTCCCAGCGAATTTGCGTCATGGCCTGGCCGCAGCTGCCGCAGAAACGGTGCTCTCTGGCCCAGGTACCAATCTGCGCGGCATAACCCAGCACCTTGTAGGTGTCGAAGTCACCTTCGAGCATGAACGCGCGCAGGCCGCGCCAGTTGCAACCTGGCACGTCCGTCGCGCTACGCAGCTCCAGCAGGAACACGGGCTGGCCGTCGAACTGACCGATGCCGTGCTCGCACAGCACGTCGAGGTCCTGGCGCTTGAGCCAATCTCGGGGGAACAGCGCGCCGTTGTCGTCCACCAAAAACCCTTCCGGGCTGCGGGCCACGGCCAGCCCCCCGGTGATCTGCGGGTCGAGTACTGCGGTAGTCCAGCGTGCTGACATGTCGGGGGTTCCTTTACTGCGCGTCCCCCGGCCCGATCAGTCGGCGAACGTCGGTTTCTGTTTGCTCATGTGCGCCGCCACAGCCACGCGCAAGTCTTCGGACTGCAGCATCGCGGCGTTCCAGGTGGCGATGTAGTCCAGGCCATCGTCGATGCGATGGTCGCGCATGTAGCTGAGCATTTCCTTGGTGCCGGCCACGGCGATCGGCGATTTTGCGGCAATCTCGCGGGCGATGGCAAAGACACCGTCGACTAGCGCAGCCTGATCATCATAGACCCGGTTGACCAAGCCGATGCGCAGGGCTTCGTCCGCCGCAACGTTGCGCCCGGTGTAGGCCAGCTCACGCATCATGCCGTCACCGATGATACGTGGCAAACGTTGCAGTGTGCCGACATCGGCGGCCATGCCCATGTCGATTTCCTTGATCGAGAACTGGGCATCGTTGCTGCAGTAGCGCATGTCGCAGGCCGAGATGAGGTCGATGGCACCACCGATGCAGTAGCCTTGCACGGCAGCCAGCACCGGCTTGCGGCAATTGTCCACGGCAGTGAACGAAGCCTGCAGGCGCTGGATGGTCTTGCGCAGGAAGCGCGCATTGCGGCCCACATCCTTGCCCATCTGCCCGGCCAGCGACGCCAGCATCATCAGGTCGATACCGGCGGAGAAATGCTTGCCGGCGCCGCTGATCACCACCGCGCGCACCGCATCGGTGTCGTCGATCCACTGGAAGATGTCGATGATCTCCTCCCAGAAGGCGGCGTTCATCGCGTTGACCTTTTCCGGGCGGTTGATCTGAACGTGGGCGATGTTGTCGGTCAGTTCGACCTTGAATGCGCTGTACTCGGTCACGGGCGGCACTCCTGCGGGTGAAGGGTTCATGGCTCGGATGGTAACCCAGCCCGATGACCGCACTTGTGCCAAAAACGGGACTGCACGCCTTGCCTAAGACGCGCCGATCCGGCACCGTGCGCCATCGCCGAATTATAAGGATACAAATACATGTCACGCTCCCCGACCGGCGCCCTCGCCCACAGTTTTCTGGGCCAGTCGCCGCTTTGGTACAAGGCGGTCATCTGCCTGTTCCTGGTGCTCAACCCGTTGCTGCTGGTAACCGTAGGCCCGGTTGCCGCAGGCTGGGCGCTGGTGCTTGAGTTCATCTTTACCCTGGGTATGGCGCTGAAGTGCTACCCGCTGATGCCCGGTGGCCTGCTGCTGATCGAAGCCCTGCTGTTGCAGATGACCACGCCACAGGCGCTGTACGAGGAACTGCAGCACAACTTCCCGGTTATTCTGCTGCTGATGTTCATGGTTGCCGGTATCCACTTCATGAAGGAGCTGCTGCTGTTCCTGTTCTCACGCATCCTGCTGGGCGTTCGCTCGAAGGCGGTCCTGTCGTTGCTGTTCTGCGTGCTGTCGGCATTCCTCTCGGCGTTTCTCGATGCGCTGACCGTAACGGCGGTGATCATCAGCGCTGCGGTGGGTTTTTACGCCGTTTACCACCGTGTCGCCTCCGGGGCCAACCCGCGTGAAGACAGCGCGCTCGATAGCGATCAGCAAGTGGCACAATTGCACCGCGAAGACCTCGACCAGTTCCGCGCCTTCCTGCGCAGCCTGCTGATGCACGGCGCGGTGGGTACTGCCCTGGGCGGTGTTTGCACGCTGGTGGGCGAGCCGCAGAACCTGCTGATCGGCCATGAAATGGGCTGGCACTTCGCCGACTTCTTCTTCAAGGTGGCGCCCGTGTCGCTGCCGGTGCTGGGTGCCGGCCTGCTCACTTGCGTGCTGCTGGAGAAGCTTCGCCTGTTCGGCTACGGCACGCTGATGCCTGAACCCGTGCGTCAGGTACTGGCCACCTATGCGGCCGAAGACGACGCGGCGCGCACCCAGGCCCAGCGCCTGGCGCTGTGGGTGCAAGGTTTGGCTGCGCTGATCCTGATCGTATGCCTGGGGCTGCACGTGGCCGAGGTTGGTCTGATCGGCCTGATGGTGATTGTGCTGATCACGGCCTTTACCGGCATCACCGATGAGCACCGCCTGGGCCGTGCCTTCCAGGACGCCATGCCGTTCACGTCCTTGTTGGTGGTGTTCTTCGCCGTGGTGGCAGTGATTCACCAGCAGCAACTGTTCAGCCCCTTGATCAGCTGGGTACTGACGCTGCCTGCCGAGCAACAGCCGGGCATGCTGTACCTGGCCAACGGCCTGCTGTCGGCAATCAGCGACAACGTGTTCGTTGCCACCATCTACATCACCGAAGTGAAGCAGGCGTTTCTCAATGGCGGCATGAGCCGTGAGCATTTCGAGACGCTGGCGGTGGCGATCAATACCGGTACCAACCTGCCCAGCGTGGCGACACCGAACGGGCAGGCGGCGTTCCTGTTCCTGCTGACCTCGGCAATTGCGCCGTTGATCCGGCTGTCGTATGGGCGGATGGTGTGGATGGCCTTGCCCTATACCGTGGTGATGGGTGGACTGGGGTGGTGGGCGGTGACCTACTGGTTGTGATGTAGGCCTGCACCGGCCCTATCGCCGGCAAGCCAGCTCCCACAGGTACTGCACTGCATTTGAAACCTGTGCTGATCCTGTGGGAGCTGGCTTGCCGGCGATAGGGCCAGTACAGAAAAACACAAAGCCCTGTCGATTCTGCCTGCTGCCATTCGACCATCCATGCCAACAGCCAACCTGGCTGAAAACAGGAGAGTCTCCATGCGCAAACTCATCGTAGCCGCCTTCATCAGCCTCGACGGCGTCATGCAAGCCCCCGGCGGCCCGCAGGAAGACACCAGCGGTGGCTTCACCTACGGCGGCTGGATCGTCCCCTACGCCGAGGAAGTCTTCGGCCAGGCAATGCAGGCGCTGTTCAGCCAGCCCTTCGAGCTGCTGCTGGGCCGGCGTACCTATGACATCTTCGCGGGCTACTGGCCAAAGATAAAAGACGACTCGGAAGATTTCTCCATCGCCAACCTGTTCAACCGTGTGCCCAAGCACGTGGCCACCCATAACCCAGGCACCCTCGGCTGGCACAACAGCCACGCCCTGGGCGCGGACATCGCTGCGGCGGTACACACTCTCAAACAGCAAGACGGTGCCGACCTGCTGACCCAGGGCAGCGCCGAACTGGTGCAGCAACTGCTGGCGGCAGATCTGGTCGATGAACTGCAACTGCTGATCCACCCGCTGCTGCTGGGCCACGGAAAACGCCTGTTCGGCGATGACGCGGCCGCAGCAGCCTTCACCTTGCAGCACTCGCAGGTGTCGCCCAAGGGCGTGGTCATCGCCCGCTACGTGCGCGCAGGCCAGGTGCAGACCGGCTCGTTCGAATAAGGCAAATCCCGTACAACTTTTGCCCCGCGCCCGCATCGAAACACAGGTAAGCCCCCATCCGTTCCAAGGAGGTTCGCCATGGCACTACGCACCCCGTTGCTGCTGTCCTGCATCACCCTGGCCCTGCTCGGTTGCGCCGGCAACGATCACCCGGCGCCGCCGCGTACCCAGCAGGTCGACCTGCAACGCTATCAAGGCACCTGGTACGAACTGGCGCGGTTGCCGATGTTCTTCCAGCGCAACTGCGTGCAGTCCGAGGCGCACTACGGCCTGCGCCCCGACGGTCGCATCGACGTGACCAACCGATGCAAGGAGAAAGACGGCCAGTGGAATGAAGCCAAAGGTGTCGCCGAAGCCCAGCAACCGGGCAGCACCGACAAGCTGTGGGTACGCTTCGACAACTGGTTCAGCCGGCTGACCCCCGGCCTGACCAAGGGCGAATACTGGGTGCTGTACCACGACAAGGACTACCGCGTGGCGTTGGTCGGCCACCCCGACCGTGAGTACCTGTGGCTGCTGTCGCGCACGCCGGCGGTCACCGACCAGCAACGCGAGCAACTGCTGAGCATCGCGCAGGAGCAAGGCTATGACACCAGCAAGCTTATCTGGCGGCAGGCAGACTAGCTCACCATCGACGGCATGCGGTAATCCGGCTAAGGTGTGCGCCCTTTATCGACTCGAAGGAACGAGCCCGTTGAGCACTAAACCGCTGCAAGTACCCCGTATCCGTTTTCTGGCCCTGTGCGTGTTCCATCACCAGGGCAAGATCCTGGTCAACGTGTTTGACGACCCGGCCACCGGCCAGACGCTGTGCCGCCCCTTGGGGGGTGGCGTCGAGTTCGGTGAGTTGGCCCAGGATGCCATTGCCCGGGAAATCCACGAAGAACTGGGCCAGCCGATCAGCGATGCAAGACTGCTCGGCACCCTCGAAAGCCTGTTCACCTATGCCGGCAAGCCAGGGCATGAGATTGTGCAGGTGTACGATGCGCGCTTCGATGACGCCGGCCTGTACGAACAAGACTGGCTGGACGGCCACGAGTCCGACAACAGCCCGTTCCGCGCCCGCTGGTGCAACAGCGCCGACTTCGCTCGCATCGGCCCACTGGTGCCACAGGGGCTGCAGGTGATGCTGCGCAACCTGTCGCTGCTGGACTGAATCAGGAGCCCTGAGCATGGACCTGCTGTTCCTGGGCACCTCTGCCGGGGTGCCGACCAAGGCGCGCAACGTCAGCGCCACTGCCGTGATCGAAGCCAGTGGCAGCCACTGGTACCTGGTCGACTGTGGCGAAGGTACCCAGCATCAGTTGCTGCACACGCCGCTGTCGATCCGTGACTTGCGTGCCATTTTCATCACCCATGTGCACGGCGACCATTGCTTTGGCCTGCCTGGCCTGCTGGCCAGTGCCGGGATGAGCGGGCGCACCCGGCCGCTGGCGCTGATTTTGCCCGCTGCACTGCATGACTGGGTACGTCAGGGCCTGTTGGCCAGCGACACCTTCCTGCCCTTCGAACTGCGCCTGCTGGCCGTGGAGGACGTGGCCGAATGGCGCAGCGAGACCCTGCAAGTGACCACCGTGCAGTTGTCACACCGGGTACCGAGCGTCGCTTTCGTATTCACCGAACTCAACCCCGAGCCGCGCCTGGACATCCAGCGCCTGGAAGCCGAAGGCATTCCACGCGGGCCATTGTGGGGTGAGCTGGCCAAAGGCCTGAAGACGCAGCATGGCGGGCAGTGGCTGGACGGTAACGACTACTTGCGCCCTTCGCGCCCGCCGCGCCGGGTGATCGTGTGCGGGGACAACGACAACCCCGAATTGCTGGCCGATGCCGCCAAAGGCGCGGATGTGCTGGTGCACGAAGCCACGTTCACCCAGGCAGTGGTCGAGCGCACCGGGGTCACCTTCGGCCACAGCACCGCAGCAGCGGTAGCGCGCTTTGCCGAAGCGGCAGGCGTGCGCAACCTGGTGCTGACGCATTTCAGCGCCCGCTACCAGAGCGATCCCAGACGCAGCCCGAATATCGATAACGTGCGTGACGAAGCCCTTGCCCACTACAACGGGCAACTGACCCTGGCGCAGGACCTGCAGCGTTATCACATTGGTCGCGATGGCTGTCTTGAGCGGGCCGAATGAATTAGCATTGCCGGTTTTTCCAAAAGGACTTGGCCATGCAACGCATCGTGATTCTGGGCAACGCAGGCAGTGGTAAGTCGACCCTCGCCCGGCAGATAGGCGCCCGTTTGGGCGTGCCGGTGGTACACCTCGATACCTTGTTCTGGGAGGCGGATTGGGTAGAACCGGATGCCGAGACTTTCCGCAACCGGGTACGTGATGCGGTTGCCGGGGATGCGTGGGTGTGCGAGGGCAACTATAGCCGCCGCACGTTCGACCTGCGCTTGCCACGGGCCGACCTGGTCATCTGGCTGGATACGCCACGGCTGACGTGCCTGAAGCGGGTGATCCTGCGCAGTGTGCTGAACAAGCCACGGCCAGACTTGCCGGCAGGGTGTACCGAGCGGCTGGATCGGGCGTTTCTGGGTTTCCTGAAGTTTGTGTGGACGTTCGACCGGGGTTATCGGCCAGGGATCGAGGCGAACCACCAAGCCATCGGGCCGCAGGTACCGGTGGTGCATTTGCGTGGTGGGCAGCAGATATCGGCATTTCTGGCCAGTCTTTCATTACCTGTTCCGGCCTGATCGCCGGCAAGCCAGCTCCCACAGGTACTGCATCAGCCTCAGGGCATATGCAGTACCTGTGGGAGCTGGCTTGCCGGCGATAGGGCCAGTGCAGTCGACATCTTTCTCTGACTAGGCTGCCAACCGCCCGCTGGCAATGGCCTCGGATGCCGCCAGCATCGCCCGCAGCAACACCGCACACCCTGCCGCCAGGTCACCCGGCGTGGCGTTCTCGATCTCGTTGTGGCTGATGCCGTTCTCGCATGGCACGAATATCATCCCCGCCGGCCCCAGTTCGGCCAGGAAGATCGCGTCATGCCCCGCGCCGCTGACGATGTCCATGTGCGGCAGGCCCAATGCCTTGGCCGACTCGCGTACCGCATCGACACAGCCCTTGTCGAAGTACAGCGCCGGGAAGTCCGCCGTGGGTACCAGTTCATGGCTCAGGCCATGCTTGGCACAGGTGGCCTCGATCACCCCGCGCACCTCGGCAATCATCGCATTCAGCTGCTCGCCCTCCAGGTGGCGGAAGTCCAGGGTCATGCGCACTTCACCCGGGATCACGTTACGCGACCCGGGGTACGCCTGCAGGCATCCCACGGTGCCGCAGGCGTGGGGCTGATGGCCGAGGGCGGTGCGGTTGACCGCTTCCACTACCGCAGCGGCACCGACCAATGCATCCTTGCGCAGGTGCATGGGCGTCGGGCCGGCATGGGCCTCGACACCACGCAGTGTCAGGTCGAACCACTTCTGGCCCAGCGCACCCAGCACCACGCCAATGGTCTTGGCCTGATCTTCGAGGATGGGCCCCTGCTCGATATGCGCTTCGAAATACGCCCCCACCGGGTGGCCCAGCACTGCACGAGGGCCCGCATAACCGATGGCATTCAAGGCCTCCCCAACGCTCACGCCTTGGGCATCGCGCTTGGCCAGGGTTTCTTCCAGTGTGAACTTGCCGGCAAACACCCCCGAGCCCATCATGCACGGCGCAAAACGTGAGCCTTCTTCGTTGGTCCACACCACGACTTCCAGCGGTGCTTCGGTTTCCAACCCCAGGTCGTTGAGGGTGCGGATCACCTCCAGCCCGGCCATCACCCCGAAGCAGCCATCGAACTTGCCGCCCGTAGGCTGGGTGTCGATGTGGCTGCCGGTCATCACCGGGGGCAGCTTGGGGTTACGCCCGGGGCGGCGGGCAAAGATGTTGCCGACGGCGTCGATGCTGACCGTGCAACCGGCGGCCTCGCACCATTGCACGAACAGGTCGCGGGCCTGGCGGTCGAGGTCGGTCAGCGCCAGGCGGCAAACGCCCCCTTTCACGGTGGCACCGAGGCGGGCCAGGTCCATCAGCGATTGCCACAGACGGTTGCTGTCGACATGGTGAGCGGTGGTCTTCAGGATGTCTTGAACTGGATTCACAGGTTTCTCCTTCAGGCTTTATTGTTTTCTGCTCTGGCCTCTTCGCGGTCCTTACGGCAGGGGCTTGGCCACCCGCGCCGGGCTGCGAGCGACCACGCCGGCGAAGAGGTAATACAACGCCCCACCCAGCAGTGAGCCGGTGAACCAGCCGTAGTCGTAAAACCAGCTGAAACTGCTGTTGCCAATGGCCATCACGGTCAGCGCCACCGGCAATGCAAAGGCGGCAAACCCGGCCCAGTTCCACGCCGGATACACGTCATCCCGGTACAGCCCGGCCAGGTCCAGCTGCTGCCGACGGATCAGGAAGTAGTCCACCACCATGATCCCGGCAATCGGCCCGAGCAGGCTGGAATAGCCAAGCAACCAGTTGGAATACACGCTCTCCAGGCTCAGGTCGGAGACGATCCATCCCAATTTTTTCAGCAGCTCATGCCCCATCAACGCCAAACCGATAAAGCCGGTCAGCCATACCGCACGGCTGCGCCCGATCAGGCGAGGGGCAATGTTCTGGAAGTCGTTGGTCGGTGACACGATGTTGGCGGCGGTGTTGGTCGACAGCGTGGCGATCACGATCAGCGCCATGGCCAGGGCCACCCAGAACGGGCTGTGGATCTTGCCGATCAGGCTGACCGGGTCTGACACCGTTTCGCCCACCAGCGACGCCGAGGCAGCGGTCAGCACCACACCCAGCGAAGCGAACAGGAACATGGTCAGCGGCAGGCCGAAGATCTGCCCCAGAATCTGGTCTTTCTGGCTGCGGGCGTAACGGCTGAAGTCGGGAATGTTCAGCGACAACGTGGCCCAGAAACCGACCATGGCGGTAAGCCCGGCGCAGAAGTAACTGACCACGCTCGCCCCTTCCGGACGCTTGGGTGGCTGGGCCAGCAGTTCGGTCATCGACATGTGCGGCAACGCCCAGAACAGCAGCCCAACGCCCACCGCCACCAGCAGCGGTGCCGACAGTGTTTCCAGCCACTTGATCGATTCGGCGCCGCGCAGCACCACCCACAGGTTCAGGCACCAGAAGATCATGAAGCCGATCACCTCGCCGGTGCCGCCCAGTGCTTTCCAGTCATCGAACACCGACCCGAGGAACAGATGAATGGCCAGCCCGCCAAACATCGTCTGGATACCAAACCAGCCGCACGCGACCACCGCGCGGATCAGGCACGGCACATTGGAGCCGAGAATGCCGAACGACGAACGCAGCAACACCGGGAACGGGATGCCGTACTTGGTGCCGGGAAACGCGTTGAGGGTAAGCGGAATCAGCACGATCACGTTGGCCAGCAGGATAGCCAGCAACGCCTCGCCCACGCTGAGGCCGAAGTAAGCGGTGAGCACGCCGCCCAAGGTGTAGGTGGGTACGCAGATGGACATGCCTACCCACAGGGCTGTGATGTGCCATTTGTTCCAGGTGCGCTGGTGCACTTTGGTGGGCGCGATGTCGTGGTTGTAGCGTGGGCTGTCGAGGACATCACTGCCCTCGGACAGCTCGAACAGGCCATCCTGCTCGACCACTTCCGATCTGCTCTGTTGCATGGGCCCTTCTCCAGATTTCTTTTAATTGTTTGCTCATCGGGCTAATTCGATGGCCGGAGTACGCACGCGTAATCGTGCTTAAAAATCTTGACCAGAATTTCATCTTGTCAAGTAAGTCAAAAACCTTCGAAACCCCCACAACCAGCGCTAACTGAATTATTAATCGTTAAATATCAGCTAGTTAAAAACCACAAAAATAATAGGAAAATTTTCTTGATGAATCACCAATCAGCATCTAGCCTCGAATCTTGTCAGGCCTGACAGGATTAACCGCCCTGCCCGCCCTGCACCCGTGACAATTCCAAGAACCGGCCCAGACCGGTCAGCCTGCGAGGAAAACGGCATGTCCCTGTTGATCCGTGGCGCCACCGTGGTTACCCACGAAGAGAGTTACCCCGCCGATGTCCTGTGTGCCGATGGCCTGATCCGCGCCATCGGGCAAAACCTCGAACCCCCGACCGACTGCGAGATCCTTGACGGCAGTGGCCAGTACCTGATGCCCGGTGGCATCGACCCGCATACCCACATGCAGTTGCCGTTCATGGGCACCGTGGCCAGCGAGGACTTCTTCAGCGGCACCGCTGCGGGCCTGGCCGGCGGCACCACCTCGATCATCGACTTCGTCATCCCCAACCCGCAGCAATCGTTGCTGGAGGCCTTCCACACCTGGCGCGGGTGGGCACATAAAAGCGCCAGCGACTATGGCTTCCACGTCGCCATCACCTGGTGGAGCGAGCAGGTGGCCGAAGAGATGGGCGAGCTGGTGGCCAAGCACGGGGTAAACAGTTTCAAGCACTTCATGG
The DNA here is from genome assembly GCF_002992185.1 of Pseudomonas sp. LLC-1. Classification (NCBI taxonomy): domain Bacteria; kingdom Pseudomonadati; phylum Pseudomonadota; class Gammaproteobacteria; order Pseudomonadales; family Pseudomonadaceae; genus Pseudomonas; species Pseudomonas sp. LLC-1. Next base: position 205,397 of record NZ_LUVY01000012.1, on the reverse strand, counting down.
CCTACAAGAACGCCATCATGGCCGCCGACGACACCCTGGTGGCCAGCTTCGAGCGCTGCCTGCAACTGGGTGCAGTGCCTACCGTGCATGCCGAAAACGGCGAACTGGTGTACCACCTGCAGAAAAAACTGCTGGCCCAAGGCCTGACCGGGCCGGAAGCCCACCCGCTGTCGCGCCCGTCCCAAGTCGAGGGCGAGGCGGCCAGCCGCGCCATCCGCATTGCCGAAACCCTCGGCACGCCGCTGTACCTGGTGCACGTGTCCAGCCGCGAGGCACTGGATGAAATTGCCTACGCCCGGGGCAAGGGGCAGCCGGTGTATGGCGAGGTGCTGCCCGGCCACCTGCTGCTGGACGACAGCGTCTACCGTGACCCGGACTGGGCCACTGCAGCCGGCTACGTGATGAGCCCGCCGTTCCGCCCGCGTGAACACCAGGAAGCCCTGTGGCGCGGCTTGCAGTCGGGCAACCTGCACACCACCGCCACCGACCACTGCTGCTTCTGCGCCGAGCAGAAAGCCATGGGCCGCGACGACTTCAGCCGTATTCCTAACGGCACCGCCGGCATCGAGGACCGCATGGCAGTGCTGTGGGATGCCGGGGTGAACAGCGGGCGCCTGTCGATGCATGAGTTCGTTGCGCTCACCTCCACCAACACGGCGAAGATCTTCAACCTGTTCCCGCGCAAGGGTGCCATCCGTGTTGGCGCCGATGCCGACCTGGTGCTGTGGGACCCGCAGGGCACCCGCACCATCTCCGCCCAGACCCACCACCAGCGGGTGGACTTCAACATCTTCGAAGGCCGCACCGTGCGTGGCATCCCCAGCCACACCATCAGCCAGGGCAAGGTGCTGTGGGCCGATGGCGACCTGCGTGCCGAAGCGGGCGCGGGGCGGTATGTGGAACGGCCGGCTTATCCGTCGGTGTATGAGGTGCTGGAGCGCAGGGCCGAGCATCAGCGCCCGACTCCGGTACAGCGCTGAGGCTATTGGGGCTGCTATGCAGCCCATCGCCGGCAAGCCAGCTCCCACAGGAATAGTGCTGCTCTCACAGGCATGACTTTCCTGAAAAACCAGCTCTCACAGGGATAGCACCAGCCTCAAGGACATCACTGTACCTGTGGGAGCTGGCTTGCCGGCGATTGGGGCGCACCGCGCCCCCATTCCAAGCCACTTATAAAAATAGAGAGGCTACAACCGTGATCGACGCCCTGAACCACTTGCCGCGCCCCCGGGCCGGCGCCGACCAGTTGGCCGAGCGCTTCGGCGACCTGGCCCCACCCCTCACCGCTCGCCAGGCCGCCGTCGAAAGCGCGCGCTGCCTGTACTGCTACGACGCGCCCTGCGTCAACGCGTGCCCCAGTGACATCGACATCCCCTCGTTCATCCACCGCATCAGTGACGAAAACCTGCAAGGCGCCGCCGAGCGCATCCTCTCCGCCAACATCCTCGGCGGCAGCTGCGCCCGTGTATGCCCCACCGAAATCCTCTGCCAGCAAGCCTGCGTGCGCAACAACGCGCAGGAGTGTGCGCCGGTACTGATCGGCCAGCTTCAGCGCTACGCCCTGGACAACGCCCACTTCACCGAACACCCGTTCAAGCGTTCCCCGGCTACCGGCAAGCGCATCGCCGTGGTCGGTGCCGGGCCTGCCGGGCTGTCCTGTGCCCATCGCCTGGCCATGCACGGGCATGACGTGGTGGTGTTCGAGGCCTGCGACAAGGCTGGCGGCCTCAACGAGTACGGCATCGCCCGCTACAAACTGGTCGACGACTATGCGCAACGTGAAGTGGAATTCCTGCTGGGCATCGGTGGTATCGAAATTCGCCATGGCCAGCGCCTGGGCGGCAACCTCAGCCTGGGCGAACTGCGCGACCAGTACGACGCGGTATTCCTTGGCCTCGGCCTGAATGCCGTGCGCCAGTTGGGCCTGCCGGATGAAGAAGCCCCCGGCCTGCTCGCCGCCACCGCATACATCCGCGAACTGCGCCAGGCCGATGACCTGAGCCAACTGCCCTTGGCCGACCGCTGCCTGGTGATCGGTGCCGGCAACACCGCCATAGACATGGCCGTGCAGATGAGCCGCCTGGGCGCCCGCGATGTCAACCTGGTGTACCGCCGTGGCCACACCGACATGGGCGCCACCGGCCACGAGCAAGACATTGCCAAGGCCAACCAGGTGCGCCTGCACACCTGGGCCCGCCCCGATGCCGTACTGCTGGATGAGGCTGGCAAGGTGCGCGGCATGCGCTTCACCCGCACCGAGCTGGCCGACGGCCGCCTGCGCGACACCGGCGAAACCTTTGAGCTGGCCGCCGATGCCATCTTCAAGGCCATCGGCCAACGCTTCGACGATGCCAGCCTCGGCGACCCGGTGGCTGCACAACTGGCCCGCGAGGGTGAGCGCATCCGTGTCGACGAAACCCTGCAAACCAGCCTGCCGGGCGTGTATGCCGGCGGTGACTGCACCGCCCTGGGCCAGGACCTTACCGTCCAGGCCGTACAGCACGGCAAGCTGGCCGCCGAAGCCATCCATGCCCGACTCATGCTCAACGTGGAGGCAGCGTAAATGGCCGACTTGTCTATTGTGTTTGCCGGCATCAAGGCACCGAACCCGTTCTGGCTGGCTTCCGCGCCGCCCACCGACAAAGCCTACAACGTGGTCCGCGCCTTCGAGGCCGGCTGGGGCGGCGTGGTATGGAAAACCCTGGGCGAGGACCCGGCGGCGGTCAACGTGTCGTCGCGTTACTCAGCACACTACGGCGCCAACCGCCAGGTGCAGGGCATCAACAACATCGAGTTGATCACCGACCGTTCGCTGGACATCAACCTGCGCGAAATCACCCAGGTGAAGAAGGACTGGCCCGATCGCGCATTGATCGTGTCACTGATGGTGCCGTGCGTGGAAGAATCGTGGAAGTTCATCCTGCCACTGGTGGAAGCCACCGGGGCCGACGGCATCGAGCTTAACTTCGGCTGCCCGCACGGCATGCCTGAACGGGGTATGGGCGCGGCGGTCGGCCAGGTGCCGGAGTACGTGGAAATGGTCACCCGCTGGTGCAAGACGCACTGCTCGCTGCCGGTGATCGTGAAGCTTACGCCGAACATCACCGACATACGCCAATCGGCCCGTGCCGCGCACCGGGGCGGGGCCGATGCGGTGTCGTTGATCAACACCATCAACTCCATCACCAGTGTCGACCTCGACCGCATGGTCGCCCACCCCATCGTGGGGGACCAGAGCACCCACGGCGGTTACTGCGGCTCGGCGGTCAAGCCGATTGCGCTGAACATGGTGGCGGAAATCGCCCGCGACCCGGAAACACGCGGTTTGCCAATCTGCGGCATTGGCGGCATTGGCAACTGGCGTGATGCAGCGGAGTTCATGGCCCTGGGCAGCGGCGCCGTGCAGGTGTGCACGGCGGCGATGCTGCACGGGTTCCGCATTGTCGAGGACATGAAAGATGGCCTGGCGCGCTGGATGGACCAGCATGGGCATGCCACCATCGAAGCATTTCGCGGACAGGCGGTGGGGCATACCACCGACTGGAAGTACCTGGACATCAACTATAAATCGGTGGCCCATATCGACCAGGAGGCCTGCATTGGTTGTGGGCGCTGCCACATAGCCTGCGAGGACACCTCACACCAGGCCATTGCCAGCACGCTGAAGGCTGACGGCACGCATGCCTACAGCGTGATCGAGGAGGAATGCGTGGGCTGCAACCTGTGCCAGATCACCTGCCCGGTGGAAAGCTGCATCGAGATGGAGGCGCAGGATACCGGCAAGCCGTACCTGAACTGGACGCAGGATCCGCGTAACCCCTATCGCGAAGCCAGCTGAGCAATTGGGGCCGCTATGCGGCCCCTTTTCTCAGGTTCAGGGCTCCAGCCCAATCCCCCGCAAGATCACGCTGGTCACCGTCTGCACCGCGCTCTCGAACGCCATGTCCGAGAGCATCTCCCCGCCATTGAGCAGTTCAACCTGGTAGCCAAAGTCAGCATAGTGCTGGGTCGAAGCCCAGATCATGTACAGCAACGCCGACGGCTCCACCGGCAGAATGCGCCCCTCCTCTACCCAACGGCGGATCTTGGTCTCTTTCAACTTGGCCCAGGGCACCAGGCTTTCATCCAGGTTCACCCCCAGCACCGGCGCCCCGTGCAGCATTTCTTCGGCCCAGATCTTCGAACCCAGCGGCCGCGAACGCGAATGGCCCATCTTGGCGCGGATGTAACTGGTCAACACCACGCGTGGGTCGTCGAAGTTCTCGAAGCACAGTGCGTCCTGCTTCCACACGTCCAGCAAGTCTTGCAGTACCGCGCGGAACAGGTCGTCCTTGGTGCTGAAGTAATAGTGCAGGTTGGAGCGCGGCAACTCGGCCTGTTCGGCAATGTCGCCCATGGAGGTGGCGCCATAGCCTTTTTCAGCGAACACCTTTTCCGCCGCCTGCAGAATCTTCTCGATATTGCGCCGGCGGATTTCGATCTTGTGGTTGGCCATCAGCCCTGGGCCGTCCACACCGCCAGTTCATAACCGTCCGGGTCGATGAAGTGGAAGCGTCGCCCGCCGGGGAAGGCAAAAGTTGCCCGGCTGATTTTCGCCCCCGCCGCCTCGACCCGCTGCTGCGTGGCCTCCAGGTCGTCGGCATACAGAATGATCAGCGGCCCACCCGGAGTCACCGGCTCGCCTGTGGTAAAACCGCCAGTCAACCGGCCATCGCTGAACTCGGTGTAGGTAGGCCCGTAGTCGGTGAACGCCCAGCCGAACACGCTGCCATAGAAGGCCTTGCTCCGTGCGATGTCGCTGACATTGAACTCGATGTTGTCGATCTGCCGATCAGTACCGCGAATGCCCATGGGTGCTCCGTGCCTAAGGGGTTTGGCCTAGTCTACTCCGCTTGCTCCAACGTGGTGCAATCCCTTGGTGCACGTCGCACCTATCTGCAACTCGCCCGATCACGCACCGGGCACTGTGCCCGGTGCAGGTTGAGTGCAGTGTTGATGATGCCGATATGGCTAAACGCCTGAGGGTAGTTGCCAAGCATGCGCTGGCCGGCCAGGTCATATTGCTCGGCCAGCAGGCCAAGGTCGTTGCACAGGCCGGTCAGGCGTTCATACAGCGCCTGCGCCTCTGCCTGGCGCCCGAGTAATACATACACGTCAGCCAGCCAGAACGAGCACACCAGGAAAGTACCCTCCCCGGGCGTCAGGCCATCACTGCAACTGTCGCTGTCGTAACGCAACAGCAGGCCGTTCTTCAGCAAGCGCTGTTCGATCTGTTCAAGCGTGCGTAAAAAGCGTGGATCATCTGCCGGCAGAAATCCGGTCAGGGCGACCTGCAACAGGCTGGCGTCCATTTCTGTAGAACCGTAGGCCTGGACGAAATAACGTCCGCTGGCATCAAGGCCGCGCTCGCAGACTTCACGGTGAATCTCATCGGCTACCTGTCGGTAATGCCGCCCACGCTCACGGCCTTCCTCCGTGGTGTCGGCTAGCCCCGCAGCACGGTCGAAGGCGACCCACGCCATCACCTTGGAGTGCACGAATTGCTGCCGGCCACCGCGTACTTCCCAGATGCCTTCGTCCGGCTCGCGCCAGATACGCTCGACGTAAGGCAGGATTAGCCGCGAGATGGCGGCGCTGCGCGGGTGGCGCGGCAAACCGCCCTTGATCGCCTGGGTCATGGCATCGGCCAGTTCGCCGTAGATGTCCAGCTGCATCTGCTGCGAAGCGGCGTTGCCCACCCGCACGGGTTGCGAATGCTCGTAACCGGCCAGCCACGGCAAGGTGTATTCCTGCAAATCCCGTTCACCAGCCAGGCCATACATGATCTGCATCTGTTCGGGGTTGCCGGCCACCGAACGCAGCAGCCATTCACGCCAGGCCTGGGCTTCGTCGAAATAGCCAAGGTTCATGAACGCCAGCAGGGTCATGGTGGCGTCGCGCAGCCAGCAGAAGCGGTAGTCCCAGTTACGTTCCCCCCCCACGCGCTCGGGCAGCGAGGTGGTGACGGCGGCGACGATGCCACCCGTGGGGGCGTAGGTCATCGCCTTGAGGGTGAGCAACGAGCGGCGCACCAAAGCCGTGTAGGGACCTACGTGCGGGCAGCGGGCGGCAAAGGCCTGCCATTGGTCGATGGTGTGGTTCAGGGCCAGGTCACTGTCGCAGTCGGGTTGCACGGGCAGGTGCGAGGGCTGATGGCGCAGGCTGAAGATGTGCCGCTCACCTGTGCCAACGCGAAAACGGGCGACGGTATGGTGGTCGCGGGCATGGGGCCGCACGGTGCTGCACAGGATCAGTCGGTCAGGGCCAGCGACGGCGCTGAGGGTGAGTGGGTCGAGCCGTTCCACCCAGGGCACGCTGCGCCCGTAGTCGAAGCGCATGACCAAGTCCATTTCGAAGTTGGTTTCACCAGAGATGCCCTCGACGATTCGCACCACCGAATTGACTTCGCCCAGTGGCATGAAGTCGAGCACACGGGTACGGCCAGTGGCAGTGACCCAGGTGGTTTCCAGCACCAGGGAGTCGTCCAGGTATTGGCGACTGCTGTGCTCGACCGGGTCGCAGGGGGCCAGGCGCCAGCGGCCGTTTTCTTCGTTGCCCAGCAGTGCGGCGAATACGGCCGGGGCGTCAAAACGGGGCAGGCATAGCCAATCGAGTGAGCCATCGCGGCTGACCAGGGCGGCGCTGCGGCAGTTGCCCAGCAGGGCGTAGTCTTCGATGTGGGTGGGCATTCAACCTCCTTGATGTGATTGCCTGTGCCGGCCTCTTCGCGGCTAAAGCCGCTCCCACAGGGACCGCATCGTACCTGAGGGAAGTGATATCCCTGTGGGAGCGGCTTTAGCCGCGAAGGGGCCGGCACAGGCTTACAAAAACCTCACCCCAACCGGTGCCACTCCCGCTTGTCCCGCGCCAGCAGTTCGTTGCCTGCCTCGGGCCCATCGTCACCCGCCAGGTACTCATGCACTTCGCCATCCTGCGCCCAGGCATCGAGAAACGGCTGCACCGCGCGCCAACCGTTCTCGATGTTGTCGGCGCGCTGAAACAGGGTCTGATCACCGGTCAGGCAGTCGTAGATCAAGGTCTCGTAGCCGGTCGCCGGGGTCATCTTGAAGAAGTCTTTGTAGGCAAAGCCCAGCTCGACGTTCTCCATCACCAGCTCCGGCCCCGGCCGCTTGGCCTGCAGGTCGAACCACATGCCTTCGTTGGGCTGAATCTGGATTTTCAGGTAGTTGGGCTTGGGCCGCTCCAGCTCCGACTCGCGAAACTGCGCATAGGGCGCGGGCTTGAAGCAGATGGCGATTTCGGTATCGCGCACGCTCATGCGCTTGCCGGTACGCAGGTAGAACGGCACGCCGGCCCAGCGCCAGTTGTCGATCATGACCTTCAGTGCCACGAAGGTTTCGGTCTGGCTGTCGGCAGCGACATTGGCCTCCTGGCGGTAGCCGGGCAACGGCTTGCGCCCCTGCTTGCCGGCGACGTACTGGCCGCGCACGGAGTTTTTCAGGGCCATTTTCGCCGACCACGGGCGGATGGCGCCGACCACCTTGGCCTTTTCACTGCGCACGGCGTCAGCGCCGAACGCTGCGGGGGGCTCCATCGCCACCATCGCCAGCAACTGGAACAGGTGGTTGGGCACCATGTCGCGCAGGGCGCCGGTGCTGTCGTAGAACGCGCCACGGGTTTCGACGCCAACCGTTTCCGCAGCGGTGATCTGCACATGGTCGATGTAGTGGTTGTTCCAGAACGATTCGAACAGGCCGTTGGAAAAACGACTGACCAGAATGTTCTGCACCGTTTCTTTGCCCAGGTAATGGTCGATACGGTAGATCTGCCGCTCGCCCATCACCTTCAGCAGGCAGGCGTTGAGCGCCTCGGCGCTGGCCAGGTCGGTGCCGAACGGCTTCTCGACCACCACCCGGCGAAAGCCCCCGGCGGACTCGTCGAGCAAGCCGGCCTGCCCCAGGCGCTGGGCCACTTCGGGGAAGAACCGCGGCGAGGTTGCCAGGTAGAAGATCGCATTGCCATGGCTGGTCTTTTCGATGCGCTTGGCGATAGCCTGATAGGTCGCCGGATCGAGGAAATCGCCGGTCTGGTAATCCAGGCGTTTGGCCAGGCGTGCCCACAGCTTTTCGTCCAGGCATTTGGCCGTGCCCTTGTCCCGTTCGACCATGAACGCATGCAGGCGCCCGGCAAAATCCTCGGCGCTGGCCGGGTTGTGGTCGACGCCGACAATGCGCAGGTTGCGGTCCAGCAAACCGTCGCGGCTAAGGTTATATAGCGCCGGCATCAGCAGGCGCTTGACCAGGTCACCATTGGCGCCGAACAGGAACAGGGTGCAAGGCGGTGCAGCAGGAATGGTCTGTTTGGTCATTCGGCTTTCTTCTCGACATGGCCACCAAAGCCCAGGCGCATGGCCGAGAGGATCTTGTCACCGTAAGTGCCCTGCTGCTGACGCGAGCGGAAACGGGCGAACAGCGCACTAGACAACACCGGCACCGGCACCGCCTGTTCCACGGCGGCGTCGATGGTCCAGCGGCCCTCGCCACTGTCGGACACCGAACCGCTGAACTGCGAAAGCTGCGGGTCGGCCACCAAGGCATCGGCGGTGAGGTCGAGCAACCACGAAGTGACCACACTGCCGCGCCGCCACACTTCGGCGATCTCGGCCACGTTCAGGTCGAAGCGCTGGTCTTCGGGCAGCTCGTTGCCGCCCTTGCTGCGCAGCAGGTCGAAGCCTTCGGCATAGGCCTGCATCAGGCCGTATTCGATGCCGTTGTGCACCATCTTCACGTAGTGCCCGGCACCGGGTGGGCCGGCGTGAATGTAGCCATGTTCGGCACGCTGGTGCTCGCCGCTACGGCCATGAGTACGCGGGATGTCGCCCACGCCCGGCGCCAGCGCCTTGAACAGCGGCTCCAGGCGCTCGAACACGTCCTTTTCGCCACCGATCATCATGCAGTAGCCACGGTCCAGGCCCCACACACCGCCGGAGGTGCCCACGTCCAGGTAATGCAGGCCGCGCTTGGCCAGTTCAGCGGCGCGGCGCATGTCATCCTTGTAGAAGGTGTTGCCGCCGTCGATGATCGCATCGCCCGGCTCCAGCAGTTCGGCCAGCTGGGCGATGGTCTGCTCGGTCGGCTCACCGGCCGGCAGCATGACCCACACTGCGCGCGGCGCTTTCAGTTTTTGTACCAGCGCACCGAGGTCGTGCGCGCCTTGAGCACCCTCGCCCTCCAGCCCGGTGATGGCCTCACGGTTGCGGTCGTGTACCACGGTGCGGTGGCCGGCGCGCATCAGGCGCCTTGCGATATTGCCGCCCATGCGGCCCAGCCCGACGATTCCCAGTTGCATGAGCCGATGCTCCCCTTTCGAAATGGTTGACGACACAGTCCAGCTTTTCAGATTAGTCCAGCGTACCGCATGAGGGTTCAGCGACGAACGGCGAGACCACGATAAACAAAAAAGTTCCCAAGCCCTGCGAAAGAATTCAGAATGCGCCCCGCGTGAAGCGTCTACGCTTTGACTTGTCACCAGCCAAAACCGCGAGGTGTGCTCATGGGTACCTTGATGCCTGCAACCCCAACCCAGACCCTCTATGTCTCCGTGCGCCGTGATGAGCTGCGTAAACTGAAAGACGAACGTGACCAGCTGCGCCAGCAGGTCGCCCAACTGAACCTGCTGCTGGCGCAAGCGCGTACCGACGGCAAAGCCGTCAGCCTCTGATCTTTCCTTCCTCTCAGTGGGGGCTGTAGGGCTCCCACCTGCTGACTCTACTTTTCCAGGTCAGTCCCCTTCGCGGGTAAATCGGATCGCCGCACCGCCGCTCCCACAGGATTCATGTTGCCTCTGATATCCCACATAACCTGTGGGAGCGGGTTCACCCGCGAAGAAGCAAACGCCCATCCAATGCCCCACTATGGTGCAACCGCCCACTCCAGCCACAATTTGGCGCACCCGCGAAACGCCTTCGGCAAACCTTTTCACATCTGGTCACATACGCCAACGTTTGCGTCTATTTCGCACCTGACAATAGTGACCAGTGGGTCACCTTTTTATCGCTTTCTCTCCTACACTCGGTTTTCGGCCCGCCATTTGCTCAAGGGAAGAGTGACGTAAAAAAGTCGAACTTTAAGGAAAGCCGGCGGGTCAGGAATTAAGTAGGCCACACGCATGGGGCATTCCCATCCACGGCCCACCCACCCCAACCAGTCCAATCGCCTGCGGCCGGAATGCCGACAGTGCTGTGCCTGCGCGCACGACTCAGGGGCATGGAACGCACTACGCAGATTCGAATTAGAGAGAACCAACACGATATATCGCCACGGGTGCCAGCACCCGGCCAAAGCATAGGGACGGAGAGAAGTATGATCAGTGCCGCTGTCGAGCCTCACGTAGATTCATTCAACCCGGACAACCGCGAGCCGCTCACCCCGGACTTCGCCAAGACAGGCACGGCACCCGGCGCCCAGCGCCAGCACAACCCCAACAAGCGCAAGATCCTGTTCGTGACGTCGGAAATCGCCGACCTGGTGAAAACCGGTGGCCTGGGCGACGTATCTGCCGCCCTGCCCCGCGCCTTGGCGCACCTGCACGATGTGCGGGTGCTGATCCCCGGCTACCGCCAGGTGATGGAAAGCGACAACCCCATCCACATCGTCGGTGAACTGGGCGGCCACGCGGCACTGCCGCCGTGCAAGATCGGGCGCATGGACATGGCCGATGGCCTGGTGATCTATGTGCTGATCTGCCCCGAACTGTACCAGCGCGACGGCACGCCCTATGGTGCCAACAATGGCCGCGACTGGCCCGACAACCACATCCGCTTCGCCCGCCTGGGCCTGGCCGCCGCCGAAATTGCTGCTGGCGAAGGCAAGATCCACTGGACACCCGAAGTGGTGCACGCCCATGACTGGCCCGCCGGCCTGGCCCCGGCCTACATGCACTGGCGCGGGCTAAGCACGCCTACCCTGTTCACCATTCACAACCTGGCCTACCAAGGTGTGTACAGCCGGGGTTGCAGCCCGGAGTTGGCGATTCCCGACCACGCCATGCAGCAGGAAGGCATGGAGTTCTACGGCAAGCTGTCGTTCCTCAAGGCGGGCCTGGCCTACTCCAGCCACATCACCACGGTCAGCGCCACTTATGCCCGGGAAATCACCACCCCGGAATTTGGCTGCGGCCTGGACGGTTTTCTGGCCAGCAAGGCCCAGCAAGGGCTGCTCGGTGGCATCCCCAACGGCATCGACGAAAGCTGGGATTCAGCCACCGACAAGCACCTGCAACACAACTTCAGCATCAACGACTGGGAAGGCAAGGCACGCAACACCCAGGAAGTGCGTGATCTATTCGGCCTGGAAGCCTCGGAAGGCCCGCTGTTCGCCGTCGTTTCGCGGCTGGTCTATCAGAAGGGGCTGGACCTGACCCTGGGCGTGGCCGACTACATCGTCGAGCAAGGCGGGCAGATTGCGATCATCGGCCGTGGCGAGCCGGAAGAAGAACAGGCCATGCGTGAACTGGCGCTGCGCCACCCGGGCCGCATCGGCGTGCGCATCGGCTTCAACGAAACCGACGCACGGCGCATGTTCGCCGGCAGCGACTTCTTGCTGATGCCGTCGCGCTATGAGCCGTGCGGCCTCAGCCAGATGTACGCACAGCGCTTCGGCTCGCTGCCGGTGGCGCGCAATACTGGCGGCCTGGCCGACACCATCGAGTGCGGTGTTACCGGCTTCCTGTTCAACGAGTCCACCGTCGAGAGCTACCGCCAGGCACTCAGCCGCGCCTTCTATGTGTACGGCAAGAAGGACCTGCTGAACGCCATGCGCTGCCTGTCGATGACTCAGCCGTTCAACTGGTGCCAAGCGGTGGAACCCTATGCCCGTCTCTATGAGGACCTGGTCAAGCAGGCACAGCTGAGCCATTACTGAGCGAGGGCCAGAAGATGCACAGGCATGGCGCACGCTTGCTGGACGCCACGTCGGCGCGCTTCGCCCTCTGGGCACCCGATGCGCGCAGCGTGAGCGTGGAACTGGAGCAGCAGCCGGCCATCGCGCTGCTGCCGGATAAAGATGGCTGGTACACCGGCGTGGCCCCGTGCCAGGCCGGTGACCGTTACCACTACCGCATCGACGGCGAACTGCGGGTTGCCGACCCGGCCTCGCGCTACCAGCCTGAAGGGGTACAGGGGCCGAGCCAAGTGGTGGATGTGGCCGGTTACCCTTGGCAACACACGTGGCAAGGTCGGCGCTGGCACGAAGCGGTGATCCAGGAGCTGCATGTCGGCTTGCTCGATGGCTACGACGGCGTCGCACGGCAGTTGCCACGCCTGGCCGAACTGGGCATCAGTGCCGTCGAACTGATGCCACTTGGGCAGTTCCCCGGTGAACGCAATTGGGGTTATGACGGCGTGCTGCCGTACGCACCACAAAACACCTACGGCAGCCCCGAACAGTTATGCGCCTTGGTCGATCAAGCCCACGGCCACGGGCTGATGGTGCTGGTGGACGTGGTGTACAACCACTTTGGCCCCGACGGCAATTACCTGCACCAGTACGCCAGCCCATTCTTCCGCGAAGACCGGCAGACGCCTTGGGGCGCCGCCATCGACTTCCGCCGCCCGCAGGTGCGCGAGTACTTCATCCAGAACGCCCTGATGTGGCTGTGCGACTACCGCTGCGACGGCCTGCGCCTGGATGCCGTGCATGCCATCGACCAGCCCGACTTCCTGATCGAGCTGGCGCAACGCGTGCGCGCCGCCGTGGAACCCGGCCGCCAGGTGTGGCTGGTGCTGGAAAACGAGCACAACCAGGCCGGCCTGCTGGAGCAAGGCTTCGACGCCCAGTGGAACGACGACGGCCACAATGCCCTGCATGTGCTGCTGACCGGCGAAACCGAAGGCTACTACGCCGATTACCAGCAACGCCCCATCGAGCAACTGGCGCGCTGCCTGGCCGAAGGCTTCGTGTTCCAGGGCCAGGCCAACCGCCATGGCACGCCCCGCGGCGAACCCAGCGGGCACCTGGCGCCCAGCGCCTTTGTGTTGTTCCTGCAGAACCACGACCAGGTCGGCAACCGCGCCCTGGGCGAACGCCTGACCCGCCTGTGCCCGCCGCCGGCCTTGCGGGCGGCCACTGGCCTGCTGCTGTTGGCCCCGATGATCCCGCTGCTGTTCATGGGTGATGACGATGGCAGCTGCCGGCCGTTCCTGTTTTTCACCGACTTTCATGACCAACTGGCCGACGCCGTGCGCGAAGGCCGGCGCGGCGAATTCGCCCACTTCAACGCGTTCGCCGACCCCGAGCAACGCGCGCGTATTCCCGACCCCAACGCCGAACAGACCTTCGAAGCGTCACGCCCGCAAAACAACGAAGTGATCGCCGGCTGGCACGGCCTGTACCAGCAACTGCTCGACCTGCGCCGCCGTCATGTCATCCCGCACCTGCCCGGTAGCCGTTCACTGGGCACCGAGGTGCACGGCGAAAAGGCGCTGACCGCACGCTGGCACCTGGGCGATGGCAACACCCTGCGTATCGACCTGAACCTGGGCGACACACCGCAGTCCATCGAATTACCCGCCGCGTCCACTCGGCTGTTCGACAGCAGCGACACCCGACACCCCGATAGCCAACTGGCGGCCTACAGCTGTGTGGTCAGCCTGCTTCCCCCTGATCTGGAGCGTCCATGAGCGAAACCGCCCTGCACCGCCTGGCAAACCGCGTCGGGCTGAGCCGCGACTGGATCGACGCCAACGCCCGGCCCCAGCGCGTCAGTGATGAGGTGCTGCGCAGTATCCTGGAAGGCCTGGGCCACCCCGCCGCCGATGACACCGCCATTGCCGCCAGCCTGCGCGCTGTGGAGGCCGCAGAAGACAGCGAGCACCTGCCACCCCTGCTGACCGCCGACCTTGGCCAGCCACTGGCGCTCGCACGCTACTTCAGTGCTGCCAGCGTCGCGCACTGCACCCTGGAAGACCACACCTCACGTACCCTCAGCCTCGACGATCAGGCGCGCCTGCCCGGCGAGCTACCCATTGGCTACCACCACGTGGAAATCGACAGCCGCCGCTTCACCGTGGCCGTGGCACCGCCGCGCTGTCACAGCCTGGAAGACAAGGTGCCGCAACCCCCGCCACGCTGCTGGGGCCTGGCCGTGCAGCTGTACAGCCTGCGCCGCCCCGGCGACGGCGGCTACGGCGATTGCCTGGCCCTGGAGCAACTGGCCCGTTCCGCTGCCGAACGCGGCGCCGATGCCTTGGCCATCAGCCCGATCCACGCCCTGTCGGCCATCGACCAGGAACACTACAGCCCCTACTCGCCCTCCAGCCGCCTGCTGCTCAACACCCTGTACGCCAGCCCCGCTGCGCTGCTGGGTGAACGGGAGGTGCGCATGGCCATCGAAGCCTGCGGCCTGGAGCAGCAACTGGAAGACCTGGAACAACGCTCACTGGTCGATTGGCCACGCGCCGCCAGCGCCCGACTGCGCCTGTTCGAAGCGCTGTACCAAGGCTTTAGCCAGGGCAACCATCCACTGCGCGCGGATTTCGACAGCTTCCGCGAAGCCGGCGGCCAGGCGCTTGAGCACCACTGCCGCTTCGAGGTACTGCAAGCACAGGCGGTAGAGCATGGCCTGGGCGCCGACTGGCGCAACTGGCCCAAGGCCTGGCACGACCCGTACCACCCTGAAGTTGAAGCTTTTGCCAACGCCTACCCGGCCAAGGTCGAGTTCCATGCCTTTTGCCAATGGCTGACCGAACGGGGCCTGCAGCGTGCGCAGGACGCCGCACGCAGCAACGGCATGAGCGTTGGCCTGATCGCCGACCTGGCCGTGGGTGCCGACGGTGCCGGCAGCCAGGCCTGGAGCCGCCAGGACGAACTGCTGGCGGGCCTCAAGGTGGGTGCGCCGCCCGACATCCTCAACCGCGCCGGGCAGGACTGGGGCATCTGCGCGTTCTCGCCCGAAGGCCTCAAGCGCAATGGCTACCGCGCCTTCATCGAAATGCTGCGGGCCAACCTCGCCCACGCGGGCGGGCTGCGCATCGACCATGTGATGGGCCTGCGCCGGCTGTGGCTGATCCCACAGGGCGCCAAGCCCAGTGAAGGTGCCTACCTCAATTACCCACTGGACGACCTGCTGCGCCTGCTGGCGCTGGAGTCGGTGCGCCATCAGGCGATCATCCTGGGCGAAGACCTGGGCACCGTGCCCGATGGCCTGCGCGAAACCCTGGCAGAGAAAGCCGTGCTGGGCATGCGCGTGCTGCCCTTCGAGCAAACCCAGCCCGGCCAGTTCAAGCCGATTCTCGACTGGCCGGACAACGCGCTGGCCACCACCGGCACCCACGACCTGGCGCCCCTGGCCGGCTGGCTGGAAAACCGCGACATCGACTGGAGCCACCGCTTGCAGCTGATCGATGCCGCCACCGAATTGCACTGGCGCCATGACCGCCAGAAAGAGCACGACGGCCTGCGCCGTACCCTGGAAGCCAACTACGGTGCGTTGAAAGACAACGACGCGCTGATCGATGCCGCCATCCGCTACGTCGGCCATACCCGCGCGCCGCTGGTGCTGGTGCCTTTGGAAGACCTCCTCGGTTGTGACGAGCAGCCCAACCTGCCGGGCACCACCGCCGGGCACCCCAACTGGCGCCGGCGTTTCGCCTTGCCAGTCCGCGATCTGCTCGATGACGAAGATGCCGCACGGCGCCTGGAACTGCTGGCCCAGGCCCGCGAACAGGCCTGGGAGCGCGACCGATGAAGCCGCTGACCGCGACCCTGCGCCTGCAATTTCACAGCGACTTCACCCTTGACCATGCCGTGCCGCTGGTGCCGTACTTCGCCCAGCTGGGCATCAGCCACCTGTATGCATCGCCCATCCTCAAAGCCCGTGCTGGCTCGCGCCATGGCTACAACGTGGTCGACCCGACCTGCGTCAACCCCGAACTGGGCGGCGAGGCCGCGCTGGAACGGCTGGTCGCCGCCCTGCGCCAGCATGGCATGGGGCTGATCCTCGACACGGTGTCCAACCACATGGCCGTGGGCGGCGCCGACAACCCCTGGTGGCAGAGCTTGCTGGCCTGGGGCCGGCGCAGCCCGTATGCAGAATTCTTCGACATCCAGTGGCATTCCAGCGACCCGCTGCTGGCCGGGCAACTGCTGCTGCCATTCCTGGGCAGCGACTATGGCGTGGCATTGAAGCATGGCGAGATACCGCTGGAATTCGACAAGCATCACGGCTTGCTGCAAGTGGCGCATTACGAGCATCGCTTCCCGATCTGCCCGGTCGACTATGGCTGGATCCTGGCGCTCAGCCCGGAGCCGGCCCTGAAAGCCCTGGCCGAGCACTTCACCGCCTTGAGCGACTCGGCCACGCCGCTTGCCGATGCCCTCCCGCTGCAAGCCGAACTGGCCCGCCTGGCCCGCGAGGGCGCCGACCTCGACTCGGCCCTGCTGGCGTTCGACAGCCGCAGCGAGGCCGGCTTCAAGCGCCTGCACCTGCTGCTGGAGCGCCAGACCTACCGCCTGGCCAGCTGGCGCACCGCCGCCGACGACATCAACTGGCGGCGCTTTTTCGACATCAACGAACTCGGCGGGCTGCGGGTGGAGCGCACGGCGGTGTTCGAGGCCACCCACGCCAAGCTGTTCGAACTGATCGAACGCGGCCTGGTGGACGGCCTGCGCATTGACCATATCGACGGCCTTGCCGACCCGCGTGGCTACTGCCGCAAGCTGCGCCGGCGCGTCGATGGCCTGTTGGCACGCCGGCCTTTGCAGGCTGCCCTGGAGCACTTCCCGATCTATGTGGAGAAGATCCTCGGCGCCAACGAGCACCTGCACCGAGACTGGCTCACCGACGGCACCACCGGCTACGAGTTCATGAACCAAATCTCGCTGTTGCAGCACGACCCGGCTGGCGAAGCGCCGCTGACGGAGCTGTGGGCCAGCGTCACCGAGCGCCCGGACTTCCCAGAAGAAATGCGTCAGGCGCGCCACCTGGTGCTCAACGCCAGCCTGGCCGGGGACTGCGAATCGGTAGCCCAGGCCTTGTTGCAGGTCGCACGCAACGACCTGATGACCCGCGACCTGACCCTGGGCGCCATTCGCCGGGCCTTGCAGGCACTGGTAGCGCATTACCCGGTGTACCGCACTTACTTCAACGCCTGCGGGCGGCCGGCTGAAGACGAAGGGTTTTTCCAGCAGGCGCTGACCAACGCCCGGCAAGACCTCGGCGAAGCCGACTGGCCGCTGCTGGAGCACCTTGAGCAATGGCTGGGCGGGCAAGGCTGGCGACACCTGCCACCGGGCCGCGCCCGCAAGCAGTTGCGCCATGCCTGCGTGCGTTTCCAGCAGCTGACCGCGCCCAGTGCCGCCAAGGCCGTGGAAGACACCGCCTTCTACCGCAGTGCCCGGCTGCTGTCGCGCAACGACGTAGGCTTCGAGGCCGAACGTTTCAGCGCCCCGCCCATGCACCTCCACAACGAAGCCCAGCGGCGCCTGCGCGACTTCCCCGACAACCTGCTGGCCACCGCCACGCACGACCACAAGCGCGGCGAAGACACCCGCGCACGCCTGGCCGTGCTGAGCGAGCGCGGCCCGTGGCTGGCCAGCCGGGTGGAGCATTGGCGCGAACTGGCCGAGCCCCTGCGTACGCAGCTGGACGATGGCCTGGCACCCAGCCCCGGCGACGAGCTGATGCTGTTGCAAACCCTGCTGGGCAGTTGGCCGCTGGCCCTCGACCTGCACGACGGCAACGCCCTGCGCCAGTACGCCGAACGCATCCGCCAGTGGCAGCAGAAGGCCCTGCGCGAAGCCAAGTTGCGCAGCAGCTGGAGCGCTCCGAACGACGCCTACGAAAACGCCTGTGCCCGTTACATCGACAGCCTGCTGCTGGACAACGAGAACCAGCAGCTGCGCAAATCCGTGGCCGATGCCGCGCAGCTGCTGGCCTGCCCCGGCGCCCTCAATGGCCTGGTGCAGGCGTTGCTGCGCATGACCACGCCCGGTGTACCCGACCTGTACCAGGGCAACGAGTATTGGGACTTCAGCCTGGTCGACCCGGACAACCGCCGTGCGGTGGACTACGCTTGCAGGCGTGCCACCCTGGACGATGCCACGCCCGCCACCGAGCTGCTGGCCCACTGGCGCGACGGCCGCATCAAGCAGGCCCTGATCGCCCGGCTGCTGGACTGCCGCCAGGCCCACGCCGACCTGTTCCGCCGCGGCGCTTACCTGCCGCTGACGGTGCAAGGCCGGCATGCAGACCATGTGATCGCCTTTGCCCGCCTGGGTGAAGGCGAACGCGCCATCGTCGTCGCCCCGCGCCTGGCCAGTGGCCTGCTGGGCGGCGCTGCAACCCCGTTGATCCCGGCACAGAACTGGGACGACACCCGGCTGGTACTGCCGTTTGCCTTGTCGCCTGTCAACTCGACGGGACTTTTCCCCTGTGCGGCGGTCAGCCCTTCAAGGGAGCTGATGTTGAGCGCCGTGCTGGCGGAGTTTCCGGTCAACCTGTTGATACAACAATCTTGAGCATCAGGAGCGTCATGATGAGTGTCGATGAAAAACGTATTCGCGAATTTGCCTACCAGATCTGGGAGTCCGAAGGTAAGCCCGCCGGCCAGGAAGACCGCCACTGGGACATGGGCCGCAAGCTGGCCGAGGCTGAGGCACTAGCGCCCAAGGCGGCGCCGCGCAAAAAGGCACCGGCCAAGCCCAAGGTAGCAGCTGAGCCCAAAGCACCCGCAGAACCCAAGGTTGCTGCACTGCCGGGTGTCAAACCTGCTGCGGCGAAAAAGCCCCGGGCAGTGAAAAAGCCTACTGCCGGTTAAGCCTGTACCGGCCCTATCGCCGGCAAGCCAGCTCCCACAAGTGCACCGCAGATTTCAAACCTTGTGGAGATCCTGTGGGAGCTGGCTTGCCGGCGATAGGGCCAGTGCAGGACTGCACAACTCCCCTTCCACCAAGGCCACCTGAGGATTGCCATGAGCCCCCGCACCCCAAAGAAAACCCGCTCAGTTGCACCATCGCGCATCCGCGAAGGCCTGCCCTTCCCCCTCGGCGCCACCTGGGATGGCCTTGGGGTGAATTTCGCCCTGTTCTCGGCCAACGCCACCAAGGTCGAACTGTGCCTGTTCGACTCCAGCGGCGAACAGGAAATCGAGCGCATCGAACTGCCCGAGTACACCGACGAGATCTACCACGGCTACTTGCCCGACGCTCACCCCGGGCTTGTGTATGGCTACCGGGTATACGGCCCCTACGAGCCAGAGAACGGCCACCGCTTCAACCCCAACAAACTGCTGATCGACCCCTACGCCAAGCAGCTGGTCGGCAGCCTGAAATGGTCCGAGGCGCTGTTCGGCTACACCATCGGCCACCCCGACGGCGACCTGTCGTTCGACGAACGCGACAGCGCGCCCTTCGTGCCCAAATGCAAGGTGATCGACCCCGCGTTCACCTGGGGTCGCGACCAGCGCGTGCTCATCCCCTGGGAACGCACCATCATCTACGAAGCGCACACCCGCGGCATCAGCATGCGCCACCCGGCCGTACCAGAAGCGCTGCGCGGCACCTTCGCCGGCCTGGCCAATGACGAACTGCTCAAGCACATCAAGGAGCTGGGCGTTTCCAGCATCGAGCTGCTGCCAATCCACGCCTTCGTCAATGATCAGCACCTGCTGGACAAAGGCCTGAACAACTACTGGGGCTACAACAGCATCGCCTTCTTCGCCCCCCACCCGCGCTACCTGGCCAGCGGCAAGATCGCCGAGTTCAAGGAGATGGTCGCGCACCTGCACGACGCCGGGCTGGAGGTGATTCTGGACGTGGTCTATAACCACACCGCCGAAGGCAACGAGCGTGGCCCCACCCTGTCGATGCGCGGCATCGACAACGCCTCGTACTACCGCCTGATGCCGGACGACAAGCGCTACTACATCAACGATTCCGGCACCGGCAACACCTTGGACCTGAGCCACCCCTGCGTGCTGCAACTGGTCACCGACTCGCTGCGCTACTGGGCCGGCGAAATGCATGTGGATGGCTTCCGCTTCGACCTGGCAACCATCCTGGGCCGTTACCGCGAAGGCTACAGCGAGCGCCATGGTTTCCTCGTTGCCTGCCGACAGGACCCGATGCTGAGCCAGGTCAAGCTGATTGCCGAACCCTGGGACTGCGGCCCCGGCGGCTATCAGGTCGGCAACTTTGCCCCGGGCTGGGCCGAATGGAACGACCGCTTCCGCGACACCGTGCGGGCGTTCTGGAAAGGCGACGAAGGCCAGCTGGCCGACTTTGCCTCGCGCATGACCGCCTCGGGCGATATGTTCAACAACCGTGGCCGGCGCCCGTATGCCTCGGTCAACTTCGTCACCGCCCACGATGGTTTCACCCTGCGCGACCTGGTGTCGTACAACCACAAGCACAACGAAGACAACGACGAGAACAACCAGGACGGCACCGATAACAACCTGTCGTGGAACTGCGGCGTGGAAGGGCCGACCGACGACCCGGGCATCAATGCCTTGCGCATGCGCCAGATGCGCAACTACTTCGCCACCTTGCTGCTGGCCCAAGGCACGCCGATGATCGTTGCCGGCGACGAGTTCAGCCGTACCCAGCACGGCAACAACAACGCCTACTGCCAGGACAGCGAGATCGGCTGGGTGAACTGGGACCTGGACCAGGACGGCGAGGAGCTGCTGGCCTTTGTCAAACGCCTCACCCGCCTGCGCCTGGCCTACCCGGTGCTGCGCCGCTCGCGCTTTCTGGTGGGGGACTACAATGAGGCCATCGGGGTCAAGGACGTGACCTGGCTGGCGCCCGATGGCAGCGAAATGAGCGTGGAGCAATGGGAAGACCCGCACGGGCGTTGCCTGGGCATGCTGATCGACGGCCGTGCGCAGGTCAGCGGTATTGCCCGGCCGGGTGCCGAGGCCACCGTATTGCTGATCGTCAATGCTCACCATGACATTGTGCCGTTCAAGTTACCGGCTGTGCCTGAAGGCGAGTACTGGAGCTGCCTGGTCGATACCGACCGGCCGGAGCTGCGCAAGGGGCAGCACTTGCAGTTCGACAGCACGTTCGAGGTCAAAGGGCGGTCGATGCTGCTGATGGTATTGCAGCACGAGGAAGACTGAATCACCTGGCAGTGCAGGTGAGCGCTAGCAATCATTCTTCATAGCCGGGGCGCGGCAAATAGCTAACCCGGCTATGCCCTACTTCTTTGCTCAAAAAATCAAGGGCTTGAGCCCAACCACGAAGCGTGAACAGTTCTTTCACGCTTTCTTGACGCAAGCGGCGTCGTCTCCTTAGCTGAACATTATCTAGCAGTAAAGATCTCGCGCCGGGCCTCTAGCTCGCGCCTTTGTGCGCGCTTGCGAAGGCTGGCGTGCTGGTTTGGGTCGCCCTCTGTTTTTGCCGTACAGCTCGTGACAACAGGCCAGGTCCTCGGGCTGTAACTCACAAAAACAAAGGAGATCCGCCATGAAATGCACCTCGAACCCCTTGCGCTTCGACAGCATTTTCTACGCGGTTTCCACGTCGCTGCTTCTGGCAACCCCGGTGGAAACGTTCGCGTACGAATTGCAGGGTGACCCCACCTCGCCCGGCTTTTTGCAGCAGGCTGCGGTACCGCAGCTGTCGCTTGACCCGGTCAGCGCCAGTGGCCTGAGCATCGGCACGCTGAATGCCTTTTCACAGAAGATGAGCGAGCGCCACGGGCAGGCGGCACCGGACCTGGTTGCCAGCCAGTGGGCGCAGTTTTTCCCGACCACCTCGCGCAACGGCGCGCCCCCCCCGGAGCAGCTTGAGGCGCCCAGCCAGCAACTGATGATCGGCCCGGACCTGTTCGTGCGTGAAACGGCTGCGGGCAATGTGCACCGCGCCGGGATTTTCGTGGGGCACAACAACCTGCAAAGCAGCTTCAATGGCATGCGCCCACTGTTGGGCGACAAGCAGCGCAATGCGGTGAACCTGAGCGGGGAAAGCCTGGGCGTTTACTGGAGCATGACCCATGAACAGGGCTGGCACCTGGACGCCGTGGCCATGGGCTCGCGCATCGATGTGCTGGGGCGTGGCGAGAACGGCCAGCGCGTGGACGACAGCGGCCACGCGATGACCTTTTCGGTAGAAGGTGGTTACCCGATTCGCCTGGGTGGCAACTGGGTGATCGAACCCCAGGCACAGTTGATCAACCAACAGTTTTTCCCCGGTAACCAGGTGCAGGAAGAAACCCTGCAGGCCTTCGACAGCCAGCCGAGCTGGAGTGGCCGGGTGGGTGCGAAATTGTCCGGGCGCTACGAAGTGCGCGGCATGCCGATTGAACCCTATGTGCGGACCAACGTGTGGTATGACTTCAGCAATGCCGACGAGGTGAAGCTGGACCAGGTCGACAAGATCTCCAGCTCGCGCTACTCGACCACGGTGGAATTGGGGTTGGGGCTGGTGGCGCGGGTGACGCCTTCGGTGGCGTTGTTTGTGAGTGCAGATTACAGCAGTGATGTGGATGACAATGACCTGAATGGGCTGATTGGTAGCCTTGGGGTGCGGATGCGGTGGTAGGCAGGCCCGGCCTCTTCGCGGGCACGCCCGCTCCCACAGGGATTGCACAACACTCAGGCCATGTGCGGTCCCTGTGGGAGCGGGCGTGCCCGCGAAAGGGCCAGTACAGACGACAGATCAAGCCGGCTT
The DNA here is from genome assembly GCF_002992185.1 of Pseudomonas sp. LLC-1. NCBI lineage: Bacteria > Pseudomonadati > Pseudomonadota > Gammaproteobacteria > Pseudomonadales > Pseudomonadaceae > Pseudomonas > Pseudomonas sp. LLC-1. The sequence continues at coordinate 182,724 of NZ_LUVY01000012.1, read as the reverse complement.
CATTACCAATACCCCAAGCGGCGGCAAGTTGAGGGCTAGCGACAACGGCTGCCCATGGCTGGCCAATGCCTCACTGGCAACCGCCCCCAGATTGCCCACATTCGACCCGGCATACAGCTCGGCATCACTGTTCAACAACTCCTGCCAACGCTCGCCAAACGGCACGCCAATCCGATACCCCTCACGCGGCACCGGGGTGAAGTTGGCCACCACCAGCACCGGCTCGCCACTGCTGCTCCAGCGCAGCCAGGCGTACACGCTGTTCTGCGCATCATCACCGATTAGCCACTGGAAGCCCTGCGGCTGGCAGTCCTGCTCATGCAGTGCGGGCACCTCGCGGTACAGCCGGTTGAGATCGCTTACCAGCCGCTGCACGCCTTGGTGCTCGGGGTACTGCAACAGGTACCAGTCCAGTTCGCTGTCATGGTTCCACTCACGCCACTGGCCGAACTCGCAGCCCATGAACAGCAGCTTCTTGCCCGGGTGCGCCCACATGAAGGTGAGGTAGGCACGCAGGTTGGCGAACTTCTGCCAGCGGTCGCCGGGCATCTTGTCGATCAGCGAATGCTTGCCATGCACCACTTCGTCATGGGAGATGGGCAGGATGAAGTGTTCGGAGTAGGCATAGATCAGCCCGAAGCTCATCTCGTTGTGGTGGTAGGTGCGGTGCACCGGGTCGTTCTGGATGTAATGCAGGGTGTCGTGCATCCAGCCCATGTTCCACTTGTAGGCAAAACCGAGCCCGCCTTGCTGGGTCGGCTGGCTGACACCAGGCCAGGCGGTGGATTCCTCGGCGATGATGAGCGCGCCCGGGGCCTCGTGGGCCGCCACGCCGTTGAGGTGCCGGATGAAGTCGATGGCTTCCAGGTTTTCACGCCCGCCGTGGCGGTTGGGCACCCACTCGCCGGCCTTGCGCGAGTAGTCGCGGTACAGCATGGAAGCCACCGCATCGACCCGCAGGCCGTCGATGTGGAAGTGCTTCAACCAGTGCAGGGCCGAGGCCATCATGAAGCCGCGCACTTCGTTGCGGCCCAGGTTGTAGATCAGGGTGTTCCAGTCCTGGTGGTAGCCTTCCAGGGGGTTGTCGTATTCGTACAGGGCGGTGCCGTCGAAACGCGCCAGGCCGTGTTCATCGGTGGGGAAATGCGCGGGCACCCAGTCCAGCAGCACGCCAATGCCGCCCTGGTGGCAGGCGTCGACGAAGGCGGCGAAGTCCTCGGCACTGCCGTAGCGAGAAGTAGGCGCGAACATCGACAGCGGCTGGTAGCCCCAGGAGCCGCCGAACGGGTGCTCCATGATCGGCAGCAGTTCGATGTGGGTGAAGCCCAGTTGCTGCACGTAAGGCACCAGGCGCTCGGCCAGTTCGCGCCAGTTGTAATAGCGCCCGACTTCGCCCGTTTCATCCAGCTCGCAGCGCCACGACCCGGGGTGCAGCTCGTAGATCGACAGCGGCGCGTTGTAGGCATGGCGCTGCGCGCGCTGTGCCATCCAGTCGTGGTCCTGCCAGTCATGGCTGAGTGCGTTGGCGACCTTGGACGCGGTGCTCGGCGGCAATTCGGTGGCGCGGGCCAGCGGGTCTGCCTTCAGCGGCAGAATCCCCTCTTTGCCCAGCACCTCGAACTTGTAGGTTTCACCTACGCCCAGGCGCGGCACGAACAGCTCCCACACCCCGGCACTGTGGCGCAAGCGCATGGGGTGGCGGCGGCCATCCCAGTTGTTGAAGTCGCCCACCACCGACACCCGCCGGGCGTTGGGTGCCCACACCGAGAAGCACACGCCGTCGATGCCATCGACCTGGATCGGCTGGGCGCCGAAACGCCCGGACAAGTCGCGGTGGTTGCCCTCGGCGAACAGGTACAGGTCCATGTCGCCCAGTTGCGGGCCAAAGCTGTAAGGGTCTTCAGTGACTTGCTCGCCGCCGGCCCAGCCGATGTGCAACAGGTACGGCTGTGCCTCATCAAGGTGCGCGCTGAACAACCCGGGCAGGCTACCCTGCTCCATTTCGGCAAGCACGCGCCCGTCATGCCGCGCCAGGATGCGCACATTCAGGGCATTGGGCAGAAAGGCGCGAACCACCTGCCCGCCTGCGCCGTCGCCATGGGGGCCGAGTACCGCAAAGGGATCGGCGTGTTCGGCGCGGGCCAGGGCGTCGAGGTCCCGTTGCCGAAGGCCACCGTTTTCACGCGTTGTAACGTTCATTCTGACTCTCCCCAGGTACTGATCAGTCCATGCAGGCCATGCAAAGGCACGGCCAGCCAGCTCGGACGGTTTTCGGCTTCGTAGGTGATCTCGTAGGCGGCTTTTTCCAGGCAGAACAGTTCCAGTGCGGCGCGCTCGCCCTCGGCCTGTTGCCAGGCATGGGGCAAGGCGGCGGTGGCCAGGCCATAGGCTTCGACGAAGGCGTGGCGCGACTGATGCAGGTACTGCCGGGCAACCCGCTGACGAGCCTGCCGCGCCGGGCCGGAAAGGTCGACCGCAGACGCGCTGCGCAGGATCATGGCAGCAGCATAGTCGAAGGATCGCAACACGCCGCTCACATCCTTGTAAGGGCTGTGTTTTGCCCGGCGCTCTTGCAGTGGGCGGGACGGTTCGCCTTCAAAATCGATCAGGTAGGCGTCGCCCTGCACCACCAGCACCTGGCCCAGGTGGAGGTCACCGTGCACGCGCATCAGCAGGCCACCCTGGGCCTGCCCGGCCAGCTGGCTGACGTGTTGGGCCAGGCCGTCGCGTTGTTGCTGCAGGTCGTTGACCAAGGCCTGGCTGTCACTGTCGAGGTTGTCGCGGTGCTGGGCCAGCAAGTCGAGGGCACGGGTCAGCTCGGCGCTGATCTGCGTGGCCCAGTGCTGGCTGTCGCAGGCATTACTGGGGCGCGGGCGGAACGCCTCATCGTCGGTGGGGGCGGCCAGCAGCAGGTGCATTTCACCCAGGCGCTGGCCAAGCAAGGCTGCGAAGCCGCTGAGTTCGGCCAACGCGTCGGTGTGCGGCTCGGCCTCATTGGCGGTGGGCTCCATCTGGTCGCGGATGGCCCGCTCCAGGGTGTTCTGGGTCCAGGCCCAGGCATCGCCCTGGTTGTTCAGGTAGCCCTGGGCAATCATCAGCAAATGGGGCGCATGTTGTTCGTCCACCCGGCTGACCCAGGCCAGCAACGGCGAGATATTGGCAAAGCCGGCAGCGGTGAGGTAGGCACTCATTTCAAGTTCGGGGTGGATACCCGGGTTGACCCGGCGGATCAGCTTGAGCACCACCCGGTCGCCGATCACCACCGAGCTGTTGGACTGTTCGGCGCTGAGGTAGCGCACTGCACTTTCGTCGTTCAACGCCAGGCCTGCCAACGGCTCCGTGCTTTCGAAGCGCAGCTCACCCTCGCCGTTGCCACACGGCAGGCGCATGCCCTCCTGGCAGGCACGCAGCACGGCGCGGATGAAGGGTTCGAGGACGAAGGCATCGGTGATCAGGCCGACCTGATGGGCGCGACGCACCCGCGACAGGGCCAGTTGCTGCGGCAGCGCGGTGTTGATGTCCTCTTCGCGCAACAGGCCGAACGGCAGTTGATACCGATTGGCCGTGCCGTCGCTGAGCACTTCGATTTCGCTGAGCAGAACCGGCGTGGTGGCGGTGCCGAAGCGTACGCCATAGCACAGCCTGACTGCGTCGATTGGCCCTTCCTTGCCGGCGAACCAGCGCCGTTTTGGCAAGTATTGCGGCAGGATGCTGTTTTGCAGGGTGTCGCTTGACGGTGCTTCCAGCAGTTCTTCCAGGCGTTTGCGCAGCACTAGCGTGGTCAATTCGGGTAACCCCTCGGTGGCCTGTACGTGCCAACTGGGCATGCGGTCGTGGGGGGCCAGCAGGAACCAGTAGAAGGCATAGGGTGGCAAGGTGAGCAGGAACGGCAACTGGCCAATCGGCGGGAAGGCGCTGCCGCCGAGCATCTCTACCGGTACTTTGTCGGCGTAGTGTGACAATTCCAGTTCGGCGGCCTGAGCGGCACGGGAAACGTTGGCCACGCACAGGATCACCTCGGTGTTGCCATCGGCATCGGTGTACTCGCGGATATAGGCGAGGATGCGCCGGTTGCTGGGCGTGAGCGTGCGCAAGCTGCCGCGGCCAAAGGCCTTTTGCTGCTTGCGCACCGCCAGCATGCGCCGCGTCCAGTTCAGCAGCGAATGCGGGTCGTGGCTCTGGGCTTCGACGTTGACGGTCTGGTAGCCGTACAGCGGGTCCATGATTGGCGGCAGCACCAGGCGCTGCGGGTCGGCGCGGGAGAAGCCGCCGTTGCGGTCTGGCGACCATTGCATGGGCGTGCGCACCCCATCGCGATCACCCAGGTAGATGTTGTCACCCATGCCCAGTTCGTCGCCGTAGTACAAGGTCGGTGTGCCGGGCATCGACAGCAGCAGGCTGGTGAGCAGCTCGATACGCCGGCGGTCACGCTGCAGCAGTGGCGCCAGGCGCCGGCGGATCCCTAAGTTGATGCGGGCGCGGCGGTCTTCGGCGTAGTAGTTCCACAGGTAGTCGCGCTCGCGGTCGGTGACCATTTCCAGGGTCAGCTCATCGTGGTTGCGCAGGAAGATCGCCCATTGGCAGTTGGCGGGGATTTCCGGCGTCTGGCGCAGGATGTCGGTGATCGGGAAGCGGTCTTCCATGGCCAGGGCCATGTACATGCGCGGCATCAGCGGGAAATGGAAGGCCATGTGGCACTCGTCGCCTTCGCCTTCGCCGAAGTACGGGCGGGTGTCCTCGGGCCACTGGTTGGCCTCGGCCAGCAGCATGCGGTCGGGGTAGTTGGCGTCAATCTCGGCGCGAATGGCCTTTAGGACATCATGGGTTTCGGCGAGGTTTTCGTTGTTGGTGCCGTCGCGTTCGATCAGGTAGGGGATGGCATCCAGGCGCAGGCCATCGACGCCCAGGTCTAGCCAGAAATGCATGACATCGATCACCGCCTTGAGCACCTGCGGATTGTCGAAATTGAGGTCGGGCTGGTGCGAATAGAAGCGGTGCCAGAAGTACTGGCCGGCGACCGGGTCCCAGGTCCAGTTGGACTTTTCGGTGTCGAGAAAGATGATGCGCGTGCCGTCGTACTTCTGGTCATCGTCGGACCACACATAGAAATCGCGCGCCTTGCTGCCGCGCTTGGCATGGCGGGCACGCTGGAACCACGGGTGCTGGTCGCTGGTGTGGTTGATGACCAACTCGGTGATGACGCGCAGGCCGCGCTTGTGGGCTTCGGCGATGAAGCGGCGGGCGTCTGCCAGGCTGCCGTAATCAGGGTGCACGGCCTTGTATTCGGCGATGTCGTAACCGTCGTCGCGCCGTGGCGAGGGGTAGAACGGCAGCAGCCACAGGGTGTTGACGCCCAGCTCGGCGATGTAGTCGAGCTTGCTGATCAGGCCGGCGAAGTCGCCGATGCCGTCGTTGTTCGAATCGAAGAACGACTTGATGTGCAGCTGGTAGATGACGGCGTCCTTGTACCACAGCGGGTCGTCGATGAAGGCTGCCGGGCGGGAACGCTTGGCCATGGGGGACTCCTTTCTTCTACAGGTCCGTGTTGCCTGGTTTTGGGGCTGCTGCGCAGCCCATCGCCGGCAAGCCAGCTCCCACAAGTACGGCGTAGATCTTCAGCATCGCGCTATCCCAGTGGGAGCTGGCTTGCCGGCGATGGGCCGCAAAGCGGCCCCATGGTTCAAAGCCCTAGCGGGCCTTTTCGATACGCCAGATACCGAATGGCTGATGCCAGGGCTCGATGCGCATGAACTGGGTCTTGCCATACCACGACCAGCGGTGGCCGTTCATCAGGTCTTCGCCATGGGTTTCGGCGTTGTCGTCCAGGCCCAGCTCCCACAGCGGCAGCTCGAAATGCGCCTCCTGGGCGTTGTGCGGGTCGAGGCTGATTGCCACCAGGATGTAGTTGTCGCGCTCGGGCGTGCGTTTGGCGAAGTACAGGATGTTGTCGTTCCAGCAGTTGAAGAACGCCACGCCCAGGTGGGTCTGCAAGGCGCGGTTCTGGCGGCGGATGCGGTTGAGCTGGGCGATCTCGGCAATGATGTTGCCAGGCTGGGTGAAGTCCCGTGGGCGGATTTCGTATTTCTCCGAATCCAGGTACTCCTCCTTGCCCGGCAGCGGCGTGCCTTCGCACAGTTCAAACCCCGAATACATGCCCCACAGGCCCGAGCCCATGGTGGCCAGTGCGGCGCGGATGAGGAAGCCGGCACGGCCGGAGGTATGCAGGAAGTACGGGTTGATATCCGGCGTGTTGACGAAAAAGTTGGGCCGGTAGCACTGGCTCCACGGCGGCTGGTTGAGCTGCTCGTAGAACTCGCGCAGCTCCTGTTTGGTGTTACGCCAGGTGAAATAGGTATAGCTCTGCGCATAGCCGACCTTGCCCAGCCGCGCCATCATGGCCGGCCGGGTGAATGCCTCGGCGAGGAAGATCACGTCCGGGTGCCGGGCGCGCACGTCGGCAATCAGCCATTGCCAGAACGGCAGCGGTTTGGTGTGCGGGTTGTCGACGCGGAAGGTTTTTACGCCCTCCTCCACCCAGCCGATGATCACATCGCGCAGGGCCAGCCACAGGCTCGGCACTGCGTCGGGGGCGTAGAAGTCGACGTTGACGATGTCCTGGTACTTTTTCGGCGGGTTCTCGGCATAGCGGATGGTGCCGTCCGGGCGCCAGCTGAACCAGCCCGGGTGCTCCTTGAGCCAGGGGTGGTCCTGGGAGCACTGGATGGCGAAGTCGAGGGCGATTTCCAGGCCATGCCCGGCAGCCGCAGCCACCAAGCGGCGGAAGTCGTCGCGGCTGCCCAGTTGCGGGTGGATCGCATCGTGGCCACCTTCGGCGCTGCCGATGGCGTAAGGGCTGCCCGGGTCGCCCGGCTGGGCCGTGAGTGCATTGTTGCGGCCTTTGCGGTGTTGCATGCCAATGGGGTGGATGGGCGGGAAGTACAGCACGTCGAAGCCCATGTCGCGGATCATCGGCAGGCGTTCATGCACATCGTTGAACGTGCCGTGGCGCTTGGGGTCGTCAGTGATCGAGCGTGGGAACAGCTCGTACCAGCTGGCAAACTGGGCTGCCGGGCGGTCGACATCAACGGGGAATTCACGGCTGCGGGCCAGGTAGCTGCGGTGTTCGGCCTCACTCATCAGGCGTGCGGTGGCCGGGTCGAGAAACAGCGCTACCTGGTCGTCGGTGCCGAGTGTAGCCAGGCGCTGCTGCGTGGCCTGTAGCTCCTCACGCAGGGCGCCTTTGCACAGGTCGATGCCTTTGCCCAGCATCAACCGGCCCTCTTCCAGCTCCAGCGTTACCTCGACACCGGCGTGGTACTTTTTCTCCAGGTCGTGGCAATAGGTGGCGAAGGGGTCGACCCAGGCTTCGATGCTGAACAGGTGTGGGCCCAGCTCGGTGGGGGTGAATTCGGCCAGCCAAAGGTCGTTGCCCGGTGAGTGCATGGGCACGCAATGCCAGCGGCGGCTGTTGGCCTGCCGCCAGCTGAGCATCACCGCCAGGCGGTCGTGGCCATCGCAATAGACGTTACTGCTGACCGCCACCGGCTGGCCGCTGATGGCCTTGGCAGCGAAGGTGCCGGCTTCGAGCACGGGTTGGGTGTCTTCGATCACGATACGCGGCGCCAGCAGCGCCTGGGACAGGCCGATGGCCTGGTCCGGGTGATCGTTCGCCATGGGCACGCTTTCAAAGGGCTCGTTACGTGACATCGACCTTGCTCCCTCAGGCTGGTGGCGGTAAGGGTTCAGAGCCGGGCACAGGCGTGGGGTTCAAAAAAATTGAGCGAACGGCAGCTGCGCGAAGTCGAAGCCTGCAGCACCTCTTCATTCACCCACGCGAGGTCAGGCCATGAACATTCCCATTCCACCGGAAACCCCCGATCCCAACATCGACGACCCCAGCTTGCCGCCGCCCGTGCCGGAAGAAGAGCCGGACGAACTGCCGATCAAGCCGACTGTGCCACCGACGGTGGGCGACCCGCCGAGCCAGGAGCCACCGGTGAAAGCCTAAGGGTAGACCAGGTTTTTGCACTGGCAGGTATGGCCCTTTCGCGGGTAAACCCGCTCCTACAGGTACAGCGCCGCATTTACGGTTGGCGCTGTACCTGTAGGAGCGGGTTTACCCGCGAAGAGGCCAGTAGAGCCAACACATCACTGCGCAGTTACAGCCGAAATCTCCGCCACACTGATCTCCCGCATGCGGAACTTCTGCACCTTGCCCGTCACCGTCATCGGGTATTCGTCAACGAAACGGATATGCCGCGGCACCTTGAAGTGCGCAATGCGTGCCTTGCACCAGCCCTGCAATTCTTCCACTGTGGCGCTGTGCCCCGGATGCAGCTTGATCCAGGCCACAATCTCTTCGCCGTATCGGCTGCACGGAATGCCGATCACCTGCGCATCGGCCACCGCCGGGTGGGTGTAGAAGAACTCTTCCAGCTCACGCGGGTAAATGTTCTCACCGCCACGAATGATCATGTCTTTGTTACGCCCGACGATACGCACGTACCCGTGTTCGTCCATCACCGCCAGGTCGCCCGAGTGCATCCACCCCGCCGGGTCGATGGCGTCCGCCGTGGCCTGGGGGTTGTTCCAGTAACCCAGCATCACGCTGTAACCACGGGTGCACAGTTCGCCGATCTCACCGCGCGGGACGATGCAGCCGTCGGCATCCACCAGTTTGTTCTCCAGCTGCGGCTGGGTGCGGCCGACGGTGGTCACGCGCAGCTCCAACTCATCGTCGGGGCCGGTTTGCAGCGATACCGGGCTGGTTTCGGTCATGCCGTAGGCAATTTGCACTTCGGCCATGTGCATCTGGTCGATGACCCGGCGCATGACTTCGATCGGGCAAGTGGCACCGGCCATGATGCCGCTGCGCAGGGTCGACAGGTCCATTTGCGCACGCAAAGGGTGGTCGAGCATGGCGATGAACATGGTCGGCACGCCGTACAGGATGCTGGCACGCTCCTCGGCCACGGCGCGCAGGGTGAGTTCGGCGTCGAAGGCGTCGTTGGGGTAGATCATGGTGCTGCCGTGGGTGATGCAACCGAGGTTGGCCATGACCATGCCGAAGCAATGGTACAGCGGCACCGGGATCACCATGCGGTCGTGCTCGGTCAGGCCCAGGCTTTCGCCGACCATGAAGCCGTTGTTGAGGATGTTGTAGTGGCTGAGCGTGGCGCCCTTGGGCGCGCCAGTGGTGCCGGAGGTGTACTGGATGTTCACCGGCTGGTCGAACTGCAGGCTTTGCTGACGAGCGGTGTAGGCCTCTGTCGAGGTCTGCCCTGCCCATTCAGCCAGCGCTTGCCAAGGCAGGAAGCCGGCAGGCGGGTTGGCCGCCAGGCTGATGACCCCGTGCAACTCGGGCAGGCATTCGCAGGCCAGTTCGCCTGGCGTGGCACTGGCCAGTTCCGGCGCCAGTTCCTGGACCATGGCGTGATAATCGGAGGTCTTGAAGGCATCGGCGCACACCAGCCAGCGGCAGCCGGACTGGCGCAACACGTACTCCAGTTCGCCCACGCGGTAGGCGGGGTTGATGTTGACGAGAATGGCGCCGACCTTGGCGCTGGCCAGTTGCAGGATGCACCACTGCGCGCAGTTGGGTGACCAGATGCCGACCCGGTCCCCGGTGTTGACGCCCAGGGCCATCAGGGCGCGGGCATGGGTATCGACCTGCTCGGCCAGCTGTCGCCAGCTGTAGCGCAAGCCCTGATGACGCGACACCAGCGCCTCGCTGTCAGTACAGCGGGCCACCGTGGCATCGAAGGCCTGGCCGATGGTCTGGGTCAGCAAGGCTTGGTCCTGGCGACCGCGGGTATAGCTCGGTTGACTCATGAGTGTCCCTTCTTGTGGTTGTTCTGGGCACGGCTGAAGCAGCGGGAATACTCTGGCGCAGATTTACGTTTACGTAAAGGTGACGAGCAGATTGACAGTGATCGCATGCAGGTTTACGTTAACGTAAAGGTGATCAACAACACCGGGTTTGTTGGCATGACACCGGCCCTGTGGGAGCGGGTTCACCCGCGAATGCGATCAGTCAGGCAATGACGGTGACCCTGCTGACCCATTCGCAGGTGAACCCGCTCCCACAGGGCCGGTTTAAAGGCCTTGAGCTACGGTGTAACCCAATTTCAAGAACAAGAAGGTGCCCCAGCATGCATTACCCCTCCCTGAACTTCGCCCTGGGCGAAACCATCGACATGCTCCGCGACCAGGTCCGCGCTTTTGTCGCGACCGAACTGGCCCCGCGCGCCGCGCAAATCGACCACGACAACCTGTTCCCCGCCGACATGTGGCGCAAGTTCGGCGACATGGGCCTGCTGGGCATCACCGTACCAGAAGAGTACGGCGGCGCCGGCCTGGGCTACCTGGCCCACGTGGTGTCGATGGAAGAAATCAGCCGTGGCTCGGCCTCGGTAGCACTGTCGTACGGCGCCCACTCCAACCTGTGCGTCAACCAGATCAACCGCAACGGCACCCATGAGCAGAAGCTCAAGTACCTGCCCAAGCTGATCAGCGGCGAGCACATCGGCGCGTTGGCCATGAGCGAGCCCAACGCCGGCTCCGACGTGGTGTCGATGAAGCTGCGCGCCGAAAAGCGCGGCGACCACTACGTGCTCAACGGCAGCAAGACCTGGATCACCAACGGCCCCGACGCCAACACCTACGTGATCTATGCCAAGACCGACCTGGACAAAGGCCCGCACGGCATCACCGCCTTCATCGTCGAGCGTGACTGGAAAGGTTTCAGCCGCAGCAACAAGTTCGACAAACTGGGCATGCGCGGTTCCAACACCTGCGAGCTGTTCTTCGACGGCGTGGAAGTGCCGCAAGAGAACATTCTCGGCCAGCTCAACGGCGGCGTGCGCGTGCTGATGAGCGGCCTGGACTACGAGCGCGTGGTGCTGTCCGGCGGCCCGACCGGCATCATGCAAAGCTGCATGGACCTGGTGGTCCCCTACATTCATGACCGCAAGCAGTTCGGCCAGAGCATCGGCGAGTTCCAGCTGATCCAGGGCAAGATCGCCGACATGTACACCCAGCTCAACGCCAGCCGTGCCTACCTGTATGCCGTCGCCCAGGCCTGCGACCGTGGCGAGACCACCCGCAAGGACGCCGCCGGGGTCATCCTTTACACCGCCGAACGCGCCACGCAAATGGCCCTGGAGGCGATCCAGATTCTCGGTGGCAACGGCTACATCAACGAGTTCCCGGCTGGGCGCCTGCTGCGCGATGCCAAGTTGTACGAGATCGGTGCCGGCACCAGCGAAATCCGCCGGATGCTGATTGGCCGCGAACTGTTCAACGAAACCCGCTGAACATAAAGGACGGGCGCACATGGCTACCTTGCACACCCAGATCAACCCGCGTTCGGCGGAATTCGCCGGCAACAGCGCGGCCATGCTTGAACAGGTCCAGGCCCTGCGCGGCCTGCTTGCCCAGGTGGCCCAGGGCGGCGGGCCCAAAGCCCAGGAGCGGCACACTTCACGCGGCAAATTGCTGCCACGCGAGCGTATCGACCGCCTGCTGGACCCAGGCTCGCCGTTCCTCGAAATCGGCCAGTTGGCCGCCCATGAGGTGTACGGCGAAGACGTGCCGGCTGCGGGCGTGATTGCGGGTATCGGCCGCGTCGAAGGCGTGGAATGCATGATCGTGGCCAACGACGCCACGGTCAAAGGCGGTTCGTACTACCCGCTGACGGTGAAAAAGCACCTGCGCGCGCAGACCATTGCCCTGCAAAACCGCCTGCCGTGCATTTACCTGGTGGACTCGGGCGGCGCCAACCTGCCACGCCAGGACGAAGTATTCCCGGACCGCGAACACTTCGGGCGGATCTTCTTCAACCAGGCCAACATGAGCGCGCAGGGCATCCCGCAGATCGCCGTGGTGATGGGTTCGTGCACCGCTGGCGGTGCGTATGTGCCGGCCATGGCCGACGAAGCGATCATGGTGCGCCAACAGGCAACTATCTTCCTCGCCGGCCCGCCGCTGGTAAAAGCCGCCACCGGTGAGGTGGTCAGCGCCGAAGACCTCGGCGGCGCCGATGTGCATTGCCGCACCAGCGGCGTGGCCGACCACTATGCCGACAACGACGAACACGCCCTGGCGATCGCCCGGCGCAGCGTGGCCAACCTTAACTGGCACAAACTGGGCAAGCTGCAGCGCCTGGCACCTGTGGCGCCGCTGTATGCGGCCGACGAGCTGTATGGCGTGGTGCCGGCCGACGCCAAGCAACCGTTCGATGTACGTGAGGTGATCGCCCGGCTGGTCGATGGCTCGGTGTTCGATGAGTTCAAGGCGCTGTTCGGCACCACCCTGGTGTGCGGCTTCGCCCACCTGCATGGCTACCCGGTGGCGATTTTGGCCAACAACGGCATCCTGTTCGCCGAAGCCGCGCAAAAAGGCGCGCACTTCATCGAACTGGCCTGCCAGCGCGGCATCCCGCTGCTGTTCCTGCAGAACATCACCGGCTTCATGGTCGGCAAGAAGTACGAAGAAGGCGGCATCGCCAAGCACGGTGCCAAGTTGGTGACCGCCGTGGCCTGCGCCCAAGTGCCCAAGTTCACGGTCATCATCGGCGGCAGCTTCGGCGCCGGCAACTATGGCATGTGCGGCCGCGCCTACGACCCGCGCTTCCTGTGGATGTGGCCCAATGCACGCATTGGCGTGATGGGCGCCGAACAGGCCGCAGGCGTGCTGGCCCAGGTCAAGCGCGAGCAAAGTGAGCGTAGCGGCCAGCCGTTCAGTGCCGAGGACGAGGCCAGGCTCAAGCAGCCGATCCTCGACCAGTACGAGCACCAGGGCCACCCTTACTACTCCAGCGCCCGCCTGTGGGACGACGGCGTCATCGACCCGGCACAAACCCGCGACGTGCTTGGCCTGGCGTTGTCTGCCGCGCTGAACGCGCCGATCGAACAGAGCCGCTTCGGCATTTTCCGGATGTGACCCATGAGCGATTTCAGCACCCTCGAAGTGATCCGCGACCCACGCGGTTTCGCCACCCTGTGGCTGAGCCGCGAGGACAAGAACAACGCCTTCAATGCGCAGATGATCCGCGAGCTGATCGTGGCCATCGACCAGTTGGCCGAAGACGCCAGCCTGCGCTTCGTGCTGCTGCGCGGCCGTGGCCGGCACTTCAGCGCCGGCGCCGACCTGGCCTGGATGCAGCAATCGGCGCAGCTGGATTTCAACACCAACCTGGATGATGCCCACGAACTGGGCGAACTGATGTACGCCCTGCACCGCCTCAAGGCCCCTACCCTGGCCGTGGTGCAAGGTGCAGCCTTTGGCGGCGCGCTGGGCCTGATCAGTTGCTGCGACATGGCCATTGGCGCCGAAGACGCCCAGCTGTGCCTGTCGGAAGTACGCATCGGCCTGGCCCCGGCAGTGATCAGCCCGTTCGTGGTCAAGGCGATCGGTGAGCGCGCCGCGCGCCGCTATGCCCTCACTGCCGAGCGTTTCAGTGGCGTGCGGGCCCGCGAACTGGGCTTGTTGGCGGAGGTGTATCCGGCCAGCGAACTGGACGCTCAGGTCGAAGCCTGGGTAACCAACCTGCTGCAGAACAGCCCGCAGGCGTTGCGCGCCACCAAGGACCTGCTGCGCGAAGTGGACGACGGCGAACTCAGCCCGGCCCTGCGGCGCTACTGCGAGAACACCATCGCCCGCATCCGCGTCAGCGCCGAAGGCCAGGAAGGCCTGCGCGCCTTCCTGGAAAAACGCCGCCCCGCCTGGCAAACCGATGACAAGAAGGAGCCGCGCCCATGAGCCGCCCCGTTTTGACCACCCTGCTGGTCGCCAACCGCGGCGAAATCGCCTGCCGGGTAATGCGTACCGCCAAGGCCATGGGCCTGACCACCGTCGCCGTGCACAGCGCCACCGACCGTGACGCCCGGCACAGCCGCGAAGCGGATATCCGCGTTGACCTGGGCGGCACCAAGGCCGCCGAAAGCTACCTGCTGGTCGACAAACTGCTGGCCGCCGCCAAGGCCAGTGGCGCCCAGGCCATCCACCCGGGCTATGGCTTCCTGTCCGAGAACGCAGGCTTCGCACGCGCCATCGAACAGGCCGGGCTGATCTTCCTCGGCCCACCGGCCAGCGCCATCGATGCCATGGGCAGCAAGTCGGCAGCCAAGGCGCTGATGGAGGCTGCCGGGGTGCCGCTGGTGCCGGGCTACCACGGTGAAGCGCAGGACCTGGACACCTTCCGCGCCGCTGCCGAACGCATCGGCTACCCGGTGCTGCTCAAGGCCAGTGCCGGCGGCGGCGGCAAGGGCATGAAAGTGGTCGAGGAAGAAAGCCAGCTGGCCGACGCCCTGGCTTCGGCCCAGCGTGAAGCCCAGTCGTCGTTCGGTGACGCGCGCATGCTGGTTGAAAAGTACGTGCTCAAGCCGCGCCACGTAGAGATCCAGGTGTTCGCCGACCAGCACGGCAATTGCCTGTACCTCAACGAACGCGACTGCTCCATTCAGCGCCGCCACCAGAAAGTAGTCGAAGAAGCCCCTGCTCCCGGCCTGTCACCTGAACTGCGCCGGGCCATGGGTGAGGCGGCAGTACGCGCAGCCCAGGCCATCGGCTATGTAGGGGCCGGTACCGTAGAGTTTCTGCTCGACGCACGCGGTGAGTTCTTCTTCATGGAGATGAACACCCGCCTGCAGGTGGAACACCCGGTCACCGAGGCCATCACCGGCCTGGACCTGGTGGCCTGGCAGATTCGCGTGGCCTGCGGTGAGGCGTTGCCGATTACCCAGGAACAAGTGCCGCTGATCGGTCATGCCATCGAAGTGCGCTTGTATGCCGAGGACCCGGCCAACGAATTCCTGCCGGCAACAGGCAAGCTGGCGCTGTACCGTGAGTCGGCGCCGGGTGAAGGCCGGCGGGTGGACAGTGGGGTCAGTGAAGGTGACGTGGTGTCGCCGTTCTACGACCCGATGCTGGGCAAGCTGATCGCCTGGGGCGAAGACCGCGAACAGGCACGCCTGCGCTTGCTGGCCATGCTCGACGAGTTCGCCATTGGCGGGCTGAAAACCAACATCGCCTTCCTGCGCCGCATTCTGGCCCACCCGGCATTTGCTGAGGCTGAGTTGGATACCGGCTTCATTCCGCGTCACCAGGAGGTGTTGCTACCAGCGCCAAACGCACTGCCGGCCAGCTTCTGGGAAGCCGCAGCCGAAGCCTGGCTGCAAGGCCAGGCCGGGCATCAGCGTGATGACGACCGCCGTTCGCCGTGGGGTGAGCGCAACGGCTTGCGCTTGGGCCTGCCGGCACGCACCAGCCTGCATTTAGTAAGCAGTGGCCAGGACCAGGCGGTTGCCCTGGAGCGCAGCGCTACGTCCACCTACCAGCTGGTGGGCGAACAGCTGGTGCATGACCAGGCCGGTGTGCGCCGCCAGCACCTGGCGATCCGCCGGGGTGGCACGCTTTACCTGCACTGGGATGGCGAGATGCACGCCATCGAGGCCTTCGACCCGATTGCCGAAGCCGAGGCCAGCCACAGCCATCAGGGCGGCTTGGGCGCGCCCATGAACGGCAGCATCGTGCGGGTACTGGTCGAGCCGGGGCAAGTGGTGGAAGCAGGTGCCGCGCTGGTGGTGCTGGAAGCCATGAAGATGGAGCACAGCATTCGTGCGCCGCATGGCGGGACGGTGAACGCGTTGTTCTGCCAGGAAGGGGATATGGTCAGCGAAGGGACGGTGCTGGTCGAGCTGACAGAGTGAGGTCAGTGGGGGCTGCTTTGCAGCCCCTTCATGCTAGAAGGCACCGTGCACTCGCACGACCACTCCGAGAAACTCGCAACCTTCTTCACAGAGCAGCGTCGGGTAGTTGTTATTGAGGGCCTTCAGGTACCGCTGCCCGCCGTCCTCAGCCAACTCGCGAAAAATCGCGGGTTTGCCCGGCTGACGAGCGATAACCAAACGCCCCGCCTCAACCTCCACCCCAGGATCAACCAGCATCCGCATGCCCTGTGGCACACTGCGACCACTGACGGTGCTCATCGCGTCGTTCTCAACTGTCAGCCAGAATGCTTTGCCTTGGGCCAGGTAATCCGTCTGTTCGAACACGCTGGGCTCCTCAGCATCTGTAGCACCCAACTCACTCCAGTCCTTGACCGGGTAGCGGAAACACACGATGTACTGCATGAGGTCCAGGTCGTCCTCGGCATCATCCACCCCGTAGGCGCCACGCTCCTCGCCAACCTGGCCCTGAATGCGCAGCTGCAGACTGACGTTGTAATGGGGCATGCCAATCTCGACAAACGTGCGGTTCATCGACTCGATCTTCGGCTGACGCCGCTTGTTCACCCAATGCCCCACACTGCCTTGAGACACACCAACGCGCTCGGCAAGCTGCTCCTGGGTGAGCCCTAGCTCCTCCATCCGGTCGCGGACGAGGGCAATCCATTTATCCATATTCATCGCTGGCACGATACGGACTGCCTTCAGGCGCTCAATAAACATTCAGTATTATTTATCTCAACGCATAAAAATACTCTAGGTATTAGTATCGGGTTCACCCTTTACTTACTGGCTCTAGCAGGTATCAGGATGAAACCATCGAAAAACGACGAAACAGATCTCGACAGCGAAGCAGCCCGTCGCGCGCTCGACTACTACCTCAACCCCAACCCGCCACGCCCCACGCTGGACAACAAGATCTGGACCTTGCACGAGGGTGTAACCGGCGACCAAGCCCAGGAGCACGCCATCGCCCTGCTGCGCTGCGCTGCAGCCACCGCCCAGGAAACAGCCACCCACCAGCACGGCAGCCAGCGCGAGCTGACCTTCGCCCTGATGCACATGATGGACATGGCCCGCGCACTGCTGGAGCACAAACGCACCGCAGATCCGGGTTTATAGGCAAGAAAGAAGGGAGAAAACGTGATAGCCGCGTAACGGCAAAGGCCCCGATTGCCGGGACAAGGAAGCGCATCGGTAAAACTTTTTTACCGAAAGGACGAAAATTCATTTGACTGGCAAATGATAACGATTATTATTGCACTCAGCTGATCGCGAGATCCGCTGGATAACCTGGAGCTTAGGTCGCTCTCAGATTATCTCCTCATCAGGCTAATCACGGTTTTTGACCCGGCTTTTTGCCGGGTCTTTTTTTTGGCTCTTCAGGCTAATGAAGATCGTGATGGCGCGCATGATAGCAAAGGTGTTTCAGGGCGTGAACGCTCATTACAAAACTTTGCGGAATCAGCAGTTGAGAATCAATCTCGTTTCGTCTACGCTGATCACGCATCAAGGAAGATGCCCCCATCCCCTCCCCCTTTGTAAAGCAAGGAGCTGTCCATGACCCGTCTGCTACTGCCCCTTGAGCACCCAGGCCCGGTTGCCGAACACGATGCCGACCACGCCCTGCTGCATGCCCTGAAGCGGCTGCCCCGGCGCGTACAGCAAGTGTTCCTGCTCAACCGCCTCGATCAACTGGACTTCGCCAGCATCGCCGCCCGCCTCGACCTGCCATTGGCCAGTATCGAGCGGCACATGGACCAGGCGTTGCAGGCCGGCCGCTCGCGCCGGGACGTACTGGCAAGTGTTGCCGGGCAATGGTATGTGCGCTTGCAAAGCCCTCAGGTAACGGCGTGCGAGCGGATCGACTTCCGCCGCTGGCTGGATGCGGATACGGCAAACTTGCAGGCGTTTCACGAGACGGAGCTGCGCTGGCGCAGCCTGCTGGCACCGGCTCGGCAGCTTGGCCACGACGGCTGGTACCGGCAAGGCCGGGCGGCGTTGTCGCTGGGCGGTTGTTCGGTTGCGGTCGGGCTTGGTGTCGTTGCGTTGGTGCTGTTTGGGTTGTGGGCCTGATCAGCGCCGATGGAACGGTACGCCGTCAGCAGTCGGCGTACCTTGCACGCTCTCCCGAGGCTATTCCTTGACCGTCTTCACGACGGCCAACTCGGGGTGACTGACCAGCTTGTCGATATGCAGCTCCGCATCGTCGAACCAGGTTTCAGTCAACACCCGGTAGTGTTCCATATCACGGCAACGCATGCGCAAGCTGTAGTCGAACGCGCCGCTGACCAAGTGGCATTCCAGCACCTGCGGGCAATTCTGCACCTTGGCCTCGAAGGCTTTCTGCGCAGCCCGACCACTCTGATTGGACAGCGCCACGAGCACCAGCAGTGACAAACCGGGTGTCAGCTTGCGCTGATCGATCACGGCCGAATAGCCACGGATGACGCCCATGCGCTCCAGCTTGCGCACCCGCTCCAGGCAGGGGCGTGGCGTGAGGTGTACGCGCTCGGAGAGCTTTTGGTAGGTGATGCGCCCTTCATGGCGCAGCACTTCCAGAATGGCTTGGTCAATACGGTCCAGAGCGAGGGATGATTCGCTGCTCTCGATCATTTCCAGCGGCTCACTTCAGCCGACCAGAAAGAAATTGCTGCAAGCGCCCGCTCTGCGGTTTGTCGAGTATCTCTGAACCACCTTGCTCCTCCACCTTGCCTTGGTGCAGGAACAGCACCTGGCTGGAAACGCGGCGGGCGAACTCCATCTCGTGGGTAACCATCAGCATCGTTCTGCCCTCTTCCGCCAGCGACTGGATAACCTTCAGCACCTCACCCACCAGCTCAGGGTCGAGGGCCGATGTTGGCTCGTCGAAGAGCATGACTTCTGGCTCCATCGCCAACGCACGGGCTATCGCCACCCGTTGTTGCTGGCCCCCGGAGAGGAAGGCCGGGTACTGGTCGGCGACGCGCGATGGCAAGCCCACTTTGTCCAGATACGACCGGGCGCGCTCCTGCGCCTCCTTTCGACTGACGCCGAGGACGCGAACGGGCGCCAGCGTAATGTTGTCCAGCACGCTCAGGTGGCTCCACAGGTTGAAATGCTGGAACACCATGGCCAACCGTGTGCGCAATGTCTGCAACTGCTTGCCGCACGCCGGACGCATGGCCCCCGCAGGCCCGCGCATGCGTATGGCCTCACCATCAAGGATGATGGCACCGGCATCCGGCTGCTCAAGGAAATTGATACAACGCAGCATGGTACTTTTGCCCGAGCCACTTGCACCGATCATGCTCACCACGTCCCCTTGGCGGGCATTCAGCGACACGCCTTTAAGGACTTCGTTGTCGCCATATCGCTTGTGCAGTGCTTCTACTGTCAGCTTGTACATAAGGCTCTCCAATGGCTGCGTTACTTCGACGCAGCATTTTCATTGCGAATCAAGATCCGGGGACTTAATGAGGGGTGCCGAGAAAGGCCAGCCAGCGCCGTTCAGCCAGCCGAAACAGGCCGACGAAAGCGAAGGTCAGGCCCAGGTACATCAGCGCGGCGAGTCCAAAAGACTGGAAAGTCAGGAAGGTTGCTGCATTGGCGTCACGGGCGACCTTCAGAATGTCCGGGATAGTTGCCGTGAAGGCCACCGAGGTCGCATGCAGCATGAGAATCACTTCATTGCTGTAATACGGCAATGCCCTGCGCAGCGCCGAAGGCACGATGAGCTGCGTGTAGAGCCGCCAGCCCTTGAGCCCATAGGCGCGCGCCGCCTCGATTTCTCCATGGGGAATGCTGCGGATGGCCCCGGCAAAGATCTCCACCGTGTAGGCACACGTGTTGAGTGTGAAAGCCAGTAATGTGCAATTCACTGCATCGCGCAAGAACGCATTCAGCACCGGCTGCTCGCGTACGGCTGCGACTCCGTACAGGCCGGTGTAAATGATCAGCAACTGGATGTAGAGCGGCGTGCCGCGGAACAGATAGGTAAAGAACTGCACTGGCCAACGCACCACTCGGCAATGAGACGTGCGAGCGATAGCCAGCGGAATCGACAGCACGAAGCCCAAGGCCAGGGAAAAACACAGCAACCAGAGCGTCATGGCGAGCCCGGTCATGTTGTACCCATCGCTGTAAAGGAAGGGTCTCCAGTACTCCTGAATCAGTTCAAGCATGATCGTGCCCTCTCACCCCAAGGTTGTATCGCGCTTCCAACCGGCGCAGGACGATATTGGAAAAACTGGTGATGAGCAGGTACAGCAGCGCAGCCAGGACCAGAAAATAGAGCATGTTGAACGTGGCCTTGCCGGCATCCTGGGCCACCTTGACGACATCAGCCAGGCCGATGATCGACACCAGCGCAGTAGCCTTGAGCAAAACGAGCCAGTTATTGCCCAGGCTCGGCAAGGCGAAGCGCATCATCTGCGGAAAGACCACCTGAACGAAGCGCTGGGTACGTCCCAGGCCATAAGCCGTGGCCGCCTCTACCTGGCTCCGTGGTACCGAAAGGATCGCGCCTCGGAATGTCTCGGCGAAGTACGCACCATAGATGAACCCGAGCGTGACGACGCCAGCAGCGAAGGGGTCGACGTCAATGTGTTCCCAACCCATGACATCGGTCAGGCTGCTCAGCCAGCCCTGCAGGCTATAGAAGATCAACAGCATCAGCACCAGATCGGGAATACCACGGATCAGCGTCGTATAGAGGGTTGCCGGAACCCGCAAGATCGACAGGGGTGACAGCTTCGCCACCGCACCCAGCAAGCCGATACCAATGCTCAGCGCCAGCGAGAGTAAAGAAAGCTTCAGGGTGACCCAAGTGCCGTGCAGCAGCAACGGCCCGAAACCCTGCAACGACAGAGATGGAAAGAGATCGTTCACGATACCTACCTGATTGAAAACACCGCGCAGCTGCCGCAAGCAACCGCGCGGATGACGAGATCGTCAGTTGTTGTAGAGGTCCAGGTCGCCGAAGTGCTTGCGCTGGATCTCCTGGTAGGTGCCACTGGCATGCATCTGTGCAATGGCCTTGTCGAGCAGGCCTTTCAATTCATCGTCGCCCTTGCGGATACCGATGGCGATATCGGAAGGCACCATAGGGTCACTGATGCCCTTGCTGCTCTGGAAGTCGGCGCCATGCGCAGACTTGAGGAAGCCCAGTTCTGCTTCGAGCATGTCCTGGATCGAGGCGTCCAACCGGCCAGACACCAAGTCCGAGTACACCTGATCCTGGTTCTGGTAGGCCTTTATCCGAACGCCTCCTGGCGCCAGTTTCGCCTTGGCATAGGCTTCCTGAATGGTGCCCTGCTGGAAGCCTACGGTCTTGCCCTTGAGCGATTCGGCAGTGGGCTCCAGACCGGAGCCTTTGCGCGTCACGATGGAAGTCGGGCCGGAGAAGAGCCGATCAGAGAAGTCGACCTGTTTCTTGCGGGGTTCGGTCACCGTCATGGAGGACAGCACGGCATCGATCTTGCGGGCCTTCAGTGACGGGATCAGGCCATCGAAATCGTTGGTCACCCAGGTGCACTTGACCTTGAGTTCAGCGCATATGGCATTGCCCAGGTCGATATCGAAACCTTGCAGGGAACCATCAGGGGCGGTGGATTCGAACGGCGGATAGGCCGGGTTCACACCAAAACGAATTTCCTTCCAGTCCTTGGCGTACGCAGCGCCGGAGGATAGCGCGAGCATCATTGCGGACAAGGTCAACCAATTGATCTTCATGAGCAGGGTCCCAGTGAGTTTTGATTTATCGCGGGCCGATGAGGGGCGGCCCGCACTTTTCATCAGGGCAGAGAACATGGAGCGAGAGATGATGAAGCATCCTGTTTTTGTTTTGCCTCGTAGGTCGTCCGAAGCCGCATGAAACCGCTATCGGACGCAGCCAGAATGCCTTCTCGCCCTTCCCTGTTGTTGTCGTAAAACTGCACCGGCACGACCAGAACAAGCTGTTTAACCAGGCAAAACAGCCGATTCTGTCGTGCGCCTTTCCTAAGCCTCGACCGGTTCGGTCATAAGCACCGATTCCACGGCCTCACCTGCTCTCAAGCGGGCCAGTAGCGCCGGTTCGCCCCGGTCCGACGCCTGCGCTTGCGCAATGGCTTTTGCGACCACCTGCGGTGGCAAAATCAGCACGCCATTGTCATCGGCCATCACCACATCCCCCGGATTGACCACTACGCCACCACAACACACCGGTATGTTGAAGGCACTGGAAGCGCTACCCAGCAGCTTGGTTGTGAGTTGCGTGGTGCCACGGGCGAACACCGGCAACCCGGCGGCACGTAACTCGACGAGGTCAGTGACCACACCGTCAACGACAATACCCATCGCGCCAGCGCAGAGCGCAGCGCACTGGGTGACGGTTCCAACGCAGGCGTGGGCATGATCGCCTGCCATGTCGATCACCAGTACGTCGCCGTGCCTCAAAGAAGCCAGTGCACGGTTAACGGCAATGGCATCCGCATGGGCCACACGCAAGGTCACTGCCCGACCGACCAAGTGGACATTCGGCACCATCGCGCGAATCTCATGGCTGACGAACCCTTGCTCCAGGAAGTGCCCAAGGGTGGCGAAACTCACTGACCGCAGTTGGTCGAGCAACTGTGAGAGGGCTACATCGTCCATCAGCAACCCCCTTCGACGAGCTCTGCAATGCAGTCGATTTCCAGGCTGACGCCCCAGAGTTGCACGCACACGGTGGTGCGCGCTGGCGGCGCATGGCCGAGGACTTCCCGGTAGACCTGGTTGAATTCCTCCAGCAACGCCGGGTCGGTGAGATAGGCATTGACCTTGACGATGTGGCTCAGGCTGGACCCCGCCGCGTCGAGAATCGCCCCCAGGTTGGCAAACGTCTGTCGGACCTGTTCAGCAAAGGTTTCAGGCTGCTCTTCAAGGCTGCCGATCGAGGGAATCTGGCCCGCCGTGAACACGAGGTGGCCACTCACCACCGCTTGCGAGTAAGGTCCGACCGGACCAATGGTGCCGGGTGCCGCGTTGATACGTTCCATGGCTGTCTCCTTCAGAAAAGCGCCAGGCTATAGCTCAGAATCAGGCGGTTCTGGTCCTGATTCGGATCGATGTCGGAATGCAGCACACCGTTGCGCCAGGCCAGGCCCAGCCCCTTGAAGGTGCCACTCTGGATCACGTAGTCCAGGCCGATGTCTCGCTCCCATTCAGAACCGTCATCCGCCCCGACACGTTTGATGTCGTCACCCTTGAGGTACATCAGCGAGGCCTTGAGCCCAGGCACACCGGCAGCGGCGAAGTCGTAGCTGTATTGAGCGAAGCCTGTACGCTCACCGGCCCGGTTGAAGCTGGCCAGCATGCGGTCGGTGTGCAGGTACACGCTCGCCCCACCGGCACCCTTGCCGGCCAGGGAGCCCTGGTTGGCCTGGACGAAGTTGCTGGCGTCGGAAACCACCTGGTAACCGGCCATCAGCGCATGGCCCTGCACGCTGTAGGTGAACGCCGCGCTCCAGGTGCGGTTGTCGATTTCACCATTGCCGTCCTCGGTGTAGCCGCTCACCCGGTAACCGCTCGCACGCCCGGCGGCGCTGCCGTTGCCACCGTCAGAAGTGGTGCGAAAGTAACGCAGCTCGGTCTTGAAGGACTGCCCGTCGGCGAACGGCAGCGTATGGGTCAGGCCGACGAAGTGCTGGTTGTAGTAGTCCTGCATGTTGGCGAAGTAGTACTGCGCCAGCAGGTCTTTGCCCAACTTGTAGTCACCACCGGCAAACAGGAACTCATTGCTTTCGCGGCTGCCGCCTGCCACCGCCAGCCCGGTACGGTCACTGGAGCCACGCCCGGTGACATGCTCCAGGCGCCCGCCGGTCAGGGTCAGCCCATCGATCTCGCTGGAGGTCACCTGACCGCCTTCGAAGGTTTGCGGCAACAGTCGGCCATCGTTGTAGGTAAGCACCGGCAACTTGGGCAGCAGGCTGCCGTAGCGCAGCTCGGTTTTCGAGAACTTCATCTTGGGTGTAAGCCCAAAGCGGCTCCACTCGCTGGCTGCACCGGCACCGTCGTCCGGGATCATGCTACTGCCGCGGTGGCGGCCAGCGCCGCTGTCCAGGGTTACCCCCATCAGGCCGATGGCGTCCAGGCCCACGCCCACAGTGCCGTCGGTGAAGCCAGAGGCGAAATTGAAGACGAAACCCTGGGCCCATTCCTCAGTCTTGCTTTGCCCGGCAGCGCCGGGCTTGTCACGGAAATCGTTGTTGAAGTAGAAGTTGCGCAGGTTGAGGCTCGCCTGGCTGTCTTTCACCAGGTCGGCGAAGGCAGTCGGGCTAAGCGGCACGACAATGGCACTGACGGCCAGCAAGGTCTTTTTCATCGATGCTCTCCCTGGGCTCAGCCACGTGCCTTGGTGTTGATGTCTTTGTTGAAGGTTTCGGTGAGCAGCAGCAAGGCCACAAGCGACACCACCGCCGAACCGACCATGTACCAGGCCACCGAAGAGCCTTTGCCGGTCATCGACAGCAATGCCGTGGTCACCAGCGGCGTGGCCGCACTGCCCAGCAGGCCCGAGAGCATGTAACTGATCGACAACCCCGAGTAACGCACGCGGGTGCCGAACAATTCGGCCAGGAACGTCGCGATGGGGCCGTAGTTGGCGGCGAAGGCGGTCATCAGCAGCAGGTAACCGGCGAACACCAGCGGCAGCTCCTTGGTGTCCATCAGCCAGAACATCGGGAAGGCCACCAGCGCTTCGGCGATGATCCCGCCGATGATGATCGGCTTGCGCCCGATCCTGTCCGACAGCGCGCCGAAAAACGGCAGCATGAAGATGCACGCGGCGCAGGACACCAGCACCACAGTCAGCATCTCGCCGCGTGAGAAGCCGAGGGTCTGGGTGCCGTAAGTAAGGCCAAAGGCAACGATCAGGTTGTAGGAAGTACCGGTGGACATGGTCGCCACGCCGCCGAGCAGCACTTGTTTCCAGTACTTGCGGAACACCTCGAACAGCGGAACCTTCACCTGTTCACCGGTTTTCTCCACGGCCTTGAACGACGGGGTTTCGTGAATGTTCAGGCGGATGTACAGGCCCAGGGCAATCAGCAGCACGCTGCCCAGGAACGGGATGCGCCAGCCCCAGGCAAGCAACTCTTCGGTGCTCAAGGTGGTGGCGATCAGCAGGAACACCAGGTTGGCAAGCATGGTGCCGGCCGGAACGCCGATCTGAACCCACGAACCGTACAGGCCACGCTGGTGTTTGGGCGCATGCTCCACCGCCATCAGCACGGCGCCGCCCCATTCTCCCCCCAGGGCCAGGCCCTGGATGATGCGCAGCGTCAGCAGTGAAATGGGGGCCCAGATGCCGATGGACTGGTAGTCCGGTAGCAGACCGATGCCAAAGGTGGCAGCCCCCATGGCCAGTAGCGAGATCAGCAGCATCGATTTGCGCCCGAGGCGATCACCGAAGTGGCCGAACAGTGCGGCGCCGACGATCCGCGCGCCGTAGGCTGAGGCGAAGGTACCAAAGGCCAGCAGCGTGCCGACCAGCGGATCGAAGCCTGGGAAGAAGATCTTGTTGAACACCAGGGCCGAGGCCGTGGCGAAAAGGAACAGGTCGTACCATTCGACAGTGGTGCCGATCACGCTGGCGATGGCGACCTTTTTCATATCGGTGGTCTGGGTCGGTTGCTCGCTGGCAACCTTGGTGTACGCAGGGCTGTTCATGCCATTTACTCCCGGAAGTGGGTTTTGGTTGTTGTTTGGCAGGTGCAATCGGTACGGCAATTTCTTGTTTTTCGGGCAAAGCGAAGCCGTGGCGCGCGGCTGGCGGGCGCCAATTACTGGAAAAGTTCATGACTTTTTTGTTGCCGCGACCGCTTCGCGGTCGATGGCTGGCGATGCCCGGCAACGCCGGGCCGTGTCAGCTCCGGTCGGCGCGCTTCAGCACGGCATTGAGCAACACATCACACCCTTTGCTCACATCGTCAGGCAGGGCATCCTCCGCCTCGTTATGGCTGAGCCCCCCAACACACGGAATGAACACCATGGTCGTCGGGCAATGCCGCGCCAGGTGAATGGCGTCATGCCCCGCTCCACTGACAATTCGCTGGTGCGCATAACCCAGCTCGTCAACCGCCTGCTGCACCGCCGCGATGCATTGCGCATCGAACGGCGTCGCCGGGCTCAGCCAGTGGCGCTCAACGCTCACAGATAACCCTCGGCGCAGTGCAATGGCATTGATCAGCTCACGCGCACTGGCCTCCATCGCGGCGATCTGCTCATCCTCGTGGTGCCGCAGATCCAGCGTGAACGCCACCCGGCCTGGAATGGTATTGCGCGAAGACCGGGCGATCTCCAGTTGCCCCACCGTGACCAGCCCTTTGGGCGCGAAGTCCCGGGCCAGTTGTTCCAGTGCCGTGACCATCTCACCCACCGCAAACATCGCATCACGGCGCAGCGGCATCGGCGTGGTGCCAGCGTGCGCGGGAATGCCCTTGACCTCGATGTCCAGCCAGCAGATCGCCTGCCCGCCCGTCACCACGCCAACCGGCAGGCCGGCATCCTCAAGGATCGGCCCCTGCTCGATATGCGCTTCGAAATAGGCATCGAACTCACGCGCCAGCGGCAGGCTGCCGGCATGACCGGTGTCCTCCAGTGCCTGCGCCACGCTGACCCCGGCCGCGTCCTTCACCGCCAATGCACGCTCCAGCGCCAGGTCGCCGGTGAACACCGCCGAGCCGAGCATCGCCGGGGTGAAGCGAGCGCCCTCCTCGTTGGTCCATACCGCAATTTCCAGCGTCCGCAGCGGCTCAATACCTTGATCGCGCAGGCTACGCAGCACTTCCAGCCCGGCCAACACGCCGTAGATACCATCAAAACGCCCGCCCTTGGGTTGGGTGTCCAGGTGGCTACCCATCACTACCGGCGGCATCGACTCATCGCGCCCAACCTTGCGGGCGAACAGGTTGCCAATGGCGTCGAAATGGACAGTCATCCCCAGGTCGCGGCACCAGCCAGCAAACAACTCGCGCCCGGCCTTGTCCTCGGCAGACAGCGCCAGCCGGCAGTTGCCACCGTTTTCCGTTGGGCCTACCTTGGCCATCTGCATCAGGCTGTCCCACAGCCGGTCCCCATTGCATGTCAGCATGGTGTGTTTCCTCATCAGTTCAGGCGGTGGGTTCAGTAACCGAGGTGCACATCCACCCGGTTGAGCAACGGCTGGCCTTCGTGAAGGCGCCGGGCATTTGTTGCGATCTGCTGGGCGATGCAATCGTGTGACGCCGCCGACGCCATGTGCGGCGTGACGACGATGCCTGGCGTGATCCAGAGTCGGCTGTCCGGTGCCAACGGTTCCTTCTCGAACACGTCCAGCAAGGCCCCGCGCAGGCGGCCGCTTTCCACGGCGCCGATCAGCTCGTCTACCTGCACATGCTGGCCACGCCCGCAGTTCACCACGGCCGCGCCAGGCGCCAGTGAGTCAAAGGTCTTCTGGCAGAGAATGCCGCGTGTAGCGTTGGTCAGCGGCAGCAGGTTCACCAGCAGATCAAGGCCATCGAGGAACGCGACGAAGGACGCTTCGCCGGCGAAAGTCTGCACGCCCTCTATCGCTTTCAGGGTGCGCGACCAGCCGCGTACCACGTAACCCGCAGCGCTCAGTTCTTCGGCAATGACGCCGCCGAGCGAGCCCAGCCCCATGATGCCCACGCGGTATTGTGCGGCGGGTTTCTGCGGGTGACGCTGCCATACCTGACGCGCTTGCTGCTGCATGGCCCGGTCGAAATCCCGGTGGTAGTGGGTCACGGCCCAGCGCACGTATTCGGCCATGCCCTGGCGGTGCGCCGGGTCGACCACGCGGCATACCGGCAGGTTGCGTTGGTCGGGGTCGGTGCCCAAGTGATCGACACCGGCAGCCACCGAGTGGATCAGCTTCAGGCAGGGCAATGCCTTCAGGCTGCCCGCTGGCGGAAACCAGCAGGCGGCGACTTCTGCATCCACGGCGGCCGGGTCGCCAGCCAGTACCACGCGCAGCCCCGGCGCCTGGCGGGCGAACGCTGCCTGCAACTGCCCAAGCAACACATTGTCGGCGGATAAAAGCACCAGCGGTTTCATGAGCAGTAAGACTCGCGTTGGGTTTCGATCAGGGTCAGGGCAGCGTTCCAGCTCAGGGCGATGATCTCGTCCGCCTCATCCCGGTCGAACTGCGCCGCGGTATGCCGGCACACGGCTTCCGAGGGGAAGATCAGCTTGCTGCCACCGGCCAGGGCCTGCACCTGGGCCTGGCAGGCGCGCTCCAGGAAATGCAGCTCGTGGAAGGCATGGGCCACACTCTGCCCACCGGCCAGCAGGCCGTGGTTACGCAGGATCATCGCCTTGTGCGGGCCAAGGTCGGCGATGAGCCGCTCGCGCTCGTCCAGCGACAGCGCGATGCCCTCGTACTGGTGATAGGCGAGCTTGCCGTAGAACTTCAGCGCATGCTGGCTGATTGGCAACAGCCCGTGCTCCTGGGCCGACACCGCGATGCCGGCGGCGGTATGGGTGTGCACCACGCAGGCCATGTCCGGGCGGGCCATGTGGATGGCCGAATGGATCACGAACCCGGCGGCGTTCACCCGTTGCGCGTCGGTGTTACCGCCAACGACATTGCCATACTGGTCGATGCGCACCAGGTCCGAGGCGCGCATACGGTCGAAAATCACCCCGTAGCGGTTGATCAGGAAGTGATGCTCCGGCCCTGGGATACGCAGGGTGATGTGGGTGTCGATCAGGTCGGTCATGCGAAAGTGCGCGACCAGGCGGTACAGCGCGGCCAGTTCGCAACGGGCGTGCCATTCGACGTCGCTGATGTGATGGGGCTTGCTCATGGAAACTCCTGGTTAACGAGCGAGTACGGCGTCGGGTTGAGTGTCGCTGCGCAGGCGCGACAGGCCGCAGACACCGATCAGGGAAAGCGTGGACAGCAAGGTGAAGAACAGCGCCAGCGGCAGCCATTGCCCGGCGAACTGGTTGGCCAGCAGTGTGCCGATGATCGGCGTACTGCCCCCGGCCAGGGCGCAGATCAACTGGTAGGCCAGCGAGATGCCCGAGTAGCGAAGGTGGGCCGGGAAGGCTTGGGCCATGTAGCCCGCGATCACCGCGTAGAGGGCCGACAAGGTGACTACCGCCAAGGCGATGCCAAGGGTCATCAGCAACAGATTCTGGGTACCCACCAGCATGAACATCGGATAGGGCACGGCCATGCACAGCAATGCGACCCCTTTGAGGAAGCACCCTTCGCCGATGCGCTCGGCCAGCAACGCGGCCAAAGGCTGGGTGAGGAACTGGAGGATAGTCACCAGGAACAGGCAGTCCAGGATCGTCGAGCGCGCAATGCCCTGGTAGGTAGTGACGTACGTGATCATGAAGGTATTGGTGAAGAAGAACCCGGCCGAGCCGATGGTTACGGCGAGCGCGGCAAAGAGGATTTGTCGCCAGCAACTGCGGATCACTTCAGCGACCGGATATTCGACTACCTCTTTATTCTCGCGCGCGGCCTTGAACTCGGGTGACTCGTCGACCCCGAAGCGGATCGCCAGACCAACCATCATCAGCAGTCCGCTGATCAGAAACGGAATGCGCCAACCCCAGCTGACGAAGTCGTCCTGGTCAAGCATCGAGGCCAGGCGGAAGGCGATCAGCGCCAGCAACAGGCCGGCCGGGCTACCCAGCTGAGCAAAAGAGGCATAGAAGGTCTTGCGCTTGGCCGGGGCGTGTTCGCTGGCCATCAACACCGCACCGCCCCACTCCCCGCCTACCGAGATGCCCTGCACGATACGCAGCGCGATCAGCCCGATGGGCGCCCAGATACCGGCCGTTGCGTAACTTGGCAGCAGACCGATACCGGTGGTGGCGAGGCCCATCAGCGCCATGGTCACCAACAGCATCTTCTTGCGACCCAGACGGTCACCCAGATGGCCGAAGACCATGCCGGCCATGGGCCTGGCGATAAAGCCGACGGCGAAGGTGCCAAAAGCGCCAAGGGTGCTGAGCAGTGGATTGGAGCTGGGGAAGAACACCTGGCCGAGCACCAGCGCCGCGGCGGTGGCGTAGATGTAAAAGTCGTAGAACTCGATGGTGGTGCCGACGAATGCGGCAGCCGCAGCGCGCCTCGGCTGAGTGGACGTGTGCATGGCAAGGCCCTTCTTGAAATAATTGTAAAGGCAGTGTTTCTGGCTAAAACGGTGCGCTCTTTGGCGCTTTTGTCTTTTATCGCCCCGCTGGCTATGATTAGTCAATTTGCTAATTCTTAATCGCCGTATTAGCAGTGCTACTAATGGAGCCTGAGATGAAAGTGCCTGCGTCGCAAGCTGACGGCTTGGTCAACAAATGGGAGGGTCGTCGCTTCCTCAACGACCGGCTCGACTGGAACCTGTTACGCACCTACCTGGTGATCGGCCAGGAAGGCAGTGTCAGCCGCGCAGCCGCGCGTTTGCACATCACCCAGTCGGCGGTAAGCCAAGCACTGAAGCGCCTGGAGGAGCAGCTGGACTGTGCCCTGATTCTGCGGCGTGGGCCGCGTTTTGACCTGACCTCTGCCGGCGAGGAAGTGTTGCGCATTGCCACGGATATCTATGGCGATGTTTCGCGGATCAGCGCTGCCGTCGAGGAACGAAACGATGGCGTGGCCGGCAAAGTCCGGCTGCTGACCATCAGCGGGCTGCAGTCGACGCTGTACGACGAATTTCTTGCAGATTTTCACGAAGCGCACCCACGGGTGGAGGTGGAGATCGAGGTGCTACGCAGTTCGGACATCATCAGTTCACTGCTGCAGAAGACGGCGACGGTGGGTTTAGGTCTATGCCGGATACCGCAACAGAAACTGGAGCAGCGGCAACTGCTGCGCCAGCGTTATGCATTTTTCTGCGGACGACGTCATCGGTTGTTCGGGCGCGCAGACGTGGCGCTGGAGGAGATGCAGGGAGAGAACTTTGTCAGCTTCGTGAGCGATCAGTTGGGCGGAAACCTGTCGCCGTTGGCGGTATTTCGGGATCAACAGGGGTTCACCGGGCGAATTGTGGCCTCCTCCTCCAGCTTCGAGGAGATTCACCGACTGGTGTGCGCGGGGTACGGAATCGGGTGTTTGCCGGACCATATGCTGCAAAAGGATATCGAGGAAGGGTTGCTGTGGCGATTACCACCGGCTGAGGGAATCGTTGATGTGGACGTGTATCTGCTGTGGAATCGGGAGCAGAAGCTGACGATGGCAGAAGGGGTATTTCTGGAGGGGTTGCAGCATAAGTTGGCGACTGTCGATAAATCCTGAGGCGAGCGTAACGAACCCGCCGCGCTTTCCGAGCCTCAGCGCAAACCGTCGTTGTCCCGGTCGCAACGACCTGATCCGCTGCCGGCCACCTGCATCACGACAGGTTTCGCGTCTCTTTATCCGAGAAACTTTCGAGACGGGTCTGCGCTCCCGAGGGGGCGCCGGCTCGCTCTCCTCAATAAGAACGGAAGCCAGACATGACCCGACACGCCCTCAGTCGCATCGCTATCGCCATGGCGCTCGCCAGCAGCGCAAGCTTCGTACACGCCGCGCCGCTGCTTGACGCCAGCAGCAACGACGTACCTGCAGCAGCACGCATGGCGCAAAGCAATGCCTGGCTGGAAATCGACCAGGCTGCCTTCGAACACAACATCGCACGCATACAGAAGCTGGTCGCCGGCAAGAGTCAGGTCTGCGCAGTCATGAAAGCTGACGCCTATGGCAACGGGATTGCCCTGCTGGTGCCATCGGCCATTCGTATGGGTATCGGTTGCATTGGCGTTGCCAGTAATGAAGAAGCACGCGTCGCCCGTGAGAAAGGCTTCAAAGGCCGGCTCATGCGACTGCGAACTGCCAGCCTTGGCGAGGTACAGGATGCACTTCCCTACGACATGGACGAACTGGTAGGCAACCTGGAGGTGGCACAGCAACTGGATGCCCTGGCCAAGCGCAATGGCCACCCATTGAAAGTGCACCTGGCACTCAATTCGGCCGGAATGGGACGTAACGGTGTGGAGATGGGGACGCCCCAGGGTCGCAAAGACGCCATTGCCATGGCTACCCTCGCGCACCTGCAAGTGGTCGGCATCATGACCCACTTCCCGGAGGAGGCGCGTGAGGATGTCCTCAAAGGGCTTGCCACATTCAAGGAACAGTCAGCGTTGCTGATCGAACAGGCCAAACTGGATCGCAGCAAACTGCTACTGCACTGCGCCAATACCTTCACCACGCTAGAAGTACCTGAGGGCTGGCTGGACATGGTGCGCCCCGGCGCGGCGCTGTATGGCTACCCGGTTGGCGGCCACGAAGAGTTCCAGCGTGTCATGCAGTTCAAGTCGCAGGTCGCAGCTGTCAACCACTACCCCGCCGGAAGTACCATCAGCTACGACCGCACCTACACCCTGAATCGCGACTCGCTGGTTGCCAACATTCCCGCAGGCTACTCAGACGGCTATCGCCGGGCTTTCTCCAACAAGGCCTCGGTACTGATCAATGGCAAGCGGGCGCCAGTAATTGGCAAGGTCACCATGAACACCCTCATGGTCGATGTGACCGATATTCCGGGGGTCAAGCCGGGTAATGAAGTGGTGCTCTACGGCAAGCAGGGCGATCAGGAAATCACCCAGGCAGAGCTGGAAACCATCAACGGCGCGTTGCTGGCCGACCTCTACACGATCTGGGGCAACTCGAATCCGAAGGTGCTGAAAGCACAGTGATGGGCCGGTACGCTGCCTGAAGACGGCGTACCTTGTACTTCCCCCGAGGCTATTGCTGGACAGTCTTCACTACTGCCGGCACGGGGTGAATAACCAGCTTGCCAAGATGATTACCGCAGAAACGAAAAAAGGGCCCGAAGGCCCTTTTTTCACGACTTACAGACTTCGAATAAAAATCTGTAGATCTTTATTTGGAGCGGGAAACGAGACTCGAACTCGCGACCCCGACCTTGGCAAGGTCGTGCTCTACCAACTGAGCTATTCCCGCGTCGTGATGGGTGCCATTCTAGCGATTTCTAAAACAGCGTCAACCCCTTGATTCAAAAAAACTTTTATTTCTGCTCCGAACCTTCGCGCAGGTGCGGCCAGGCCGCCAGCAGGTAGTGCACCATTGACCACAGCGTCAGCCCCGCCGCCACCAGCAGCAGCCCGTAACCCAGGATGACCCAGAAAGTCACCGCCGGCGGGTTGGCCAGCAGAATCACCAGTGCCAGCATCTGCGCTGCCGTCTTCCACTTGCCAAGGTTGGACACCGCCACATGCGCGCGTGCGCCCAGCTCGGCCATCCACTCGCGCAGTGCCGACACCACGATTTCGCGGCCGATGATGACTGCAGCCGGCAGGGTCAGCCAGAAGTTGGCGTGGGTCTGCACCAGCAGCACCAGGGCCACGGCCACCATCAGTTTGTCGGCCACCGGGTCCAGGAAGGCACCGAACGGCGTGCTCTGCTGCAGGCGACGCGCCAGGTAGCCGTCCAGCCAGTCGGTGGCAGCGGCAACGGCGAACACGCTGCTGGCGGCCATGTAGCTCCAGTGATAGGGCACATAGAACAGCAGGATGAAGATCGGGATGAGCAGGACGCGTAGAACGGTGAGCAGGTTTGGAATATTCATCGGTACGACTGGCTGCAAGTTGAGCCCGGCATTCTACTCGCTATGCAGGCTGGCATAAATTGATTCGGCAAGCTTTTTACTGATGCCGGGGGCTTTGGCGATTTCATCGATACTGGCGCGGTTGAGCTCTTGCAGGCCGCCGAAATGTTTCAGCAGGTCACGGCGGCGCTTCGGCCCTACCCCGGCCACATCTTCAAGGCTGGAGACCCGACGGGCCTTGCCACGACGGGCGCGGTGACCGGTGATGGCAAAACGGTGGGCTTCATCGCGGATCTGCTGGATCAGGTGCAGAGCCGCAGAATCACCCTTGAGGGTAAATTCGTGGTGCACGTCGTTCAGATAAAGGGTCTCGAAGCCTGCCTTGCGGGTGACGCCTTTGGCCACACCAAGCAGGGTCAGGTCGTTGAAGCCCAGTTCCTGCATCACATCGCGGGCCATGTTCAGCTGGCCCTTGCCGCCGTCCACCAGCAACACATCGGGCAGCTTGCCCTCGCCGTCCTTGATACGCCCGTAGCGGCGAGTCAGCGCCTGATGCATGGCGGCATAGTCATCACCGCCGGTAATGCCTTCGATGTTGAACCGACGGTAATCGGACTTCAGCGGGCCTTCGGGGCCGAACACCACGCAGCTGGCCACGGTGGCTTCGCCGCTGGAATGGCTGATGTCGTAGCACTCCAGGCGCTGCGGCACTTCATCCAGGCCCAGCACTTCGGCCAGGGCCTCAAAGCGGGCAGCCATGTGCTGGCGGTTGGCCAGGCGGGCGTTGAGCGCCTGCTCGGCGTTGGTCACGGCCAGCTGCTGCCAGCGGGCGCGTGTACCGCGCACCCGGTGGCTGATGGTCAGTTCGCGGCCACGCAGCGTGTGCAGCGCTTCGGTGATGGCTTCAAAGTCTTCGTGAACCACGTTGACGATCAACTCGCCAGGCAGTTCGCGCTCTGCGTTGCCCAGGTAGTACTGGGAAAGGAATGCGGCCATGACCTCGGCCACCTCTTCCTCGATACCCACCTGCGGGAAAAAGTTCTTGCTGCCCAGTACTCGCCCACCGCGCACGCTGATCAGGTGCACACAGGCGCCGCCCGGGTTGACGAAAGCGGCGATGACATCGACGTCGCCACTGCCACCTTCTATGTACTGCTGGTCCTGCACGCGCCGCAGCAGGGCGATCTGGTCACGCAGTTCGGCAGCTTTCTCGAAATTGAGGGCCATGGCGGCCGTTTCCATCTCGGCATTCAGTTCGTTGCCCAACTGCTGGCTACGCCCTTCCAGGAACATGACCGAGTGGCGCACATCCTCAGCGTATTCCTCGGCAGTCACCAACCCGGTGCAGGGCCCTTTGCAGCGTTTGATCTGGTACTGCAGGCAAGGCCGGGTGCGGTTTGCGTAATAGCTGTCCTCGCACTGGCGCACGGAAAAGGCCTTTTGCAGCAGGCTGAGGCTTTCGCGGATGGCCCCGGCGCTGGGGTACGGGCCGAAGTAGCGGCCCTTGGCCTTTTTCGCCCCACGGTGAATGCCCAACCGTGGGAACTCGCCATCGGACAGGAACACATAGGGGTAGGATTTGTCGTCGCGCAGGAGGATGTTGTAGGGCGGGCGCCACTCCTTGATCAGGTTCTGTTCCAGCAGCAACGCCTCGGTTTCGTTGGCGGTGATGGTGGTTTCGACCTGCGCAATGCGCGCTACCAGCGCGGCGGTCTTGGGCACCAGGCCAGTCTTGCGGAAATAGCTGGCCAGGCGCTTCTTGAGGTTCTTGGCCTTGCCCACGTAAAGCAGCCGGGCTTCGGCATCGAACATCCGGTAAACGCCCGGGCGACCACTGCAGGTCGCCAGGAATGCGCTGGCATCAAACACTTGAGACATGAGGTTTTACAGGCTTGCGTCGACCATACCGTGGCGAACGGCCAGCAAGGTCAGTTCGACGTCGCTGGTGACCGAGAGTTTTTCAAAGATCCGATAACGGTAAGTATTGACGGTCTTGGGCGAGAGGCACAACTTGTCAGAGATGATCTGCACTTTCTGGCAGCCGACGATCATCAGGGCAATCTGGATTTCCCGTTCGGACAACGCGTCAAACGGCGAACCCTGCGGCTGAAACGGTTTCAGTGCCAACTGCTGGGCGATCTGCGGGCTGATATAGCGTTGGCCGGCAAAGGCCAGCCGAATAGCCTGGACCATTTCATCAAGGCCTGCCCCCTTGGTCAGATAGCCGGCAGCGCCGGCCTGCAGCAAGCGCGTGGGGAACGGGTCTTCCTCGCACACCGTCACGGCGACTACCTTGATGTCCGGATGGCTGCGCAGCAATTTGCGGGTAGCCTCCAGGCCACCGATGCCGGGCATTTTCACGTCCATCAGCACCACATCCGGCTTGAGCTCACGGGCCAGTTTGAGCGCCGACTCGCCCGAGTCCCCCTCACCCACTACCTGCAGGCCGTCGATGTCGGCAAGCATGCGCGTAATACCGGTTCGTACCAGATCGTGATCATCGACCACTAAGACCCTAATCAAGCACACACCTCGTCAGCAGGGCGATTGGATCCCGCCACCTTAACAAAATTTTTCACGGTGGGCCTAACGCATTGATTCCGTCAGAAACGCCTGACGCTCAACGGGCAGAGGCCTCGCTGTTTGCCGGGGTTTACCGTTGCTGGACAAACGCCCCAACAGGTGCCAAATCGCCGCCTGATCCTCGAACGGCAGTTGGCGGAATGCCCCCAGCAAACCGGACTCATCCGTACTCAAACCTTCGAGCGGTGCAGGGGTGCGTGTACCGCTAAGCACATACAGTGCATCCACCCCCCTGACAGACAACGCGGCCAGGTAATCGATCCGAGGGGTACGCTCACCGCTTTCATACTTGCCCTGAGCATTGGGCTCGACACCGCCGATATCGCCAAAAACTCGCTGGGTCATGCCCAGTCGTTCGCGTTCTTCCCGCAGCCGCGGACCGATTCCATTCATTGGGGTTTCTCCTCTTCCTTGATATCCCTGATGCCCGGCCAACCCTCTGCAGGCAGCCCTAGGCACGTGGATCCACTATGCACATGCTCTTGGACCGCGACAAGCCATCATTGGGCTATTAGTTGATGGCGCGCTGCATACGCACAAAGCAATCGTCTTCTCCCATTTCAACGAAACCGTGGCGCTGATACAGCTGACGGGCCGGGTTGCTGCGAAACACCATCAGCCGCAGCAGCGGCAGGCGCCGCTGCCTGGCCCAAAGCGCCAACTGCTCCAATACCCAGCTGCCGACCCCGCGCCCACGGTGCTCGGGCAACAGGTGCAACTCGCGGATGAACAACGCCTGGCGGTCCTGGCTGAGGCTGCAGAAACCCAGCAGGGTGTCGCCTTCGGTCACCAGCCACTGCTCGCGCCAGCCCCAGGCCTCGTCGAAGGCTTCTTCGATCCACAACAGGTCGTACTCGCGGTAGTACGGCAACATGGCGCGGCGCGTGAGGTCTCGGGCAAAGGTACAATGGCGGTCGCTGGCGGGGGTTAACTGTAAAGACATCGCATATCGCTCACTGGGCGTAACACACTGGCGAACTGCCAGGCCCACGCCTGTCCAGTTCGGCCTCCAGCCACTCAGCCAGCACCTGGGCATTGTTATGCCCCGTGTCCTTGCCGGCATACAGCAATGTCAGCGTGCCCTTCGCGGCCATATCCAACAGCGGATACCAGTGTTCGGGGCGGGCCGCCAGTTCTTGCCGATAGCACTGGGTAAACCCGGCAAAATCGACCTCGCCCTGGTGAAATGCCTTGCGCAATGCCGACGAAGGTGCCACTTCGCGCAACCACTGCCCATGCAGGTCTTCCTTGCGTATGTTGCGCGGC
The DNA here is from genome assembly GCF_002992185.1 of Pseudomonas sp. LLC-1. Classification (NCBI taxonomy): domain Bacteria; kingdom Pseudomonadati; phylum Pseudomonadota; class Gammaproteobacteria; order Pseudomonadales; family Pseudomonadaceae; genus Pseudomonas; species Pseudomonas sp. LLC-1. The sequence continues at coordinate 145,595 of NZ_LUVY01000012.1, read as the reverse complement.
CACAGGCGGTCGACCAGCACGCGCTGGCCATCTTCATCCTCAACCCCTTCGTAGACACGCTTGCAGCGAATCATCAGTTACTCCTGCCATTACCGTCTGTCTTGAGCCTAGATAATTCATTGATCGAGGTCACGGCCGGGTTACGAATTGTTTCTATGCTCAAGGCCTTCGGCACCCACGCCCAACGCCAACCGGAGCACCCATGGCAACCCCGCCACTGGCCAGCCAGCCGCAACTGGCCCAGCGCGATTCCCGCCCGCAGCTTGCCCACACGCCAGGGCGCGCCACCCTCGTGTTGTTCTTCGGCCTGCTACTGGCCGGTATTGCCTATACCGTCTGGAGCCTGAAACAGGATGTGACGGCCAGCGGCACGGTGATCACCACGGTCACACCGTTCCTTCTACTGGGCCTGGCGCTGCTGATTGCCCTGGGCTTTGAATTCGTCAATGGTTTTCATGACACCGCCAATGCAGTCGCCACGGTCATCTACACCCACTCGCTGCCAGCACCAGTGGCGGTCGTCTGGTCCGGGCTTTGCAACTTCCTTGGCGTGTTGCTTTCCAGCGGCGCGGTAGCGTTCGGCATCATTGCCCTGCTGCCGGTAGAGCTGATCTTGCAGGTCGGCTCCTCGGCCGGCTTTGCCATGGTCTTCGCCCTGCTGCTGGCAGCCATCATCTGGAACCTCGGCACCTGGTGGCTGGGCCTGCCGGCATCGTCCTCCCACACGTTGATCGGCTCGATCATCGGCGTGGGTGTGGCCAACGCGCTGATGCATGGGCGTGACGGCACCAGTGGCGTGGACTGGGCCCAAGCCAGCAAAGTCGGCTATGCCTTGCTGTTCTCACCTCTGATCGGCTTTGCCTGCGCGGCCTTGTTGCTGATGGCGTTACGCGCACTGGTCAAGCGCAAGGAACTGTATCAGGCACCGGAAGGCCGCACCCCGCCACCGTGGTGGATCCGCAGCGTCCTGATCCTCACCTGCACCGGCGTATCCTTTGCCCATGGCTCCAACGACGGCCAGAAAGGCATGGGCCTGATCATGCTGATCCTGGTCGGCACCCTGCCCATGGCCTATGCCCTGAACAAGACCATGCCCAACGAACAGGCCCTGCAGTTTTCTGCCGTTGCCGAAGCAACCCGCCAGGCGCTGGTGCGCAGCGACCCGCAAGCGGCCCCGGCCGACCCGCACAAGGTACTGACCTTGTTCATTGCCGAGCCCAAGGCCAGCCCGCAACTGATACCGGCACTCGCGGCGCTGACCGGGATGATCGGCGACCAGGTCAAAGGCTATGGCTCGCTCAAGCGCGTGCCGGCCGAAGCCATGGCCAATGTGCGCAACGACATGTACCTGACCAGCGAAGCCATTCGCCTGATCGAGAAAAACCAGCTGGTGGCATTCGATGCCGACACCCGCAGCCATGTAGAACTGTTCAAGGCCCAGCTGGACGATGCCACCCGTTACATTCCACTGTGGGTGAAGGTGGTCGTGGCCATCGCGCTGGGGCTGGGCACCATGGTTGGCTGGCGGCGTATCGTGGTGACGGTGGGCGAGAAGATCGGCAAGACCCACCTGAGCTATGCCCAGGGCGCCTCGGCTGAAGTGGTTGCGATGTGCACCATCGGCGCGGCGGACATGTTCGGGTTGCCGGTTTCGACCACCCATGTGCTGAGCTCTGGTGTGGCCGGCACCATGGTCGCCAACGGCTCAGGCATTCAGAAACGCACACTGATCAACCTGCTGATGGCCTGGGTGCTGACCCTGCCGGCAGCCATGGTGCTGGCAGGGTCGCTGTACTGGTTGTTGAACCAGGTCTTCTAGGTCCGTCAGGCAGGAATCTTCAGGCCGCGCTGCACGGCTGGCCGTTCGAGGAAGGCGGCCAGCACGCGCTGCACTTCCTTGAACGCATCGAAACCAATCAACTCACGGGCGTTGTAACGCTCCACCAGGTTGCGTACCCACGGGAAGATGGCGATGTCGGCGATGCTGTATTCGTCAACCATCCACTCCCGCCCTTTCAGGTGCCGATCCAGCACACCCAGCAGCCGTTTGGACTCGTTGACATAACGATCACGCGGACGCTTGTCTTCATATTCCTTGCCAGCAAAAAAGTGGAAAAAGCCAACCTGGCCAAACATCGGCCCGATGCCGCCCATCTGGAACATCAGCCACTGCAGGGTCTGGTAACGCTGGGCAGGGTCCTGACTGAGCAGTTGGCCGCTTTTCTCCGCCAGGTACTGCAGGATCGCCCCCGACTCGAACAGCGGCAGCGGCTGACCACCCGGCCCGTTGGGGTCGAGGATGGCCGGGATCTTGTTATTCGCGCTGAGCGAGATGAACTCGGGGCTCAACTGGTCATCGTTGTCAAAACTGACCTTGTGCGCCTCGTAGGCCAGGCCGATTTCTTCGAGCATGATCGACACCTTGACGCCGTTGGGTGTCGGCAGCGAATACAGCTGCAGGCGTTCTGGGTGTTTGGCGGGCCACTTGCGGGTAATCGGGAAAGCACTGAGATCGGTCATGATCAACCTTGCCTGGGGAATGAACCTGTCACTCTAGAGACATCCCCGGCCGCTGACCATCACCGACCACGCATCAGCGCTGGCAACTCAGGCCTGACCGTGGGCCTTGAGCTTGAGTTTTTCGGTGTCGACACGCACGAACACCGAGTCGGCGGTCACGGTCAGCACATCGTCGGCCCAGACCTCGCAGATCACCCGGCTCTTGCGCCCCACGTCCCCTTCCACACGCGCCTTGAGCAACAGCGCGACGCCCATGGGCGTGGGTTTCAGGTAGGTCAGGTTGAGCGTACCCGTGACGCAGTCGATGCGCGGCAGGCTGCCCGGCTCGCGGCGTTCATTGCGGTAGTGGTAAGCCATGGCCGTCCAGTTGGAATGACAGTCGACCAGCATCGCCAGCAGGCCGCCGTAAACCAGGCCGGGCCAGCCGATGAAGGTGCTGTCGGGCGCATGACGGCATATCAGATGAACGCCGTCGGCGTCCCAGTGGCTTTGCAGGTGCAGCCCGCTGGGGTGGGAGCACCCGCAGCCATAACACGTGCCATCGGGTGCCGCGAGGGCCTGGAGAGAAAGGGCTTGGTCGTTCATACGCTTCCTGTGCTTATTGAAATGGGGGCGCGCAACGCCCCCATTAAAGCAGAAACATCAGGCCGTCTGGGCAACCACCTTGGCACGCCGCTGGGTCAGCGAAACCAGCAGGATGAACAGGGTTACGCCAGCAGTCATCAGGGTTTCGTAGCGGTAGGCATCGCTGAACAGCATGTAGCCCAGCACCATGACGATGGTGCCGATCACCAGCCAGGTCAGCCACGGGAACAGCCACATCTTGAGCTCCAGCGGCCGCCCTTCGCGCTCGGCACGGGCACGCATGCGCAGTTGCGACACGGCAATCACCAGGTACACCAGCAAGGCAATGGCACCGGTGGTGGACAGCAGGAAGCCGAACACCTTGCCCGGGAACACATAGTTGACGAAGCAACCGGCAAAGCCTGCCAGGGTAGAGAAGATCACCGCCACGGTCGGTACGCCGGAGCCGGAGATGCGCTTGGTAACGCTCAGAGCCTGACCACGGGCACCCAGCGAATAGAGCATGCGCGACGCGGTATACAGCCCCGAGTTCATACAACTGGTCACCGCTACCAGCACCACCAGGTCAACCAGCAGTTTGGCACCCGGCACGTTCAGCACCTCCAGTACGCGCTGGAACGAACCGACCGCCTTCAGTTCAGGGTCATTCCAGGCCACCAGCGACACCACCAGGAAAATTGACGCCAGATAGAAGATGGCGATGCGGTACACCACCAGGTTGGTGGCACGGCGGATCTTGTCTTTCGGGTTGGCGGTTTCGTCAGCGGCAATGGTGACGATTTCGGCACCGAAGAACGAGAAAATGGTGATCAGTACACCACCCAGCACGGTCCCGAAGCCGTTGGGCATGAAGCCGCCGTTGTCCCACAGTCGGCTGACCCCGGACACTTCGGCCAGCGGCCAGAAGCCGAGCACGGCCAAGGTGCAGACCACGATGAAGGCAATGATCGCCACCACCTTGACCAGGGCGAACCAGTACTCGAAGGCACCGAAGTTCTTCACGCTGATCAGGTTGGTACCCGACAGCACCAGCATGATCAGGAAGGCGAACAGCCACGATGGCACCCCAGGGAAGTAGGCATGCAGGATGTCCGCACCGGCAATGGCCTCGACCGGAATGATCAGCACCCAGAACCACCAGTACAGCCAACCGATGGTAAAGCCCGCCCATGGGCCGATGGCTTCGGAGGCATAGGTGGAGAACGAGCCGCTGTTGGGGTTGGCGATGGCCATTTCGCCCAGCATACGCATCACCAGCAAGACCAGCAGGCCGGTCATGGCGTAGGAGATCAGGATGGCCGGGCCGGCGGTGGCGATGGCGTTGGAGGAGCCGATGAACAGGCCGGCGCCGATGATGCCCGCAATGGAGATCATGGACACCTGACGGGAGGTCAGGCCGTGCTGCAGGGAACGCTGTTTCTTGTTGTCTTGCGAAGCCATGAAGAACCCTCGAATGGGTCGGCCGCAGCGAGGCGGCTGAAGGTCGGAGCAGAATTCTTTTAAATTTCTGATAGTCGTTGTTGTTGTTTTGCAGATGCCGGAAGCGGGTACTGACCTCCTCTTCGCATGACCGGTTGTAATCGTTGATCCAGGTCAGTATTAATCTATAGGCCGGGGTCAACAAACGACCTTTTCGAACCACATGATTCCTCTTTGGAATGAACTCCTTCCTTTTTTGCTCGGTATTTGCCCGTCATGTCCAAACGCCTGATGCCTTCGACCACCGCCCTTCAGTGCTTCGAAGCGGCCGCCCGCCACCTCAGCTTCACCCGCGCGGCGCAGGAACTGCACCTGACCCAGAGCGCCGTCAGCAAGCAGGTGGCGCAGCTTGAGGACATGCTCTCGCACTCGCTGTTCCAGCGCATTCGCCGCCGCCTGCACCTGACCCCGGCCGGCGCGCTGTACCTCACCGAAGTGAACAAGATCCTCACCCAGATCGATATCTCAAGCCGCTACATCCTCAGCTACGGCGATGAAACTGAAGTGCTGCGCATTGCCACTCAGCCCACCTTTGGCGCCCGCTGGCTGGTGCCCAAACTCAAGGGTTTCGGCGACCGCTACCCGCGCATTCACCTGGACGTGCGCAACGAACTGGAACCGTTCGACCTGGTGCAGGCCAAGGCTGATATCGCGTTTTTCTTCGGCCAGGGCACTTGGCCGGGGGCAACCTGCATCGAGCTGTTCAGCGAAGAAGTGGTGCCGGTGTGCAGCCCGCAGCTATTGGCCAACCACCCTTTCGACAGTGCCCAGGCGCTGACCGAGCACCGGCTGCTGCAGTGCGTGTCGCGGCCGGAGGCCTGGCACGAATGGTTTCTGGGGCTGGGGCTGCATAGCCAGAACAGCTACCACGGGCCGCGTTTCGACACGTTCTACCTGTGCATTCGCGCAGCGATTGCGGGCTGCGGTATCGCCCTGATTCCGCGCTACCTGGTGGCAGAGGAACTGAGCGAGGGCAAGCTGGTGGTGGCCTGGGATCACCCAGTGGCGAGCAATGGCCGGCACTTCATCGCCCATGCCGAGCATGCGGCCGAAGTGCCCAAGATCCGGGCTTTTGTACAATGGATCCGGGAGCGGGTGGCTGAGGGCGATTGATATTGACCACGCCGGCAAGATCACGAATCCACGGAATGACCGCAATCGAATAATTCGTTTGCGGAATAACCCCTCAACACGCTTGGATAATAAGAAACTCGAACAAGGTCCCGCGTGCCCATGAACCAGGAAAGTATCAGCCAATCCATTGCCATCGTTCACCCGATCACACTTTCCCATGGCCGTAATGCCGAAGTCTGGGACACCGACGGCAAACGTTACATCGACTTCGTCGGTGGTATCGGTGTGCTCAACCTGGGCCACTGCAACCCCGCCGTGGTCGAGGCGATCCAGACCCAGGCCACCCGCCTGACCCACTACGCCTTCAACGCCGCCCCGCACGGCCCATACCTGGCACTGATGGAACAACTGAGCGAGTTCGTGCCCGTCAGCTACCCATTGGCCGGCATGCTCACCAACAGCGGCGCGGAAGCGGCAGAAAACGCCCTGAAAGTGGCCCGTGGTGCCACCGGCAAGCGGGCCATCATCGCCTTCGACGGCGGCTTCCATGGCCGCACCCTGGCCACCCTGAACCTCAACGGCAAGGTCGCCCCGTACAAACAGCGGGTCGGTGAACTGCCTGGGCCGGTGTACCACCTGCCCTACCCCAGCGCCGACACCGGCGTGACCTGCGAGCAGGCGCTCAAGGCCATGGACCGCCTGTTCAGCGTCGAGCTGGCTGTGGAAGACGTGGCAGCGTTCATTTTCGAGCCGGTGCAGGGAGAAGGCGGTTTCCTCGCCCTTGACCCCGCCTTCGCCCAGGCCCTGCGTCGCTTCTGCGACGAGCGCGGCATCCTGATAATCATCGACGAAATCCAGTCGGGCTTCGGCCGCACCGGCCAACGCTTCGCCTTCCCACGCCTTGGCATCGAGCCCGACCTGTTGCTGCTGGCCAAGAGCATTGCCGGCGGTATGCCGCTGGGTGCGGTGGTCGGGCGCAAGGAATTGATGGCAGCCCTGCCCAAGGGCGGCCTGGGCGGCACCTATTCGGGCAACCCGATTGCCTGTGCGGCGGCGCTGGCCAGCCTGGCACAGATGACCGACGAGAACATCGCCACCTGGGGTGAACGCCAGGAGCAGGCCATCGTCAGCCGCCACCAGCGCTGGCAGGCCTCGGGCCTGAGCCCGTTCATCGGCCGCCTGACCGGCGTGGGCGCCATGCGTGGCATCGAATTCGTCAATGCCGATGGCAGCCCGGCGCCGGCACAACTGGCCAAGGTGATGGACGCAGCGCGGGCCAAGGGCTTGTTGCTGATGCCCAGCGGTAAGTCACGGCACATCATCCGCCTGTTGGCACCACTGACCATCGAGGCCGAGGTGCTCGAAGAAGGCCTGGATATCCTCGAGCAGTGCCTGGCCGAGCTGAACTGAGGCTTACAGCCCCAGTTCTTGCGGGGTGAGCATGTCGGACTCGAAGGCAATCCAGCCGCCTTCGAGTTCGGCATGGCCGTTGACGATCGGGCCGTAGTAGGTCAGGCCGTTCTCCAGGGTCACGCAAATGTGCGTGGCCGATTTCTCGGGGGCTGCGAGCGTACCGACGAAATGCACCTTCTTCAGGGTTTCGGTCACCGCCTCCAGGCCAACGCGCATGTTGGGGTTTTCCGATGCCTCGGTATCTCCACCACGGTCTTCGGCGCTGATGGTCACGGTGGCGATGTACGGGTACTTGGTGCTCAAGCGGGTTACCTCTGTGGGTGTGAAGGCGTATGGGCGCGTAGAGTACGGCAGGTGATCTCTATTGTCTCTACCGGCCTCTTCGCGGGCACGCCCGCTCCCACAGGGATCGCATGTTGCCCGGGGTGTGCACAGCACCTGTGGGAGCGGGCGAGCCCGCGAAGAGGCCGGGCCTGCAAAAGGTGATCTGAATGCCCCGATCTGTTAGGGTGCCCGCCGATGCACGCCACACCACACGAGGATCCCGAGTGAGCGCCGAAGAACCCCTGATCGCCGACCTGTTCGATGTCGACAAACGCCTGTCCCTCAAGCCCGTCGTGGACTTCAACAGCTACCTGCGCAATGCCTTCGGCGAAGGCCCGTGCCGCTGCCACCGTTGCGCCGAAGGTGGCGACGAGAGCACCTACAGCCACGCCCACAGCTTCACCTTCGACGGCCGTCAGTGGCACCGCCGCTTCGCCAGCACCTCGGGTAGCGATGTTGCCCAAGCGCTGAAAAAGGCCTGGCTGTCGTACACCAAAGCCGATCTCAACCTGGTCGGCGCGCTGGACCTGACCACCCTCAAGACCTTCACCGAAGCCGCCCTGCACCCGCGCCTGCTGGCCCTGCTGCCAGCCAGCGGCCTGGCCCGTGAAGTCGATGGCCAATGGATGCTGCAAGCCCAGGCCGACTGACGGCCCGGCGGCAGGGCAGGATTCCACCGGTCTGCTAACGTGGTGGAATCCGCCCATCCGCAGGTAGTCCGCCATGGCCCGCACAACGCCCATCGAGCTGTACCGCAATATCGGCATCGTCGCACACGTTGACGCCGGCAAGACCACGACTACCGAGCGGATCCTGTTCTACACCGGGGTCAACCACAAGATGGGCGAGGTGCACGATGGCGCCGCGACCATGGACTGGATGGCTCAGGAGCAAGAGCGCGGCATCACCATCACCTCGGCGGCGACCACGGCGTTCTGGCAAGGCTCGACCAAACAGTTCGCGCACAAGTACCGCTTCAACATCATCGACACCCCCGGCCACGTCGACTTCACCATCGAGGTGGAGCGCTCGTTGCGCGTGCTCGATGGCGCGGTGGTGGTGTTCAGCGGCGCTGACGGGGTGGAGCCACAGTCCGAGACGGTCTGGCGCCAGGCCAACAAATACCATGTGCCACGCCTGGCCTACATCAACAAGATGGACCGCCAGGGCGCCGACTTCCTGCGCGTGGTCAAGCAGATCGACCAGCGTCTGGGGCACCACCCGGTACCCATCCAGCTGGCCATCGGCAGCGAAGAAAACTTCGTCGGCCAGATCGACCTCGTGAAAATGAAGGCCATCTACTGGAACGATGCCGACCAGGGCACCAGCTACCGCGAAGAACCCATTCCCGCAGAACTGCAGGCGCTGGCCGACGAATGGCGTGCGCATATGATCGAGGCCGCCGCCGAGGCCAACGATGAGCTGACCATGAAGTTTCTCGAAGGCGAGGAATTGAGTGTCGACGAGATCAAGGCTGCGCTGCGCCAACGCACCATCGCCAACGAAATCGTACCGACCATCCTCGGCTCCTCGTTCAAGAACAAAGGCGTGCCGCTGATGCTCGACGCGGTCATCGACTACCTGCCCGCCCCGTCGGAAATCCCGGCGATCAAGGGCACCGACCCCGACGACGAAGAGAAGCACCTGGAGCGCCACGCCGACGACAAAGAGCCGTTCTCGGCCCTGGCATTCAAGATCGCCACCGACCCCTTCGTCGGCACCCTCACCTTCGCCCGGGTGTATTCCGGCGTGCTCAGCTCGGGCAACGCGGTACTCAACTCGGTCAAGGGCAAGAAGGAACGCATCGGCCGCATGGTGCAGATGCACGCCAACCAGCGCGCAGAGATCAAAGACGTGTGTGCCGGCGACATCGCCGCGCTGATCGGCATGAAGGACGTGACCACCGGCGACACCCTGTGCGACATGGACAAGCCAATCATCCTTGAGCGCATGGACTTCCCCGACCCGGTGATTTCCGTGGCCGTCGAGCCGAAGACCAAGGCCGACCAGGAAAAAATGGGCATCGCCCTGGGCAAGCTGGCCCAGGAAGACCCGTCATTCCGCGTACGCACCGACGAAGAAACCGGCCAGACCATCATCTCTGGCATGGGCGAGTTGCACCTGGACATCATCGTCGACCGCATGCGCCGCGAGTTCAATGTCGAGGCCAACATCGGCAAGCCGCAGGTGGCCTACCGCGAAAAAATCCGCAATACCTGCGAGATCGAGGGGCGTTTCGTCCGCCAGTCCGGCGGCCGTGGCCAGTATGGTCACTGCTGGATCCGCTTCGCCCCCGGCGACGAAGGCAAGGAAGGCCTGGAGTTCATCAACGAGATTGTCGGTGGCGTGGTACCACGCGAATACATTCCGGCGATCCAGAAAGGCATCGAGGAACAGATGAAGAACGGCGTGCTCGCCGGTTACCCGCTGATCAACCTCAAAGCCGCGGTGTTCGACGGCTCTTACCACGACGTCGACTCCAACGAAATGGCCTACAAGATCGCTGCGTCGATGGCCACCAAACAGCTATCGCAGAAAGGTGGCGCGGTGCTGCTGGAGCCGGTGATGAAGGTGGAGGTGGTGACGCCGGAGGAGTACCAGGGCGACATTCTGGGCGACCTGAGCCGGCGCCGCGGGATGATTCAGGACGGTGACGAAACGCCGGCAGGCAAGGTGATCCGTGCCGAGGTGCCGCTGGGCGAAATGTTCGGCTACGCCACCTCGATGCGCTCGATGACCCAGGGCCGGGCGAGCTTTTCGATGGAGTTCACCCGATATGCCGAGGCACCGGCCAGTATTGCCGATGCAATTGTGAAGAAGAACCGCGGCGAGTAAGCCGTTCTCCTGCACCGGCCTCATCGCGGCTAAAGCCGCTCCTACAGGGATCGCACACCCCTTGTAGGAGCGGCTTTAGCCGCGATGAGGCCAGCACAGGCAGCAACTATCTTCAGTGCTGTTCACCAGCCCGCTTCAACAGCTTCTTGCAGCGCTCCGACAAGTGCACCACGCGCAACTGCTTGCCCGCCTTGGCATACCGTTCACGCAGGGTCTTCAATGCCGCAATCGCCGAGTAATCGACAAAGCTCAGATGCTGGCAATCCAGCGTAACCTGAGCAGGGTCGCTGGCCGTATCGAACTGATTGAGGAACGAGGTGGTAGAGGCAAAGAACAGCGTGCCATGTACCTGATAATGCTTGCCGCCCTGCGCATCCTCATGGCAGTCCGCATACAACTCCCGCGCATGCTGCCAGGCAAAATTAAGGGCCGCGATGATGATGCCGAACAGCACCGCCATGGCCAGGTCGGTAAACACTGTCACGACAGTGACCGCAATGATCGCCAGCACATCGTTCACCGGTACTTTGTTAAGCACCCGCAGCGACGCCCAGGCAAACGTCTGCTGGGCCACCACGAACATCACCCCCACCAGTGCCGCCAGCGGAATGCGCTCGATCAGCGGTGACAGGAACAAGACGAACAGCAAGATCATTACCCCGGCCACCACCCCCGACAGCCGGCCACGGCCATTGGAGCTGAGGTTGATCACCGTCTGCCCGATCATCGCGCAGCCACCCATGCCGCCGCACAGGCCCGAGACCATGTTAGCCGCGCCCAACGCCACGCACTCGCGGTCCGGGAAACCTCGGCTCTCGGTGATTTCATCGGTCAGGTTGAGGGTAAGCAGGGTTTCCAGCAGGCCGACCATGGCCATCAGCACCGCGTAGGGGGCGATGATCTTCAGGGTTTCCAGGTTCCAGGGCACATCCGGCAGCGCCAGCCCTGGCAGGCCACCAGCGATGTGCGCCATGTCACCCAGGGTGCGGGTGGGCAGCCCCAGCAGGTACACCAGCAGGCCAACACCCAGGATCGCCACCAGCGCCGGTGGTACTGCGCGGGTCAGCTTCGGCAGCACGTAAACCACCGCCATGGTCAGCGCTACCAGGCCGATCATCAGATACAGCGGCGCACCACTGAGCCAGTGCTCACCGTCCTTGAAGTGCTCCAGCTGAGCCATGGCGATGACGATGGCCAAGCCGTTCACGAAGCCAAGCATCACCGGGTACGGCACCAGGCGCACCAGTTTGCCCAAGCGCAGCACGCCGAACAGGATCATCACCACACCGCCCAGCAACACCGTTGCCAGCAGGTACTGCACGCCGTGCTGCACCACCAGCGCGACGATCACCACGGCCATTGAGCCCGCGGCGCCGGAGATCATCCCGGGCCGACCGCCGAACAGCGCAGTCAGGGTACAGATGATGAATGCGCCATACAGGCCCATCAAAGGGTTGAGGTGAGCCACCAGGGCAAAGGCGATGCACTCGGGCACCAGGGCGAACGAGGTGGTGAGGCCGGCGAGCAGGTCGGCGCGTAGTCGGGCGGGTTTCATGAGATTCCTGTGTATGGCGAGCACTTGTCTGGAGCACTCCCACAGAGCCACAGGAGCGCCCGAGGCAGCTGTACGGCCTTTAGAACGGGCAAAAAATTGTAGCGGGAATGTTACGTAATTTGTCCGACAGCAGCCACAGCGTGATGTGCGCGAGCTGACCAACCAAGCCTGCATCGTGGAATTATCTGCAATTATCTGGCTGACTATAATTTATAGTTGCCTAGATAAAGCCAGTATAAAAGGCAGGTTTTAATGTGCACCCGGCACAAGCAGGATGCCTTGGCCATTCTGGCGATTCCCCCCGCGGAGATCATGGACATGCCGCTACGCCCCCTTTTCACCACCCTGCTGCTGGTTACCAGCCTCGTCGCCCAGGCCGCCACCGAGGTGGTGCCGCTGCAGCACCGCGCCAGCGCCGAACTGCTGCCTGCGGCGCAGGCATTCATCGGCAAGGACGGCACAGTCAGCGCCTTCGAGAACAAGCTGATCGTCAACGCCAGCCCCGAGCGCATCGACGACCTGCGCGCCCTGCTGCAACAACTGGACACCGCCCCCAAACGCCTGCTGATCAGCGTCGACAACAACGACAGCAACTTTCAGGACAACCGTGGCAATGCCCGTGTTATCCACTACGGTACCAGCAACCGCGACGGCGGCATGCAACAGATCCAGGCCAGCGAAGGCCAGCCGGCGCTGATCCAGGTTGGCCAGAGCATCCCGATCACCAGCACCAGCACCGACGGCTACGGGCGCCTGCAGAGCAACACCGAATACCGCAACGTGACCCAGGGTTTCTACGTTACGCCAAGCCTGAGCGGTGATACGGTTCGTCTGCAAATAAGCACCAATAATGACCGCATCAGCCATGAACGTGCAGATGTAGTGAAAGTGCAAAGTACCGACACGACCGTCACCGGCAAGCTCGGCGAATGGATCACCCTGACAGGCTACAACCAGCAGAGCCAAGCCGACCGCAGCACGTCAAGCCGCAGTTACAGCACCCAGCGGGGTGAAAACATGACTTTACGTGTCAAAGTCGACCTTCTCGACTGATCCCAGGCAATTCAAGGCCTCGACCAAAGGCCTTGAAACTGACTGCCAAGTCGCATTAGACCAAAGATGTAGTAAGTGAAAAATTCCACTACAAAACATTTGACATGCCCTTTTTCCCAAGGGCATGATGGCCTCGCTCCCGCTAATCAGGGGCCCTGGCAAGGGCCTTCGAGGCGTACTCCTCCCACCCCTGGAGGCGCCTCGTGTCTATACGGCCCACAAGGCGGTTCGACGGGATTGCGACTGCAACGAAGAAGTTGTCCCGAGGGACGGAAGCGCATCACCGCAGTACTGGCAATCGCGTAGCACCGCAGCAAGGCAACCACGAGCCGACCTGCCGGAGCACACCTTCGCCTGGCCTGCCCACCCTTCCCCCTTCGAGCCTTCGCGTTCGCCGCCGCACTCTCTAGAACAGGACAGCCGCCAGGCACCCTGATCTGCACCCGGGCATCAGCACAATTAACCCAAGATCGATGCGACGAGGCTTATTTCCATGGCACTGACACGCGAACAGCAAATTGCAGCCCTCGAGAAAGACTGGGCCGAGAACCCGCGCTGGAAAGGCGTGACCCGTACCTACTCCGCCGCCGATGTCGTTCGCCTGCGTGGCTCCATCCAGCCGGAGCACACCTTTGCTCGCCAAGGCGCAGAAAAACTGTGGAAGCTGGTCACCGAAGGTGCCCACCCGTCCTTCCGCCCAGAAAAAGATTTCGTGAACTGCATGGGCGCCCTCACCGGCGGCCAGGCAGTGCAACAGGTAAAAGCCGGCATCCAGGCCATCTACCTGTCCGGCTGGCAAGTAGCCGCCGACAACAACTCGGCCGAGTCCATGTACCCTGACCAGTCGCTGTACCCGGTCGATTCGGTACCGACCGTGGTCAAGCGCATCAACAACGCCTTCCGCCGCGCCGACCAGATCCAGTGGAAAGCCGGCAAGAACCCGGGCGACGATGGCTACATCGACTACTTCGCGCCCATCGTGGCTGACGCCGAAGCCGGTTTCGGCGGCGTACTGAACGCCTATGAACTGATGAAGAACATGATCGAAGCAGGCGCCGCTGGCGTGCACTTCGAAGACCAGCTGGCCTCGGTCAAAAAATGTGGCCACATGGGTGGCAAGGTACTGGTACCGACCCAGGAAGCCGTACAGAAGCTGGTGGCCGCGCGCTTGGCAGCCGACGTGTCGGGCGTTCCGACCATCATCCTGGCCCGCACCGACGCCAACGCCGCCGACCTGCTGACCAGCGACTGCGACCCGTACGACCAGCCGTTCGTGATCGGCGAGCGTACCCGTGAAGGCTTCTACAAGGTACGCGCCGGCCTCGACCAGGCCATCGCCCGCGGCCTGGCCTATGCGCCGTACGCCGACCTGATCTGGTGCGAAACCGCCAAGCCAGACCTGGACGAAGCCCGCCGCTTCGCCGAAGCGATCAAGAAGGAGTACCCGGACCAGATCCTGTCGTACAACTGCTCGCCGTCCTTCAACTGGAAGAAGAACCTGGACGACGCCACCATTGCCAAGTTCCAGCGCGAGCTGTCGGCCATGGGCTACAAGCACCAGTTCATCACCCTGGCCGGCATTCACAACATGTGGCACGGCATGTTCAACCTGGCGCACGACTACGCCCGCAACGACATGACCGCCTACGTGAAGCTGCAAGAGCAGGAATTCGCGGACGCCAGCAAAGGCTATACCTTCGTGGCGCACCAGCAGGAAGTGGGCACTGGCTACTTCGACGACATGACGACCGTGATTCAGGGTGGCGCATCGTCGGTGACTGCACTGACCGGTTCGACCGAGGAAGAGCAATTCCACTGATAGTGGGTTGCTGACAGAGGCCCGGGGCTTGCGAAAGCCCCGGGCCTTTTTTTGCCTGTACGGGCCCTTCGCGGATAAATCCGCTCCTACAGAGCCTGTGCGCACCTGTAGGAGCGGATTTATCCGCGAAGGGCCCGCACAGACAAACGCAAATCTCACGATCAGGTCTATGCTTGAGGCAGCACAGTAGCAAGGACCGCCCATGCCTCGTCCAAGCCACCTGATCATTCTCGCCCTGGCCGCCGCTGCTCTCTATATATATGCACTGGCCAGCGACAACACCGTGCTTGCCCTGCTGGCCAAGCCCATCCCGGTGCTGGCCCTGATCGCCTGGTTGCGCAGCGCCCCCGCTTCAGCCTATCGCACGTGGATCTCGATCGGCCTGGCCTTCTCGGTACTCGGCGACATCCTGCTCGCTATCCCCGCCGACCTCTTCGTGTTCGGCCTGGCCGCCTTCCTCTGCGCCCACCTCGCCTACCTGCGTGCGTATTGCAGCCATACCCTGCGCCCAGCCCTGCCCGCACTGCTGCTTAGCGCCGTCACCGGCCTCACCTTGCTCAGCGTTCTGGCCAGTCACGGCCTTGGCCCGCTACTGGTCCCGGTCGCGCTCTACGCCTTGGCCATCAGCGCCATGCTCTGGCGCGCCCTGGCCTGCGGCGGGCTGGCCGCACTCGGCGCCGGCCTGTTCGTGCTCTCCGACAGCCTGATCGGCATTGACCGCTTTGTCAGCCCGTTCGCTGCCGCGCCCTACCTGATCATCCTTACCTACTGGCTCGGCCAGTGGGCGATCGCTTCATCAGTCGGTCATGGCTCAATCGATAAAGTATTGACCCAGAGCGGTGCGCGCAGCGCCGGAAGCTGCTAGAACAAGAGCCCTTCGCATTTGCAAGTAGGGGGAATCGCCAGATGAACTTTACAAGGCGCAGAACAGCCAAATTAGAAGGCATCAGGTCAAATGATATTAATTATCATTCCGAAACTTGTAATTCGTTACCAGTCGCAAGAAACATAATTAACAAAACAGCACGCAATGCCCGAATCTCAAGGCTTTCAGCCAGTTACGAGCGTGTTTTGTTCTTAATCCTACGAATAAATTTGCGACAGAAATTTTACTTGCACCGGGTTTACCCATAAAATCAGCGCGATTGATTCAGCTGCGACATTTGGTCACTGCACCTGCGACACCACGTCGCCGCTTTACTTATTTCAGACTGCAGAGCTGGGTCTCTGTATAAGGATCTCTAGCATGTCCGATTCGGCAGGACTCATCGCCCACAACTGGGGCTTTGCCATCTTCCTCCTGGGTGTCGTCGGCCTGTGTGCCTTCATGCTCGGCCTGTCCAGCCTGCTCGGTAGCAAGGCCTGGGGCCGCGCCAAGAACGAACCCTTCGAATCCGGCATGCTGCCCGTCGGCAGCGCCCGCCTGCGCCTGTCCGCCAAATTCTATCTGGTCGCGATGCTGTTCGTGATCTTCGATATTGAAGCCCTCTTTCTCTTTGCATGGTCTGTGTCCGTCCGCGAAAGCGGCTGGACCGGGTTCGTCGAAGCTCTCGTTTTCATAGCAATTCTGTTGGCAGGTCTTGTCTACCTATGGCGCGTCGGTGCTCTTGATTGGGCTCCCGAAGGTCGCCGCAAGCGGCAAGCGAAGCTGAAACAATGAGGCTTTGGCAATGCAATACAATCTCACCAGAATCGATCCGGATGCGCCTAACGAGCAGTACCCGGTAGGTGAACGGGAAACCGTCACCGACCAACTGCTAGAGGACCAGGTCCACAAGAACATCTTCATGGGCAAGCTTGAAGATGTGCTGCGTGGTGCGGTCAACTGGGGTCGCAAGAACTCCCTCTGGCCGTACAACTTCGGCCTGTCCTGCTGCTACGTGGAAATGACCACGGCCTTTACGGCACCCCACGACATCGCCCGCTTCGGCGCCGAAGTCATCCGGGCCTCGCCGCGTCAGGCCGACTTCATGGTCATCGCCGGTACCTGCTTCGTCAAAATGGCGCCGATCATCCAGCGCCTGTACGAGCAGATGCTCGAGCCCAAGTGGGTCATCTCCATGGGGTCGTGCGCCAACTCCGGTGGCATGTACGACATTTACTCGGTCGTTCAGGGGGTCGACAAGTTCCTCCCCGTGGACGTCTATGTGCCTGGCTGCCCGCCACGCCCTGAGGCTTTCCTGCAAGGCTTGATGCTGTTGCAGGAGTCGATCGGCCAAGAACGACGCCCGCTTTCCTGGGTTGTTGGTGATCAAGGTATTTACCGTGCCGAGATGCCAGCCCAGAAAGACCTGCGTCGTGAGCAGCGCATTGCAGTAACCAACCTGCGCAGCCCCGACGAAGTCTGATCCAGCGACCTGCCGCCCGCTCCCGAAGGAGCCGGCGGCCTGGCTTCATTCTTAACGTTGACCCAAAGCGACCGAGACCATGACAGCGGACAACGCTATTTTCATTCCGCCTTACAAGGCTGACGACCAGGATGTGGTCGTCGAACTGAACAACCGTTTTGGCGCCGAAGCATTTGTCGCCCAGGAAACCCGCACCGGCATGCCCGTGCTGTGGGTCAAGCGCGCCCAGCTCAAAGAGGTGCTCAGCTTCCTGCGTGGCGTGGCCAAGCCGTACAGCATGCTGTACGACCTGCACGGCGTCGACGAACGCCTGCGCACCCAGCGCCGTGGCCTGCCAGCAGCCGACTTCAGCGTGTTCTACCACCTGCTGTCGGTCGAGCGTAACAGCGACGTGATGATCAAGGTGTCGCTCAGCGAAGGCGACCTGAACCTGCCGACCGTGACCGGTATCTGGCCAAACGCCAACTGGTACGAGCGTGAAGTCTGGGACATGTTCGGCATCGACTTTGCCGGCCACCCGCACCTGAGCCGCATCATGATGCCGCCCACCTGGGAAGGCCACCCGCTGCGCAAGGACTACCCGGCCCGTGCCACCGAGTTCGACCCCTACAGCCTGACCCTCGCCAAGCAG
This sequence comes from Pseudomonas sp. LLC-1, assembly GCF_002992185.1. Classification (NCBI taxonomy): domain Bacteria; kingdom Pseudomonadati; phylum Pseudomonadota; class Gammaproteobacteria; order Pseudomonadales; family Pseudomonadaceae; genus Pseudomonas; species Pseudomonas sp. LLC-1. Next base: position 127,959 of record NZ_LUVY01000012.1, on the reverse strand, counting down.
CAGCTTGAAGAGGAATCGGCGCGCTTCAACCCGGAAGCCTGGGGCATGAAGCGTCAGGGCGCCAACGAGGACTACATGTTCCTCAACCTCGGCCCCAACCACCCTTCGGCGCACGGTGCCTTCCGTATCGTCCTGCAGCTGGACGGTGAAGAGATCGTCGACTGCGTACCGGACATCGGCTACCACCACCGTGGTGCCGAAAAAATGGCCGAGCGCCAGTCCTGGCACAGCTTCATCCCCTACACCGACCGTATCGACTACCTCGGCGGGGTGATGAACAACCTGCCGTACGTGCTCGCCGTAGAGAAGCTGGCCGGTATCAAGGTGCCGCAGAAAGTCGACGTGATTCGCATCATGCTCGCCGAGTTCTTCCGCATCACCAGCCACCTGCTGTTCCTGGGTACCTACATCCAGGACGTGGGCGCCATGACCCCGGTGTTCTTCACCTTCACCGACCGCCAGCGCGCCTACACCGTGATCGAAGCGATCACCGGCTTCCGCCTGCACCCGGCCTGGTACCGCATCGGTGGCGTCGCCCACGACCTGCCGCGCGGCTGGGACAAGCTGGTCAAGGACTTCGTCGAATGGCTGCCCAAGCGCCTCGACGAATACACCAAGGCTGCCCTGCAGAACAGCATCCTCAAGGGCCGTACCATTGGCGTTGCCGCGTACAACACCAAGGAAGCCCTGGAGTGGGGTACCACCGGTGCCGGCCTGCGTTCCACCGGTTGCGACTTCGACCTGCGTAAAGCCCGCCCTTACTCCGGCTACGAGAACTTCGAGTTCGAAGTACCGCTGGCCCACAACGGCGATGCCTACGATCGCTGCATGGTCCGTGTCGAGGAGATGCGCCAGAGTATCCGCATCATCGACCAGTGCCTGCGCAACATGCCGGAAGGCCCGTACAAGGCGGATCACCCGCTGACCACGCCGCCGCCGAAAGAGCGCACCCTGCAGCACATCGAAACCCTCATCACGCACTTCCTGCAAGTCTCGTGGGGCCCGGTCATGCCGGCCAACGAGTCGTTCCAGATGATCGAGGCGACCAAGGGCATCAACAGTTACTACCTGACGAGCGATGGCGGCACCATGAGCTACCGCACCCGGATTCGTACGCCGAGCTACCCGCACCTGCAGCAGATCCCTTCGGTGATCAAAGGCAGCATGGTCGCCGACCTCATTGCGTACCTGGGCAGTATCGACTTCGTTATGGCTGACGTGGACCGCTAAGCATGAACAGCACGCTTATCCAGACAGACCGTTTCGCCCTGAGCGAAACCGAGCGCTCGGCCATCGAGCACGAAATGCATCACTACGAGGACCCGCGCGCGGCGTCCATCGAAGCCCTGAAGATCGTCCAGAAGGAACGTGGCTGGGTGCCGGACGGCGCCATCCACGCCATCGGCGAAGTGCTGGGCATCCCTGCCAGCGACGTCGAGGGTGTCGCCACCTTCTACAGCCAGATCTTCCGTCAGCCGGTCGGCCGCCACATCATCCGCGTGTGCGACAGCATGGTCTGCTACATCGGCGGCCATGAATCGGTCGTCAGCCAGATCCAGAGCGAGCTGGGCATCGGCCTTGGCCAGACCACCGCCGACGGCCGCTTCACCCTGCTGCCGGTGTGCTGCCTGGGCAACTGCGACAAGGCCCCGGCGCTGATGATCGACGACGACACCTTTGGCGACGTACAGCCTGCTGGCGTCTCCAAACTGCTGGAGGGTTACGTATGACCATTACTTCCTTCGGCCCGGCCAACCGCATTGCGCGTACCGCCGAAACCCACCCGCTGACCTGGCGCCTGCGTGACGACGGCGAGCCGGTATGGCTGGCCGAGTACGAGTCCAAGAACGGCTACGCTGCGGCGCGCAAGGCGCTGGCGCAGATGTCGGCTGACGACATCGTGCAAAGCGTCAAGGACTCCGGCCTCAAGGGCCGTGGTGGTGCAGGCTTCCCCACTGGCGTGAAGTGGGGCCTGATGCCCAAAGACGAATCCATGAACATCCGCTACCTGCTGTGCAACGCGGACGAAATGGAGCCGAACACCTGGAAGGACCGCATGCTGATGGAGCAACAGCCCCATCTGCTGGTCGAGGGCATGCTGATCAGCGCCCGCGCCCTGAAGGCCTACCGTGGCTACATCTTCCTGCGTGGCGAATACACCACCGCAGCGAAAAACCTCAACCGCGCCATCGATGAAGCCAAGGCCGCAGGCCTGCTGGGCAAGAACATCCTGGGCAGCGGCTTCGACTTCGAGCTGTTCGTGCACACCGGTGCCGGCCGCTACATCTGCGGCGAAGAAACCGCGCTGATCAACTCGCTGGAAGGCCGCCGCGCCAACCCGCGCTCCAAGCCGCCCTTCCCTGCCGCCGTGGGCGTGTGGGGCAAGCCGACTTGTGTGAACAACGTCGAAACCCTGTGCAACGTGCCGGCCATCGTCGCCAACGGCAACGACTGGTACAAGTCGCTGGCCCGTGAAGGCAGCGAAGACCACGGCACCAAGCTGATGGGCTTCTCCGGCAAGGTGAAAAACCCGGGCCTGTGGGAACTGCCGTTCGGCGTCACCGCCCGCGAGCTGTTCGAAGACTACGCCGGCGGCATGCGTGACGGCTTCAAGCTCAAGTGCTGGCAGCCAGGCGGCGCCGGTACTGGCTTCCTGCTGCCCGAGCACCTCGATGCGCAGATGTACGCCGGCGGCATCGCCAAGGTCGGCACCCGTATGGGTACCGGCCTGGCCATGGCGGTGGACGACAGCATCAACATGGTGTCGCTGCTGCGCAACATGGAAGAGTTCTTCGCCCGCGAATCGTGCGGCTGGTGCACCCCCTGCCGTGACGGCCTGCCGTGGAGCGTGAAGATGCTGCGCGCACTGGAGAAAGGCCAGGGCCGCGCCGAAGACATCGAGACGCTGCTGGGGCTGGTCAACTTCCTCGGCCCAGGCCGCACCTTCTGTGCTCACGCACCCGGTGCCGTCGAGCCGCTGGGCAGTGCCATCAAGTACTTCCGCTCGGAGTTCGAGGCCGGTGTGGCGCCTGAAAGCGCTGGCACCCTGCGCCCGAACCTGGCGAAGCCGATCGTGGTCGGCGCATAACAAGACGATTAAGGCGGGTGGTCCGTGCCACTCGCCAGCTTGCCGACAGGCCCGAGTCCATCGAGGCGTGCCGCAAGCTCACCGATTTCCATTAGCCACGCCCGCTCACGCGGGCCAACGAAGAACTTTGAACAATGGCCACTATCCACGTAGACGGCAAAGCGCTCGAAGTCAACGGTGCAGACAACCTGTTACAGGCGTGTCTGTCACTCGGCCTCGACATCCCTTATTTCTGCTGGCACCCGGCGCTTGGTAGCGTTGGCGCCTGCCGGCAGTGCGCGGTCAAGCAGTACACCGACGAGAACGACACCCGTGGTCGTATCGTAATGTCCTGCATGACCCCTGCCTCCGACGGCACCTGGATCTCCATCGACGATGACGAGTCCAAGGCGTTTCGCGCCAGCGTCGTCGAATGGCTGATGACCAACCACCCGCACGACTGCCCGGTGTGCGAGGAAGGCGGTCACTGCCACCTGCAGGACATGACGGTAATGACCGGCCACAACGAGCGCCGCTACCGTTTCACCAAGCGTACTCACCAGAACCAGGACCTCGGCCCGTTCATCGCCCATGAGATGAACCGCTGCATCGCCTGCTACCGCTGCGTGCGCTACTACAAAGACTACGCCGGTGGTACCGACCTGGGCGTATACGGCGCCCACGACAACGTGTACTTCGGCCGCGTCGAAGACGGCGTGCTGGAAAGCGAGTTCTCCGGCAACCTGACCGAGGTCTGCCCGACCGGCGTGTTCACCGACAAGACCCACTCCGAGCGCTACAACCGCAAGTGGGACATGCAGTTCGCCCCGAGCATCTGCCACGGCTGCTCCAGCGGCTGCAACATCAGCCCGGGTGAGCGCTACGGCGAACTGCGCCGTATCGAGAACCGCTTCAACGGTTCGGTCAACCAGTACTTCCTGTGCGACCGTGGCCGCTTCGGCTATGGCTACGTCAACCGCAAGGACCGCCCACGCCAGCCACATCTGGCCGATGGCACCAAGTTGGGCCTGGACGCCGCCCTGGACAAGGCCGCCGACCTGCTGCGCGGGCGCACCATCGTCGGTATCGGCTCGCCACGCGCCAGCCTGGAAAGCAACTACGGCCTGCGTGAACTGGTCGGCGCCGACTACTTCTACGCCGGTATGGAAGCAGGCGAACTGGCCCGTGTGCGCCTGGCCCTGAACGTGCTGAACAACAGCCCGCTGCCAGTGCCGACCCTGCGCGACATCGAAGACCACGACGCTGTGTTCGTGCTCGGCGAAGACCTGACCCAGACCGCTGCCCGCGTTGCCCTGGCCGTGCGCCAGGCCACCAAAGGCAAGGCCGAGGCCATGGCCGAAGCCATGAAGGTGCAGCCGTGGCTCGACGCCGCCGTGAAGAACATTGGCCAGCACGCGCTGTACCCGCTGTTCATCGCCTCCCTGGCTGAAACCAAGCTGGACGACGTTGCCGAAGAGTGCGTACACGCAGCCCCGGCCGACCTGGCCCGCATCGGTTTCGCCGTGGCCCACGCCATCGACCCTAGCGCACCTGCCGTTGCCGGCCTGGACGACGAAGCCAAGGCCCTGGCCCAGCGCATCGCCGACGCCCTGGTCGCTGCCAAGCGCCCACTGGTGGTCGCCGGCACTTCCCTGGCCGACCCGGCGCTGATCGAAGCGGCCGCCAACATCGCCAAGGCCCTGAAGCTGCGCGAGAAGAACGGCTCGCTGAGCCTGGTGGTGCCTGAAGCCAACAGCATCGGCCTGGCCATGCTCGGTGGCGAGTCCGTCGATGCTGCGCTGGACGCGGTCATCAGTGGCAAGGCCGACGCCATTGTCGTGCTGGAAAACGACCTGTACGCCCGCGTACCGGCCGCCAAGGTCGATGCAGCCCTGGCTGCGGCCAAGGTGGTGATCGTTGCCGACCACTCGAAAACCCCGACGGTCGACCGCGCCCACCTGGTGCTGCCGGCTGCCTCGTTCGCCGAAGGCGACGGCACCCTGGTCAGCCAGGAGGGCCGTGCCCAGCGCTTCTTCCAGGTGTTCGACCCGCAATACCTGGACAGCAGCATCCAGATCCACGAAGGCTGGCGCTGGATGCACGCCCTGCGTGCCACCCTGCTGAACAAGCCGGTCGACTGGACCCAGCTGGACCACGTCACCAGCGCCTGCGCCGAAGCCGCCCCGCAACTGGCCGGCATCGTCAACGCCGCCCCAAGCGCCGCGTTCCGCATCAAGGGCATGAAGCTGGCCCGTGAGCCGCTGCGCTACTCTGGCCGCACCGCCATGCGCGCCAACATCAGCGTGCACGAACCGCGCACCCCGCAAGACAAGGACACCGCGTTCGCCTTCTCCATGGAAGGCTACTCGGGCTCCGCCGAACCGCGCCAGCAGGTGCCGTTCGCCTGGTCGCCGGGCTGGAACTCGCCACAAGCCTGGAACAAGTTTCAGGATGAGGTCGGTGGCCACCTGCGTGCCGGTGACCCGGGCGTGCGCCTGATCGAGTCGCAAGGCGACCGCCTGAACTGGTTCAACGCCATTCCGGGTGCCTTCAACCCGGCCCGTGGCACCTGGACCGCCGTGCCGTTCTTCCACCTGTTCGGCAGCGAAGAAAGCTCCTCGCGCGCCGCCCCGGTACAAGAACGCATCCCGGCTGCCTACGTGGCCCTGGCCAAGTCCGAAGCCGACCGCCTGGGCGTCAACGACGGTGCCCTGCTGAGCCTGAACGTGGCCGGTGTGGCCCTGCGCCTGCCGCTGCGCATCAATGAAGAGCTGGGCGCAGGCCTGGTCGCGTTGCCGAAAGGCCTGGCCGGCATTCCGCCTGCCATCTTCGGTGCATCCGTCGAAGGTCTGCAGGAGGCAGCACAATGAGCTGGTTCACCCCCGAAGTAATCGACGTGATCCTCACCGTGCTGCGGGCCATCGTGGTCCTGCTGGCGGTGGTGGTCTGCGGCGCGCTGCTCAGCTTCGTCGAGCGCCGCCTGCTGGGCTGGTGGCAGGACCGTTACGGCCCGAACCGCGTAGGCCCGTTCGGCATGTTCCAGATCGCAGCCGACATGCTGAAGATGTTCTTCAAGGAAGACTGGAACCCACCGTTCGTCGACCGCGTCATCTTCACCCTGGCACCGGTCGTGGCCATGAGCGCCCTGCTCATTGCCTTCGTGGTCATCCCGATCACCCCGACCTGGGGCGTTGCTGACCTGAACATCGGCCTGCTGTTCTTCTTCGCCATGGCCGGCCTGTCGGTCTACGCGGTGCTGTTCGCCGGCTGGTCGTCGAACAACAAGTACGCCCTGCTGGGCAGCTTGCGTGCTTCGGCACAGACCGTGTCGTACGAAGTGTTCCTGGGCCTGGCGCTGATGGGCGTGGTGGTGCAGGTGGGCTCGTTCAACATGCGCGACATCGTTGAATACCAGGCCCAGAACCTGTGGTTCATCATTCCGCAGTTCTTCGGCTTCTGCACCTTCTTCATCGCTGGCGTCGCCGTGACCCACCGTCACCCGTTCGACCAGCCAGAAGCAGAACAGGAACTGGCCGACGGCTACCACATCGAGTATGCCGGCATGAAATGGGGCATGTTCTTCGTCGGTGAGTACATCGGCATCATCCTCATCTCGGCGCTGCTGGTAACCCTGTTCTTCGGCGGCTGGCACGGCCCGTTCGGCATCCTGCCGCAACTGTCGTTCCTGTGGTTCGCGCTGAAGACCGCGTTCTTCATCATGCTGTTCATCCTGCTGCGCGCCTCGATCCCGCGCCCACGCTATGACCAAGTGATGGACTTCAGCTGGAAGTTCTGCCTGCCGCTGACCCTGATCAATTTGCTGGTGACCGCTGCGATCGTGCTCTACAACACGCCAGCCGTCGCGGCCCAGTGAGGATTTGACCCATGTTCAAGTATATCGGCGACATCGTTAAGGGCACCGGCACACAGCTGCGCAGCCTGGCCATGGTGTTCTCCCACGGGTTCCGCAAGCGCGACACCCTGCAATACCCCGAAGAACCCGTGTACCTGCCGCCGCGCTACCGCGGCCGCATCGTCCTCACCCGCGACCCCGATGGCGAGGAGCGCTGCGTAGCGTGCAACCTCTGCGCGGTGGCCTGCCCGGTTGGCTGCATCTCGCTGCAGAAAGCCGAGACCGAGGACGGCCGTTGGTACCCGGAATTCTTCCGCATCAACTTCTCGCGTTGCATTTTCTGCGGCCTGTGTGAAGAAGCGTGCCCGACCACCGCGATCCAGCTGACGCCGGATTTCGAAATGGCCGAGTTCAAGCGTCAGGACCTGGTGTACGAGAAAGAAGATCTGCTGATCTCCGGCCCCGGCAAGAACCCTGACTACAACTTCTACCGTGTTGCGGGTATGGCCATCGCTGGCAAGCCGAAAGGCTCTGCGCAGAACGAAGCCGAGCCGATCAACGTGAAGAGCTTGCTCCCATAAGGACAGAAAGATGGAATTCGCTTTCTACTTCGCATCCGGGATCGCCGTGGTCTCCACCCTTCGGGTGGTGACCGGTACCAACCCCGTGCACGCCTTGCTTTACCTGATCATTTCGCTGATTTCCGTGGCCATGATCTTCTTCTCCCTGGGTGCGCCGTTCGCCGGCGCCCTGGAAGTGATCGCCTACGCCGGCGCCATCATGGTGCTGTTCGTGTTCGTGGTGATGATGCTCAACCTGGGGCCGGCTTCGGTCGCCCAGGAACGGGGCTGGCTCAAGCCCGGCATCTGGGTCGGGCCAGTGATCCTCGGCGCCCTGCTGCTGGCAGAACTGCTGTACGTGCTGTTCGTCACCCCGAGCGGTGCTGGCATCAGCGGTACCACCGTGGGCCCGAAAGCAGTGGGTATCAGCCTGTTCGGCCCTTACCTGCTGGTGGTCGAACTGGCGTCGATGCTGCTGCTGGCTGCAGCCGTCACCGCCTTCCACCTGGGCCGCAACGAGGCGAAGGAGTAAATCATGGGTGCTATCCCTCTCGAGCACGGTCTGGCAGTCGCCGGCATCCTGTTCTGCTTAGGTCTGGTTGGCCTGATGGTCCGCCGCAACATCCTCTTCGTACTCATGAGCCTGGAAGTCATGATGAACGCCTCTGCCCTGGCGTTCGTCGTCGCCGGTGCCCGTTGGGTCCAGCCCGACGGCCAGGTGATGTTCATTCTGGTGATCAGCCTGGCAGCCGCCGAGGCCAGTATTGGCCTGGCCATCCTGCTGCAGCTGTATCGCCGCTTCCACACTCTCGACATCGATGCTGCCAGTGAGATGCGCGGATGAACCTTCTCTTCCTGACTTTCGTCTTCCCCCTCGTCGGCTTCCTGCTGCTGTCGTTCTCGCGCGGGCGGTTCTCGGAGAACCTGTCCGCCCTGATCGGCGTTGGCTCGGTGGGCCTTTCGGCCGCCACCGCCGCCTATGTCATCTGGCAATTCAACGTCGCCCCGCCTGAAGGCGGCGCGTACAGCCAGCTGCTGTGGCAGTGGATGTCGGTAGACGGCTTTGCGCCGAACTTCACCCTGTACCTGGACGGCCTGTCGGTCACCATGCTGGGCGTGGTCACTGGCGTGGGCTTCCTGATCCACCTGTTCGCGTCCTGGTACATGCGTGGCGAAGCCGGCTACTCGCGCTTCTTCTCGTACACCAACCTGTTCATCGCCAGCATGCTGTTCCTGATCCTGGGCGATAACCTGCTGTTCATCTACTTCGGCTGGGAAGGCGTGGGCCTGTGCTCGTACCTGTTGATCGGTTTCTACTACAGCAACCGCAACAACGGTAACGCGGCACTCAAGGCCTTCATCGTCACCCGTATCGGCGACGTGTTCATGGCCATCGGCCTGTTCATCCTGTTCGCCCAGCTGGGTACCCTGAACGTGCAGGAACTGCTGGTGCTGGCACCGCAGAAGTTCCAGGCGGGCGACACCTGGATGGTGCTGGCAACCCTGATGCTGCTGGGTGGTGCGGTCGGTAAATCGGCCCAGCTGCCACTGCAGACCTGGCTGGCCGACGCGATGGCAGGCCCGACCCCGGTTTCGGCACTGATCCACGCCGCGACCATGGTGACCGCAGGCGTCTACCTGATCGCCCGCACCAATGGCCTGTTCCTGCTGGCGCCGGACATCCTGCACCTGGTAGGCGTTGTCGGCGGTGTGACCCTGGTGCTGGCCGGCTTCGCCGCGCTGGTACAGACCGACATCAAGCGTATCCTCGCCTACTCGACCATGAGCCAGATCGGCTACATGTTCCTGGCCCTGGGCGTCGGTGCCTGGGACGCGGCGATCTTCCACCTGATGACCCACGCCTTCTTCAAGGCCCTGCTGTTCCTTGCCTCCGGTGCGGTGATCGTTGCCTGCCACCACGAGCAGAACATCTTCAAGATGGGCGGCCTGTGGAAAAAACTGCCGCTGGCCTACGCCAGCTTCGTGGTCGGTGGCGCTGCTCTGGCTGCACTGCCGATCGTGACCGTGGGCTTCTACTCCAAGGACGAGATCCTCTGGGAAGCCTTCGCCAGCGGCAACACCGGCCTGCTGTACGCCGGCCTGGTGGGTGCGTTCATGACCTCGCTGTACACCTTCCGCCTGATCTTCATCGCCTTCCACGGCGAAGCCAAGACCGAAGCCCACGCCGGCCACGGCATCAGCCACTGGCTGCCACTGGGCGTGCTGATCGTGCTGTCGACCGCCGTCGGTGCCTTGATTCACCCGCCGCTGGCAGGCGTGCTGCCTCAAAGCGCCGGCCATGCCGGTGGCGAAGCCAAGCACGCGCTGGAGATCACCTCGGGTGCCATCGCCATCGCCGGTATCCTGCTGTCGGCCCTGCTGTTCCTGGGCAAGCGCACCTTCGTCAGCGCAGTTGCCAACAGCGGCATCGGCCGCGTCCTGTCGGCCTGGTGGTTCGCCGCCTGGGGCTTCGACTGGATCTACGACAAGCTCTTCGTCAAACCGTACCTGCTGATCAGCCACATCCTGCGCAAGGACCCGGTTGACCGCAGCATCGGCCTGATCCCTCGCATGGCGCGTGGCGGCCACGTCGCCATGAGCAAGACCGAGACAGGCCAACTGCGCTGGTACACCGCCTCTATCGCCGTGGGTGCCGTGCTGGTGCTCGGCGCTGTGGTAGTGGCTGCGGTATGACTATGAATCTTGCGACTTTGCCAAAGGAAACCAACCCGTCATGATTTTGCCTTGGCTGATCCTGATCCCCTTCATCGGCGGCTTCCTGTGCTGGCTGGGTGAGCGCTTCGGCGCCACCCTGCCGCGCTGGATCGCGCTGCTGACCATGTCCCTGCTGCTCGGCATCGGCCTGTGGCTGTGGGGCACCGGCGACTACACCCTCGCCCCCGCTCCGGGCGCCGAGCCTGCCTGGGCCGTGGAATACAAAATCCAGTGGATCCAGCGCTTCGGCATCAGCATCCACCTGGCCCTCGACGGCCTGTCGCTGCTGATGATCCTGCTCACCGGCCTGCTCGGTGTGCTGTCGGTACTGTGTTCCTGGAAAGAAATCCAGCGCCACGTCGGCTTCTTCCACCTCAACCTGATGTGGATTCTCGGCGGCGTGGTCGGTGTGTTCCTGGCCCTGGACCTGTTCCTGTTCTTCTTCTTCTGGGAAATGATGCTGGTGCCGATGTACTTCCTCATCGCGCTCTGGGGTCACAGCTCGGCAGACGGCAAGAAAACCCGGATCTACGCGGCGACCAAGTTCTTCATCTTCACCCAGGCCAGCGGCCTGATCATGCTGGTGGCGATCCTGGGCCTGGTGCTGGTCAACTACAACACCACCGGCGTGCTCACCTTCAACTACAGCGACCTGCTCAAGGCCGAGCTGCCAGCCGGTGTCGAGTACGTGCTGATGCTGGGCTTCTTCATCGCCTTCGCGGTGAAGCTGCCAGTGGTGCCGTTCCACTCCTGGCTACCTGACGCTCACGCCCAGGCACCGACCGCAGGCTCCGTGGACCTGGCGGGTATCTTGCTGAAGACTGCGGCCTACGGCCTGCTGCGCTTTGCACTGCCGCTGTTCCCGAACGCCTCGGCCGAGTTCGCGCCCATCGCCATGACCCTGGGCCTGATCGGTATCTTCTACGGTGCCTTCCTGGCCTTCGCACAAACCGACATCAAGCGCCTGATCGCCTTCTCCAGCGTCTCGCACATGGGCTTCGTGCTGATCGGCATCTACTCCGGTAGCCAGCAGGCCCTGCAAGGCGCGGTAATCCAGATGCTGGCCCACGGCCTGTCGGCCGCCGCACTGTTCATCCTGTCCGGCCAGCTGTACGAGCGCCTGCACACCCGTGACATGCGCCAGATGGGCGGCCTGTGGCACCGCATCGCCTACCTGCCCGCCATCAGCCTGTTCTTCGCGGCGGCATCGCTGGGCCTGCCAGGTACCGGCAACTTCGTCGGCGAGTTCCTGATCCTGATCGGCAGCTTCGTGCATGTGCCGTGGATCACCGTGATCGCCACCACCGGCCTGGTCTTCGGTTCGGTGTACTCGCTGATCATGATCCACCGCGCCTACTTCGGCCCGGCCAAGAGCGATACCGTGCTGGCCGGCATGGACGGTCGCGAGCTGGTCATGGTGCTGGGCCTGGCGGTGTTGCTGATCCTGCTGGGCGTGTATCCGCAGCCGTTCCTCGACACCTCTGCCGCCACCATGAGTGGTGTGCAGCAGTGGCTCGGTTCCGCTTTCACTCAACTCGCTTCGGCCCGGTAAGAGCGCTATGGAATTCACCACTCAACACTTCATCGCATTGGCGCCGATGCTGATCACCACCATCACCACGGTGGTGGTGATGCTGGCGATCGCCTGGAAGCGCAACCACTCGCAGACCTTCCTGCTGTCCACCGTGGGCCTGAACCTGGCCCTGCTGTCGATCCTGCCGGCGCTGAAGGTCGCGCCGCTGGCGGTCACCCCGCTGATCACCATCGACAAGTTCGCCTGCCTGTACATGGCGATCATCCTGGTGGCGACGCTGGCTTGCGTCACCTTGGCCCACGCCTACCTGGGCGAAGGGTCCAAGGGCTTCCCGGGCAACCGTGAAGAACTGTACCTGCTGCTGCTGATGTCGGCCCTGGGTGGCCTGGTGCTGGTCAGCGCCAACCACCTGGCCGGCCTGTTCATCGGCCTGGAGCTGCTGTCGGTACCGGTCTACGGCCTGGTGGCGTATGCCTTCTTCAACAAGCGGTCACTGGAAGCCGGCATCAAGTACATGGTGCTGTCGGCTGCCGGTTCCGCCTTCCTGCTGTTCGGCATGGCCCTGCTGTACGCCGATGCCGGCAGCCTGAGCTTCGACCAGATCGGCAAGGCACTGGCAACCACCAGCATGCCAAGCCTGGTGGCCCAGCTGGGCCTGGGCATGATGCTGGTCGGCCTGGCCTTCAAGCTGTCGCTGGTGCCGTTCCACCTGTGGACTCCGGACGTGTACGAAGGCGCCCCGGCACCGGTCGCCGCGTTCCTGGCCACCGCCAGCAAGGTAGCGGTATTCGCCGTGGTCGTGCGCCTGTTCATGCTCTCCCCTGCTGCCAGCAGCGGCGTGCTGAGCACCGTACTGGCAGTGATCGCCGTCGCTTCGATCCTGATCGGTAACCTGCTGGCGCTGACCCAGAGCAACCTCAAGCGCCTGCTCGGTTACTCGTCCATCGCCCACTTCGGTTACCTGGTCATTGCCCTGGTCGCCAGCAAGGGCCTGGCCCTGGAGGCCATGGGCGTGTACCTGGTCACCTACGTGATCACCAGCCTGGGCGCATTCGGTGTCATCACCCTGATGTCCTCGCCATACGGCGGCCGTGACGCCGATGCGCTGTACGAGTACCGCGGCCTGTTCTGGCGCCGTCCGTACCTGACCGCAGTACTGACCGTGATGATGCTGTCGCTGGCGGGTATCCCGCTGACCGCTGGCTTCATCGGCAAGTTCTACATCATCGCCACCGGCGTCGAGTCGCACCTGTGGTGGCTGGTCGGTGCGCTGGTGATCGGTAGCGCCATCGGCGTGTACTACTACCTGCGCGTCATGGTCACCCTGTACCTGGTCGAGCCGAACCTGCGTCGCCACGACGCCCCGCTGAAGTGGGAACAGCGCACCGGTGGCGTCATGCTGCTGGCCATTGCCATTCTCGCCTTCGTGCTGGGTGTGTACCCGCAGCCACTGCTGGAACTGGTTCAGCAAGCCGGCCTGCAACTGATCGGCTGATTACCCCGGCAGTTTCGGCAAAACAAAACACCCCGCCTAGGCGGGGTGTTTTTTTATCTGCACGTTTTATTGCCTGTACCCGACGGTGCCTCACCCAAGCGGGCTACCCTGGCCTGTACCCGGCAAGGCGGCCTTGCGCAAATCACCATTGGCTGAAGGCAGGTAGACTTCCGGGTTGGGCATACCGCTCGGGGAGAGTTCGTGGGTCATTTCGAATTCGGCCCGCACTGACCAGCCACACGCCTCGGTGGTGCATTGCAAATAAGCGATCCGCAGGAAAATATGGCGCCCTTCGCTAGTGCGTATGCGCATACGGCTGTGGCAATGCGGACAAACCAGCTTGTAAGTACTCACGGCAAGTACCTGCTAGCATTGACCAGGCAGGCCTGTGTGTAAGTATTGGCTGCAACTATGGGTGTATTCTTCAATTTGGTGGTTCTCATTGCAGAAATGCTCCTTAAAACGCAGGGCTGTATTCATAACGAGTAGTTTAAGCCCATGGAATATCATTAAACCAGTCATGGATATTTGTTATGAGTACTCACGTACTTGCCGAGGTGCTCACGCGCCTCAAGCTTCTTACCCGCTCCCAGTCCGACGCCGACCTGTCCCGTGCACTTTCCATCAGCCCGCAAACACTCAGTAGCTGGAAGGTGCGCGACAGCATCCCGTACGCACTTTGCGTGGAGATTTCCAGGCAGCATGCATGCTCCCTGGACTGGCTACTGCTGGGTGAAACGGCACAGCGGCCCGGGCACGAATGTGAAGCCGGCTGGGAGGGCGACGTGCTCGAACGCCTGCGCGCACTCTCACCGGACGATCGCCACACCATCCTGTTGCTCATCAAGGACAAGCAACGTATCCAGCAGCTGGAACAACAATTGAGCGAACTGCGCAGCCAGCTACCCCAGGCCACCGGCAGCTAACCCCGGCGGCGCCAACGCTGTATGAGCTCGCGTGGGTCGAGCGTATCCAGCCAGACCATGACCTTGAGGCTGATGGGGATGACCACCACGGCGGCCACGAATGCCGCCATGCCTCGGGTCAGCAAGGGTGCCAGCGATGAAACCAGCGGCTCGAACAGGTGCCCCACCCCCACGGTCACGAACACCAGCAGCAATTTCTTGCCCAGCGTCAGGCGTCTGGTTGCATTGGTGATCAACCGGTCACGCGCAGCACTCACCAACAAGGCCCCTAGCAAAGCAGCGAACAACACACTGCCATCAACGCCCAACAGTTCGATCAGCGACGAGGCAAAGCGGTCGATAAAGGACTCCTCAGGCATGGGCAGCACTCCGGCGGGAAGTCGGCAGGTACGCGCTCGAGCCAAGGCTGTACATGACCGCAGCTTCGACAAAACGGATGTAGCACACCCGCAAAGCGCGCCCCTGGTCGTGCCCGGCCACATCCTCAAGGCGCTTGTAACCGCGCTCCCGCAGCACTGCGCGCCAACGCGCGAACTCCCGTGCAGCATCAATGGCGGCGCAACGTGCAGCCACCTCCAGCACGGCCTCACTGACGGGCCGCTGCAAGTTCAGGCGTTCGCGTAGCCTGCCCAGGTCTACCCGGGGCCAGAACGGGTCATGGCTATCGGCATAGCGTGGCAGTACAGGTTCGTTGCTCATGCCCTACCCCTCACTGTTCGGCCAGCATGCCGTAACGAATGGCCTTGATTACCGCAGCCACCCGGGTAGGCACGTCGAATTTGCGCAGGATGTTGGACACATGGAAGTTCACCGTCGACTCCTTGCAGTCAAGGATCCGGCCAATCTCCCACGAGCTTTTGCCGTAGGCGCACCACAACAGCACTTGCCGTTCACGAGGCGTCAGGCGAACCGGGGCGTCCGCCGGGGGTTGCTGCAGGTGTCGTGCGTTGTCAGTCATGCTTGTACTCCACGGGTGATTGAGCGAGGCATCGCTGCCGATCTGCAGTCACCTTACGAAGCGCATGCTGCCTCCCTCCACCGCTGTGGCTTGTAAAGAACTTTCGTACAAAACCGTCTGACGAAGGTTACGCAAGATTTGCTGACTTTCTTCGTGCTCCGGGCAGCATTTCGCTCGTCTCAACGCCGTTGTCCATTCGCCTTTCGCCTGGAGTCGTACAATGCGTTCCGATTTACCCCTCTCGTCCTGCCTCGGTCTGCTGGCTGCCTTGGCTGCCAGCCAGCCCGCCTTGGGGGCATCCTCGGTCGAACTGGGCCAGGTGCTGATCACCGATGAGGAGCAGAACGACTTGACGGCAGCCAGCGAACGCCTGCGCGAAGTACCAGGCGCCAGCAACCTGGTGGACATGCAGCGCGTGGGACAAGGCCGTGTCGCCAGCAACCAGGACGTGCTCGCCTACCAGCCAGGGGTGTTCGCCCAATCTGCGGGCAACGACGGCATCAAGCTGTCGATCCGCGGCTCGGGCATCAACCGCGCGCCAGGTGCGCACGGCTCCGGGGTGTATACGATGTTCGACGGCCTGCCCTTGACCGGCCCGGGCGGCACGCCCTATGAGCTGTTCGAGCCGCTATGGCTCAGCCGCGCCGAAGTGCTGCGCGGCGCCAATGGCTTCGACCAGGGCGCCCTGGCGCTCGGCGGCGCCATCAACTACGTCACCCACACCGGCTACGACGCCGCGCCGTTGCAAGTGCGCTATGAGGTCGGCAGCCGTGGCTACCAGCACCGGCATATCAGCTCCGGCCAGGTGCTGGGCAACCTCGACTACTACGTGGCCCTGACCAATTCCGAATATGACGGCTACCAGGCACACAGCAGCGGCAGCGCCAAAGGCATTGCCGCCAACATCGGCTATCGCTTCAACCCCAACCTGGAAACCCGCTTTTACCTGCGCTACCGGGAAACCGAAAACGAACTGGCCGGGCGCCTGACCAAGGACCAGATCAAGCACCACCCACGCGCGGCCAACCCGGCCTACCTGGCCCGTGACGACAGCCGCCCGCAACCGGGCAGCACCTGGGTCGGCAACAAGACCACCTTCTACCTCGACGACGATGCGCGCCTGGAAGCCGGGCTGGTCTACCACGACTACCCGATGGACCTGCGTGAAGGCCCGATGCGCCTGAAGGTGGCCTACACCGATGTCAGCGGTACGCTGAACTACTCGCGCCGCGACACCCTGTTCGGCCACGAGAGCAAGACCACCGTCGGCTGGCGTACTACCAAGCACCTGCCCAACAGTGGCGCGTCACAGTTCGCGCGCAGTGGTGACGTGTTCGGTCCACGCACCCGCGACTTCACCTATCAGGGCTCGGACACCGTGCTGCATGCCGGCAACGACCTGGAACTAGTCCCCAACCTGTGGCTGACCACTGGCCTGGCGATGATCTACACCCGTCGCGAGAGTGACGTGACCTACCCTGCCGAAGGCGGCAAGGTGAGCGTGCATGACTGGGATTATGCCCCTCGCCTGGGCCTGCGCTACGACATCCGCCCGGACCTGCAGGTGTACGGCAACCTCAGCCGCTCGGTCGAACCGCCGCATCCGTGGTCGCTGATCTGGAGCGCACCCAGCACGGGTGGCAAGCAGATCCAGCCGATCGAGATGCAGAACCAGACGGCAACCACTCTGGAGCTGGGCGCGCGTGGCGATTCGGCGCTAGGCCGCTGGGACCTCGCCTGGTACTACTCGCAGGTGCGTCACGAACTGCTGGCCGTGGAAGTGGTGCCAAACTTCACCTCGGAGTTCAATGCCAGCGCCACCGTGCACCAAGGCGTGGAAGCGGGCCTGGACAGCACCCTGTGGGAACGCAGCGGCACCGGCAGGCTGAGCCTGCGCCAGGCCTACACCTTCAGTGACTTCCACTACCGCGATGACGACACGTTCGGTGACAACCGCCTGCCGGGCATCCCCATGCACTACTACCAGGCCGAGTTGCGCTATGACTGGCCGAGCGGGTTCTATGCAGGGGTGAATACTCAGATGGCGTCCAAGGTGCAGGTGGACTACGCCAACAGCTACCACGCCGATGAATATGCCTTGCTGGGTGCACGGGTGGGCTGGGACTCACCGAAACAGGACTGGCAGACCTGGCTGGACCTGCGCAACCTCACCAACAAACGCTATGCCGCCACGGTGACACCGACCTACAACGATGCCGGCAAGGACAATGCCCGCTCGACGCCGGGTGAAGGATTTGGCGTGTATGCGGGCGTTTCCTACAGCTTCCGCTAAACAGCTGGGGCCGCTGCGCGGCCCATCGCCGGCAAGCCAGCTCCCACACCGACCGCAACAACTTCAGGCCCTGTGCAGTACCTGTGGGAGCTGGCTTGCCGGCGATGGGCTGCGCAGCAGCCCCAATGAAATTAGCCCCGGATGAGCAGGTATCAAACCGCCCTGTTCAACTTCACCCACGAAGCAAACTTGTCGACAAACGCCTGCAAGAACGGCCGGGTCTTGTCGTTGAGCTTGCCCGAGTCCTCGAACAGGCTTGCTGCGCCGCCGATATAGGCCTCAGGCATCTGCATGCACGGCATGTCCAGAAACACCAACGACTGACGCACGGCATGGTTGGCACCAAAGCCGCCAATGGCCCCCGGCGACACACTCACCACCGCCGTCGGCTTGCCGCTCCAGGCACTTTGCCCGTAGGGCCGCGAGCCCACATCAATGGCATTTTTCAGGCAACCCGGCACCGAGCGGTTGTATTCCGGCGTGACGAACAGCACGGCATCACTGTCGCGGATCTCTTTGCGAAAACGCTCCCACGCCTTGGGCACCGCTTCGGCCTCGACGTCCTCGTTGTACAACGGCAAATCGCCAATCTCGACAATCTTCAGGGCTAGGCTGGACGGCGCCAGCTCCGAAAGTGCGCGGGCGACCTTGCGGTTGTAGGACTCCTTGCGCAAGCTGCCGACGACAACCGCTACCGAATACACCTGGCTCATGGCAATTTCCATCCTGTGCTGGGTAAAGGGAAGTTCTAGTTATAGATGACCGTTCCTCGGTACTTTGGTTTTTTTTCCTCATGGCGAAAACTTCCGAGGCTGTTGTACGGTCTATGCCTTCAGACATTTTCTACGTAATTCAGAGGTTTCCACCCAAATGGCAGCAGTAATGGTCGGCCAATTCCACGCCCGTGACGCCGAAGGCCGTATCTACCCCGTGCACGAGTTCCAGGAGTCCACCCTGCAACTGGACGGCAGCACGCTGGGCGCCCCCATCACCACTTACCGCCTTGCCATCGGCGACAAGGTCAACCACCTGGGTGAAAACCGTTTCGAACTGGCACGTTCCGGCGTCGAGATCATTCGCATTCCTTGATGCAGTCCACGGTGTAGCCACCACTCTCGTTCTGCAGGCCATGCACGTCGGCGACAAAACCGGGAAACCCTTGGTTGAACGCCCGGGCAAAGGCCAGGTAGTCGAGTATCGAGCGGGTCGCCTCGGTGAACCGCTCCCCCGGCATGATCAACGGAATGCCGGGCGGGTACGGCACCAGCATCACTGCCGCCACACGCCCCAGCAGTGCCTCGATTGGCACCGCCTCCACCTCGCCACGCACCATCTGATCATAGGCTTGGGCCGGGCTCACGGCCACCTCCGGCAAGCGCGTGAACAGACGCTTGAGTTGCTTGGCCGTGGCGTTGCTGCGGTAGCAGCCATGCAACTGGTCGCACAGGTCGCGCAGGCCCATCCCCCGGTAGCGTGCGGCATCGGCGGCCACCACACTCGGCAAACAGCTGCTCAGGGCAGTATTGCCATCGTAGTGGCGCTTGAACTCCAGCAACTCGGTCAGCAACGTGCTCCACTTGCCCTTGGTGATGCCCATGGAGAACAGCACCAGAAAGCTGTACAGGCCGGTTTTTTCCACCACCAGTCCCCGCTCCCAGAGAAACTTGCTGACCACCGCCGCCGGGATACCGTGCTCGTCCAGTACACCACCCGCACTAAGGCCCGGCATCACCAGGGTTACCTTCAGCGGGTCGAGCAGCACGTAGTCGTCCACCACCTCGCCAAAGCCATGCCACTCTGCGCCCGGTTGCAACAACCAATCCTGCGCTTGCAGATGGTGAATACCTTCAGCGCTCGGCGGCTGCCAGATACTGAACCACCAATCATCCGCGGCAATGTGTTCGCGCAAGTTGGCCAGGGCACGGCGAAAGCTCAGTGCCTCGTCGAACATTTCTTGCAGCAGCGAGCGCCCGGACGGCCCCTCCATCATGGTCGAGGCCACGTCCAGCGAAGCGAGGATGCTGTACTGCGGCGAGGTCGATATGTGCATCATGAACGCTTCGTTGAAGCGATCGCGGTCCAGTTGGCGCCTGGCCCCGTCTTGCACATGAATCATGGAAGCCTGGCTGAACGCCGCCAGCAGCTTGTGGGTGGAATGGGTACTGAACACCAGCGGGCTATCGTCCGCGCAGGCAGTGCCCATGGCATAACGCCCGGTGAAGAAGTCATGAAACGCCGCATAGGCAAACCAGGCCTCGTCGAAGTGCAGCACCTCGACACTGCTGCCCAAGGTCTGCTTGATCAGCCCTGCGTGGTAACACAAGCCGTCATACGTGGAGTTGGTCACCACCGCCAGCTTGATGCGCGGCACCCGGCCACGGGCGAGCGGGTTGGCCTGGATCTTCGCCTGGATCGCCTCAGGGCTGAACTCGCTGAGCGGGATCGGGCCGATGATGCCCAGTTCGTTACGCTCCGGGCACAGGTACAACGGAATGGCGCCGGTCATGATGATCGCGTGGACCACCGACTTGTGGCAGTTGCGGTCCACCAGCACCAGATCGTCACGGCCGACCATGGCGTGCCAGACGATCTTGTTGGCCGTAGAGGTGCCATTGATGACGAAGAAGGTATGGTCGGCGCCAAAGTTGCGGGCAGCCCTGGCCTCGGCTTCAGCCAAGGGGCCGGTGTGGTCGAGCAGCGAACCCAGTTCCGGCACGGAAACGGACAGATCGGAGCGCAGGGTGTTTTCGCCGAAAAACTGGTGAAAGGCCTGGCCTACCGGGCTTTTATGGTAGGCCACGCCACCACCATGGCCCGGGGTGTGCCAGGAATAGTTGGATTGCGCGGTGTGCTGCACCAGCGCCTTGAAGAAAGGCGGCAACAGGCCATCGAGGTAGGTGTGTGCGGCACGCGCCACCTGGCGGGCAAGAAACGGTACGGTGTCTTCGAACAGATACAGGATGCCGCGTAGCTGGTTGAGCTCGCTCATGGCCTCGGCAGGGGCGTTTTCCAGGGTGACCTGCTCACCCAGGGCGAAGATCGGCAGGTTGGGTGCACGCAGGCGAGCCAGGCGGATCAGCTCGGCCATGTTCTGCAACAGGTGGGTATTTTCGCCGGCGCCTTCAGCGGCAATCAGCATGCAGGCCAGGCCGTGGTGGGTGGCGGCGACCAGCCGCGCTTCGGCGTGGTCGGCGGCGGCGAGGATGGCGAAGCCGTCCTGGCGCAGTTCCTCGGCAATGCCCCTCACGCGCTCGCCGGCGACACTGTCAGCCTTGATGGCGCGGTGGACGATGAGGATGGGGAACTTGAGGTCCTTGTACATCAGGTGGCTACCTCCGAAGGACATGGCGTCCATTTCAGGGTAGTTGAACCTGTGTTTTCAGGGCCGGCCTCTTCGCGGGCACGCCCGCTCCCACAGGAACCCCACTTGCTCAGGCTTTGTGAGATCCCTGTGGGAGCGGGCGTGCCCGCGAAGAGGCCGGTACAGGCTAAGAATCAACCAGCAGGTGTCTCGGTCAAGGCTTGCCACATGGACGGCCCACCCGCCGACTTGGCAACAGCCGCCAACCGCTCGGCATGCGCTTCCAACTCCTCGGCACTGGCCATGATCACCCGCCCAGGCGCACGCCCGGTAATCCGGCGGATTTCGCTACCTCCAGCCCCCTGCCCGTCACCTTCAGCATCCGCCCCATGCCCAGCCAGCGAAAGGCTGGTCTGGCCCCCGGTCATCGCCAGGTAGACGTCTGCCAGCAGTTCCGAGTCGAGCAATGCGCCGTGCAGTTCACGGCCCGAGTTGTCGATGTCGTAGCGTTTGCACAACGCATCGAGGCTGTTGCGCTGCCCCGGGTGACGCGAACGTGCCAACAGCAGGGTATCGAGGATGGTGCAATACTGCGAAGCGTCCGCACGGTCGTGCTGGCCAAGCAAGGCGAATTCGTTGTTGATGAAGCCAACGTCGAACGCCGCGTTATGGATAACCAGCGTGGCGCCCTGGATGAACTCGAAGAACTCTTCGGCCACATCACCAAAGCGCGGTTTGCCGACCAGGAAGGCATCGGTGATGCCGTGGACGTTGATCGCGCCCTCGTCACTCTCGCGGTCCGGCTGCAGGTAAACGTGGAAGTGCCGCCCGGTCAGGCGCCGGCCGATGACTTCGACACAGCCGATCTCGATGATCCGGTGGCCTTCGCTGACCGGCATGCCCGTGGTTTCGGTATCGAGAATGACGAACCGCTTATCTTGCTGCTGCTCCACGCGGGGCGCTCCAACTTGCATCAGTTACAAAGGCGGCAATTGTACCCCAGCTCAACGCTGGGCGCGCACTTCGTCCACGCCACGGTTGGCCAGCTGGTCGGCGCGTTCGTTGCCGGGGTGGCCGATATGGCCGCGCACCCACCTCCAGGTCACTTTGTGGCGGTTGACCTGCTCATCCAGTTGCTGCCACAGGTCGGCATTCTTCACCGGCTCCTTGGCCGCCGTCTTCCAGCCGCGCTTCTTCCAGTTGACCATCCACTCGTTGATGCCCTTCATCACGTACTGCGAGTCGGTGGTCAACACCACTTCGCATTCACGCTTCAGCGCCATCAACCCCTGGATCGCGGCCATCAGCTCCATGCGATTGTTGGTGGTTTCGCGTTCGCCGCCCCACAGTTCCTTCTCGACACCCTTGTAGATCATCAGGACGCCCCAACCACCCGGGCCGGGGTTGCCCTTGCAGGCACCATCGGTAAACATCTCGACGCTTTCGCTCATGTACCACTCATGTTCAGTTCTTTTCAGTATCAGGGTTCACCGCCGTGCGGTTGACCTTGGCCAGCGGCAGCGGCAGCAACTTGCCCATCGGTTCGCGGCGCTCCGGGCGCAGCGGCCGCAGGCCGACCACCATCTTGCGCGCCACCAACAGGTACACGCCGCCACCCGAGCTTTGCCAGCCACCTGCCAGCCGTTCCCAGCCCTCCAGGCGTTGCTGCCAGGCCGGTGAGGCAAGCGGCGGACGATAGCACCCGAAGCGGCGTTTCTCCAGCGCGAAGCCCAGCAGGTTGAGCCAGTCCCCCACCCGCGACGGCGAGATGCAGCGGGCCTTGCGCAACGCCCCGTGGCTGAAGAAATGGCGCATGCCCCAGCTGCTCCACGGGTTGATCCCGACAATCAGCAGATGCCCGCCCGGGCGCACGGCGCTGGCGGCCTCGCGCAGCAGGCCATGGGGCGACAGGCAGAAATCCAGGCCATGTTGCAGCACCACCACGTCGGCAGCATGCTCGCTCAGCGGCCAGGCCTGTTCCTCGCACACAATCTCGACCCCTGGCAGCGGCGCGCCGAGGCGCACGTTGCGCTGCACCTGGGGCGCGCTCGGTGGCGGCTCGGCACAAGGCCCGTAATGCACAAGGTACCCGCCGAAGAAGCGCCCCAGCTCTTCTTCCAGCAGTTTTTCCTCCTCCTTGAGCATCAGCTGGCCGAGTGGGCCGTTGAACCACTCACGGGCCAGGCTGATCAGCTTGACCCAGTCCGGGTCGGCCTGGGCAAAGGCTTGGTCGGTCATTGCGCTCTCCCTCGAAGGTTCTCGCACCGCGCCATCGCGGCTAAGATGCCCTCATGTGCCACGCTAGGCGAATCGGATCCGCACCATGATACAGATCGATGCTCTCCCCGCTTTCTCCGACAACTACATCTGGTTGTTACAGGATACTGCCAAACGCCGCTGCGCGGTGGTCGACCCAGGTGACGCCGGCCCGGTGGAGCGCTGGCTGGCGGCCAACCCGGAGTGGGTGCTCAGCGATATCCTGATTACCCACCACCACAACGACCATGTCGGTGGCGTGGAACGGCTCAAGCAACTAACCAACGCACAGGTTTATGGCCCAACCCACGAGCGTATTCCCTGCCGCGACCACGCGCTGGACGAAGGCGACCAGGTGACCGTGCTGGGCGTAACCTTCCGGGTGCTGGCAGTGCCTGGCCACACCCTGGGGCATATCGCGTTCTTCAGCGACCAGCCGGCAACACCCGTACTGTTCAGCGGCGACACCCTGTTCGCCGCCGGATGCGGTCGCATGTTCGAGGGTACACCCGAACAGATGCAACCCGCCCTCGCCCGCCTGGCGGCGCTGCCGGCACAAACAGAAGTGTACTGCGCCCACGAATACACCCTCAGCAACCTGCGTTTTGCCAAGGCGGTGGAACCTACCAACCAACACGTTCTACAGCGGTTCGAGGACGTTACCCGTTTGCGCGCCGACAATCGCATCACCTTGCCATCAACCATTGGCCTGGAACGCCTGACCAACCCCTTCCTGCGTACCTCTGAAACATTAGTTAAACAAAAAGCAGACGAATGGAAGGGACATCCAAACGACTCGCAGGTCACTGTTTTTGCTGCCTTGAGGTCTTGGAAGGACACCTTCTGATAACCGCAAGATATATCGCAAGTGATGGTCAAAGGTTGACCAGGCCCGGAGCGGTTTCTAGAATCGCCGAAATTTTTCGCCCGGATACCTGTGTCAGCCGATGTCTTCCCGTAGCCGCAGAACCTCTCATTCCGTCGCCCTGACGCGCCTGGCCCAAATCAGTGCGCTGGCCCTGGCCGCCACCTTGGTGGGCTGCCAGAGCACCCGTCAGCTCGACGAATCCGAAAGCGTTCGCGCGCACAACTACCAGGCGCGGATCAAGCACAAACCTTCACCGCTGCTGGTCAAGCCAGCCGAGCAGGCACCGCAGGATGTCTGGGAGCGCATGCGCCAGGGCTTCGCCCTGCAGGATGGCATCGACGTCAACCCGCGTATCGAGCAGCAACGCCTGTGGTTCGCCAGCAACCCGAGCTTCATCGAAAGCGCCGGCGAGCGTGGCAGCCTCTACCTGCATTACATTGTCGAACGCCTTGAAGAGCGCGACATGCCGCTGGAACTGGCGCTGCTGCCAGCCATCGAAAGCGCCTACAACCCGATGGCCTACTCGCGCGCCCACGCGGCGGGCATGTGGCAGTTCATCCCGTCCACCGGCCGCCACTTCAACCTGCGCCAGACCAACTTCTACGACGGTCGTCGCGACGTCACCGCCTCGACCAACGCTGCACTGGACTACCTGTCCCGCCTGCACGACATGTTCAACGGCGACTGGCTGCTGGCCCTGGCCGCCTACAATGCCGGTGAAGGCACGGTCAGCCGCGCCATGGAGCGCAACGAAAAACTCGGCCTGCCAACCGACTACTGGAACCTGCCGCTGCCACAGGAAACCCGCGACTACGTGCCCAAGCTGCTGGCCCTGTCGCAGGTGGTGCTCACCCCTGAAGCCTACGGCGTGAACCTGAACCCGATCGCCAACGAACCCTACTTCGAGGCGGTAGCGATCAACGACCGCCTCGACCTGTCGCGGGTGGCAGCCTTTGCCAACATCGACGAAGACGAGCTGATCCAGCTCAACCCGGCCTTCAAGAAGCGCATGACCGTGGACGGCCCGCAGCAGCTGCTGGTACCGACCGCCAAGGCACAACTGCTGAGCGACAGCCTGTCCAACCTCAAGCCCGAGCAACTGGTGAGCCTGCAGCCGAACAAGGCGGTGTTTGCCCGCGCCGTGGCCGAGGCCAAGGCGCCGGTTGCAGCGCGTAGCTACCGGGTGAAGCGCGGCGACAACCTGGGTGCCATCGCCAAGGCCAACCGCGTGTCGGTCAAGGACATCAAACGCTGGAACCGCCTGTCCGGCAACAGCGTGCGCGCCGGCCAGGTACTGGCCCTGCGCGGTGGCAGTGCACCGAGCGCCGCCGGCAACCGGGTGGCGGCATCCGGCAAGCGCTCCACGCAATACAAGGTACGCAAGGGCGACTCGCTGTACCTGGTGGCCAAGCGCTTCAACGTGGAAATGCAGCACCTCAAGCGCTGGAACCCGCGCAGCGGCCATGCCCTCAAGCCAGGCCAGACCCTGACCGTCTACCTCTCGCATTGATCTAATACCCTGGGGCCGCTTCGCGCCCCATCGCCGGCAAGCCAGCTCCCACACCGATCGCATCAACTCAAGCCATGCGCCGTACCTGTGGGAGCTGGCTTGCCGGCGATGGGGCGCGAAGCGGCCCCTTGCAATCCTCTGGGCTGTACTCTTTTTCCAACCCCACCAAGCTGTTACTGTACCCGATCAAAGCCCAACGCCTCTGGATCGGATGCCGACTTGATACGTCCCCTCCTGCTGTCACTCAGCCTGGCCTTGAGCTTTCCCGCAGCCGCGATGGTGAGCGAAAGCCACGGATACGCGCAGTTCGGCACGCTCAAGTACCCAGCCACCTTCACCCATTTCGACTGGGTCAACCCGCAAGCGCCCAAGGGCGGCACCTTGCGGGCCATGGCTTTTGGTACGTTCGATACCCTCAACCCCTACACCTTCAAGGGGTCGAGCCCGATTACCACGCCCAATTTCCAGCAATACGGCATCAGCGAGCTGAACGAGCCACTGATGATCGGCACCGGCCAGTACGACCCGTCCGGCGACGAACCGACCTCCAGCTACGGCCTGATCGCCCGCTCGGTGGAGTACAGCGAAGACCGCAGCTGGGTGGTGTTCAACCTGCGCCCGGAAGCCCGCTGGCATGACGGCCAGCCGATCACCTCGGCCGACGTGGCCTTTTCCTACCGCACCCTGCTCAAGGACGGCCACCCGATCTACCGCACCAACCTGCAGGAAGTGCAACGGGTGGACATCCTCGGCCCGCTGCGTATCCGCTTCGTGTTCAAGCGCGCCGGCAACCCGCTGCTGATCCTGCGCCTGGGCGAGATGCCGGTGCTGCCCAAGCACTACTGGCAAAAGCGCGATTTCAAGGCCACCACCTTCGAGCCACCGCTGGGCAGCGGCCCCTACCGCATCACCGAAGTTCAGCCCGGCCGCCGGCTGGTGTTCGAGCGGGTGAAGAACTACTGGGGCAAGGACCTGGCAGTCAACCGTGGCAAGTACAACTTCAAGCGCGTGGAGTACGAGTTCTACCGCGACGCCACCGTGGCCTTCGAAGCCTTCAAGGCCGGCGAATTCGACATCTATATCGAGCACCAGGCCAAGAACTGGGCCAACGGCTACAACTTCCCGGCCGTGCGCCGTGGCGAGGTCATCAAGGCCCAGATCCCGCACCAGATCCCGACGCAAACCCAGGGCCTGTTCATGAACAGCCGCCGCACCACCTTCAGCGACCCGCGGGTACGCCAGGCGCTGGGGCTGATGCTCGACTTCGAGTGGACCAACCGCGCCCTGTTCAGCAGCGCCTACCGCCGCTCGACCAGCTATTACCCCAACAGCGAGTTCGCCGCCAGCGGCCTGCCCACCGGCAAGGAATGGCTGCTGCTGGCGCCGTTCCGCGACCAGCTGCCGGCCAAGCTGTTCAGCGAACCCTACAAGGTCAGCCAGACCGATGGCCGCGGCATCAGCCGCCAGACCCTGCGCCAGGCCCTGGGCCTGCTTGCCGAGGCCGGCTGGAAGCTGAACGGCCAGCGCCTGGTCGACAGCAAGGGCCAGCAGCTGCGTATGGAACTGCTGCTGGTAAACCCCAACCTTGAACGCATCCTGCAACCTTATGTCGAAAATCTGTCCAGCATCGGCATCGATGCGCGCTTGCGCACCGTGGACCGCGCCCAGTACAAACAACGGCTGGACCAGTTCGATTTCGACATGATTCTGATGACCCTGAACCAGACCCTTAGCCCCGGCCTCGAACAGTGGCTGTACTTCCATTCCAGCCAGGCCGCCACCAAGGGCAGCAAGAACTATGCTGGGGTCAGGGACCCGGTGGTCGACCACCTGCTCGACACCCTGCTGGCTGCGCGTACCCGCGACGACCAGATCGCCGCCGCCCGCGCCCTGGACCGTGTGCTTTCATGGCAGTACTACATGATCCCCAACTGGTACCTCGACAATCATCGCCTGGCCTACCGCAACCGGTTCGCCTTCGTCACCACGCCGCCCTACACCCTGGGGCTGAACAGCTGGTGGATCAAGACTTCGGAGAAAGCCCAATGACGCCAACGCACCCACTGCGCCGGCTGGCAGGCAGCCTGTTGCTCGCCTGCCTGAGCCTTCCCGCCCTGGCCGCACCGCAACACGCACTCACCCTGTACGACGAGCCCCCCAAGTACCCCGCCAACTTCAAGCACTTCGACTACGTCAACCCGGATGCGCCCAAGGGCGGTACCTTCCGCCAGTCCAGCTTCGGCGGCTTCGACAGCCTCAACCCGTTCATCAACAAAGGCGTGTCGGCCGAGAACATCAGCATCATCTACGACACCCTGATGCGCCAGAGCCAGGACGAGCCGTTCACCGAGTACGGCCTGGTGGCCGCCAGGATCGAGAAGGCACCTGACAACAGCTGGGTGCGCTTCTACCTGCGCCCCGAGGCGCGCTTCCACGACGGCCACCCGATGCGTGCCGAAGACGTGGTATTCACCTTCAATGCTCTGATCAAGGACGGTGCGCCGCTGTACCGCCAGTACTACGCCGACGTCGCCGAGGTGGTCGCCGAAGACCCGCTCAAGGTGCTGTTCACGTTCAAGCACAAGGGTAACCGTGAGCTGCCGCTGATTCTCGGCCAACTGCCAGTGCTGCCCAAGCACTGGTACGCAAACCGCGACTTCAACCGCGGCAACCTGGAAATCCCGCTGGGCAGCGGCCCGTACAAGGTCGCCGAGGTGAAGGCCGGACGCTCGGTGCGTTACGAGCGGGTCAAGGATTACTGGGGCAAGGACCTGCCGATCAACCGCGGGTTCTATAACTTCGATGCCATGACGTTCGACTCCTACCGCGACACCACCGTCGCGCTGGAAGCACTCAAGGCCGGCGCGTTCGACTATGCGCTGGAGGTCAGCGCAAAGAACTGGGCCACCGCCTACAACGTGCCCGCCGTGCGCGACGGCCGCCTGATCAAGGAAGAGCTGCCCAACGGCAACCCCACCGGCATGCAGGGTTTCATTTTCAACATCCGCCGCCCGGTGTTCCAGGACATACGCGTGCGCCAGGCCCTGAGCCTGCTGCTGGACTACGAGTGGACCAACAAACAGCTGTTCAACGGCGCCTACACCCGCACCGGCAGCTACTTCGACAACTCGGAGATGGCCGCCCACGGCCTGCCCAGCGCCAGCGAGCTGAAAATCCTCGAACCGCTGCGTGGCAAAGTCCCCGAACAGGTCTTCACCGAGGCCTTCAAGAACCCGGTCAGCGATGGCAGCGGCATGATCCGCGAGCAACAGCGCCAGGCCTACAAGCTGCTTCAGGAAGCCGGTTGGAAAATCGTCGACGACAAGATGGTCGACGCGCAGGGTAAACCGGTCAGCATCGAGTTCCTGCTGGCACAAACCGAGTTCGAACGCATCCTGCTGCCGTTCAAGCGTAACCTTGCCGACCTCGGCATCGACCTGAACATCCGTCGGGTCGACGTTTCCCAGTACATCACCCGCCTGCGCTCGCGTGACTACGACATGATCGTTGGCGGCTACCCGCAGTCCAACTCGCCGGGCAACGAGCAGCGCGAGTTCTGGTCCAGCGCCGCCGCCGACAACCCCGGCAGCCGCAACTTCATCGGCCTGCGCGACCCGGCCATCGACCAACTGGTGGAAGAGCTGATCAACGCCGATTCGCGCCAGAGCCTGGTCGACCACTGCCGCGCCCTCGACCGGGTGCTGCTGTGGGGCTACTACGTGATCCCCAACTGGCACATCAAGACCTGGCGCGTGGCCTACTGGAACAACATCGGCCACCCGGATGTTTCGCCCAAGTACGACATCGGCATCGATACCTGGTGGATCAAGCCCGGGGTAACCCCGGCGGTCAGCGAAGCCCCTGCGGACGAGGCCAACTAAGATGCTGGCCTACATCCTGCGCCGCCTGCTGCTGATCATCCCGACCCTGTTCGGCATCCTGATCATCAACTTCATCATCGTCCAGGCCGCCCCCGGCGGCCCGGTCGAGCAGATGATCGCCAAGCTCGAAGGTTTCGAAGGCGCCACCAGCCGCATTGCCGGTGGCGGCGCCGAGGTCTCCGTGGCCGGCTCCAACTACCGTGGTGCCCAAGGCCTGGACCCGGCGCTGATCGCCGAAATCGAGCGCATGTACGGCTTCGACAAGTCGCCGCCCGAACGCTTGTGGATCATGATCAAGAACTACGCCCGGCTGGACTTCGGCAACAGCTTCTTCCGCGATGCCAAGGTCGTCGACCTGATTATCGAGAAAATGCCCGTGTCGATCTCGCTGGGGCTGTGGAGCACGCTGATCATGTACCTGATCTCGATCCCGCTGGGCATCGCCAAGGCGGTGCGCCACGGCAGCCACTTCGACGTGTGGACCAGTTCGGCGATCATCGTCGGCTACGCAATCCCCGCGTTCCTGTTCGCCATCCTGCTGATCGTGCTGTTCGCGGGCGGCAGCTATTTTGACTGGTTCCCGCTGCGCGGCCTCACCTCCAACAATTTCGACGAGCTGAGCACCACCGGCAAGGTGCTGGACTACTTCTGGCACCTGGTGCTGCCGATCACCGCACTGGTCATCGGCAACTTCGCCACCATGACCCTGCTGACCAAGAACAGCTTCCTCGACGAGATCAACAAACAATACGTGGTCACCGCCAAGGCCAAAGGCCTGAGCCGGCCACGGGTGCTGTATGGCCACGTGTTCCGCAATGCCATGCTGTTGGTGATCGCCGGCTTCCCTTCGGCGTTCATCGGCATCTTCTTCACCGGCTCCTTGCTGATCGAGGTGATCTTCAGCCTCGACGGCCTGGGGCTTATGAGTTTCGAGGCGGCCATCAACCGCGACTACCCGGTGGTCTTCGGCACCCTGTTCATCTTCACCCTGCTGGGGCTGGTGGTGAAACTGATCGGCGACCTGACCTACACCCTGGTCGATCCACGCATCGACTTCGCCAGCCGGGAGCACTGACATGGCCTTGTCCCCCCTCAACCGCCGGCGCTTCGAGCGCTTCAAGGCCAACCGCCGTGGCTGGTGGTCGCTGTGGCTGTTCCTGATCCTGTTCGGCCTGAGCCTGGGCGCCGAGCTGATCGCCAACGACAAGCCAATTGCCGTGCGCTACGACGGCGAGTGGTACTTCCCGGCGTTCAAGCGCTACCCGGAGACCACCTTCGGCGGCGAGTTCCCGCTGGAAGCCAACTACAAGAGCCCCTACATCCGCGAACTGCTGGAAAAGAAAGACAGCTTCGTGCTGTGGGCGCCTATCCCGTTCAGCTACCAGAGCATCAACTACGACCTGCGCGTGCCCGCCCCGGCACCGCCCTCGGCGGACAACTGGCTGGGCACCGACGACCAGGGCCGCGACGTACTGGCGCGGGTGATCTACGGCTTCCGCATTTCGGTGCTGTTTGCCCTCACCCTGACCGTGGCCAGTTCTATCGTCGGCGTCATTGCCGGCGCCTTGCAGGGCTTTTATGGCGGCTGGGTCGACCTGGCCGGGCAACGTTTTCTGGAGATCTGGTCCGGCCTGCCGGTGCTGTACCTGCTAATCATCCTGGCGAGCTTCGTGCAGCCCAACTTCTGGTGGCTGCTGGGCATCATGCTGCTGTTCTCGTGGATGAGCCTGGTGGACGTGGTACGCGCCGAGTTCCTGCGCGGGCGCAACCTGGAATACGTGCGCGCCGCCCGCGCCTTAGGCATGCGCAACGGCGCGATCATGTACCGGCACATCCTGCCCAACGCCATGATCTCGACCATGACCTTCATGCCGTTCATCCTCACCGGCGCCATCGGCACCCTCACCGCCCTGGACTTCCTCGGCTTCGGCCTGCCCGCCGGTTCGCCATCACTGGGCGAACTGGTGGCCCAGGGCAAGTCCAACCTGCAGGCGCCGTGGCTGGGCATCAGCGCCTTTGCCGTGCTGGCGCTGATGCTGAGCCTGCTGGTGTTCATCGGCGAATCCGCCCGCGATGCCTTCGACCCGAGGAAGTGACATGAGTGAACAGAACCTGATCGAAGTGCGCGACCTGGCCGTTGAGTTTGTGACCGGGGACCAGGTCAACCGCGTGGTCGACGGCATCAGCTTCGACATCCGCAAGGGCGAGACCTTGGCCCTGGTGGGCGAAAGTGGCTCGGGCAAGTCCGTCACCGCGCACTCGATCCTGCGCCTGCTGCCCTACCCCCTGGCCCGCCACCCCAGCGGCAGCATCCGCTACGAAGGCAAAGACCTGCTGCAGCAGAACGAGAAGACCCTGCAACGCATTCGCGGCAACCGCATTGCGATGATCTTCCAGGAGCCGATGACCTCGCTCAACCCGCTGCACTGTATCGAAAAACAGATCAACGAAATCCTTCTGCTACACAAGGGCCTGACCGGCAAGGAAGCGACCGCACGCACGTTGGAGTTGCTGGAACTGGTCGGCATACCCGAACCGCAAAAGCGCTTGAAGGCCCTGCCCCACGAGCTGTCGGGCGGGCAACGCCAGCGGGTGATGATTGCCATGGCGCTGGCCAACGAGCCGGAGTTGCTGATTGCCGACGAACCCACCACGGCGCTGGACGTGACCGTGCAGTTGAAGATCCTCGACCTGCTCAAGGAACTGCAGGCGCGCCTGGGCATGGCACTGCTGCTGATCAGCCACGACCTGAACCTGGTGCGCCGCATCGCCCACCGCGTCTGCGTGATGCAGCGCGGGCAGATTGTCGAGCAGGCCGAATGCGCCACGCTGTTCAGTGCCCCGCAGCACCACTACACGCAGATGCTGATCAACGCCGAGCCCAGCGGGTTGCCGGCGCATAACCCGGTGGGCGCGCCGTTGCTTGAGGTGGATGACCTGAAGGTGTGGTTCCCGATCAAGAAGGGGTTGCTGCGGCGCACGGTTGACCATGTGAAGGCCGTGGACGGCGTCAACTTCAGCCTGCCGCAAGGGCAGACGCTAGGCATTGTTGGCGAGTCCGGGTCGGGCAAGTCGACGCTCGGCTTGGCGATCCTGCGGTTGATTTCCAGCCAGGGCGGCATTCACTTCCATGGGCAGAATTTGCAAGGGCTGAACCAGAAGGCCGTGCGGCCGCTACGCCGGGAAATGCAGGTGGTGTTTCAGGACCCATTCGGCAGCCTGAGCCCGCGCATGTGCGTGGCGGACATTGTGGGTGAAGGGTTGCGCATTCACGGCATTGGTACGGCGCAAGAGCAGGAGACGGCGATCATTGCAGCGCTGGAGGAAGTGGGGCTGGACCCGCGTACGCGGCATCGCTATCCGCACGAGTTTTCCGGTGGGCAGCGCCAGCGCATAGCCATTGCCCGTGCGTTGGTGTTGAAGCCCGCGCTGATACTGCTGGATGAGCCCACCTCCGCGCTGGACCGCACCGTGCAACGGCAGGTGGTGGAGTTGCTGCGCAATTTGCAGCAGAAGTACAACCTCACCTACCTGTTCATCAGCCATGACCTGGCGGTGGTGAAGGCGTTGAGTCACCAGTTGATGGTGATCAAGCATGGGCATGTGGTGGAGCAAGGGGACGCGCAGGCGATCTTCCATGCGCCGCAGCATCCGTATACGCGGCAGTTGCTGGAGGCGGCGTTTTTAGAGGTGGATACCGTTAGCTAGCTTTTGGGGCTGCTGCGCAGCCCATCGCCGGCAAGCCAGCTCCCACCTCGACCGCGCAGTCTTCAAGACGTGCGCTATCCCTGTGGGAGCCCAAGCACAGGAGCTAAGGATGGGGTACGAATAAAGCTCTCGCCCCTCACAATTATCTTGGACGCGCACGTTCTGACTGCGCAAAAGCCAGGTAGTAACCATTACAGTCACGCACTCCAAACTCCCGCATCCCGTACGGCATGTCCTGTAGCGGCCAGGCGATCTCAGCCAGCCCTTTCACCTGCTCGAAATACTGCGATACATCAGCAACGTGAAAGTAGAACGTGGCCGAAGACCCGGTTGATACCGCCCACAAGTCTTGTTCGGTAAAGACCAGATAGCTGTCTTCGTAGCTCACTCTGATACTCCCCGCGGCGGTCTCAGCCACGTGGAAACCCAGGATTTCCCGATAGTATTCCTGAGTAACATTCAAGTCATTGCAACGAAGCAAGGCTGTGAGCGACATGCGGCCTCCGGCATTGGGCTGTTTGGACCTATCATGGTCCGCTTACAGCTGCTCGTCGACATTGGCCCTTCAGGACCGCACAGCATTGGAGGCTTTCTTGTGACTATCTCACCGTCCCCCATCGGCCCGATGCTCAGGCATTGGCGCATGCTGAACCGGGTCAAGCAGCTGCACGCCGCGCAGATGTTCGGGGTGTGCCAGTCCACCATTTCCCGCTGGGAATCTGGCATTCAGGACGCCGAGCCCGAACAGCGCGCCCGTATCGAAGCCTTGCTCAAGGCCCGCCTCAGCAGCGCTGCCGACCATGCACTGGCGCGGCTTGTATCAGGAAGCTCGCAACCAGTGCACCTGGTATGCGATCTCACCCACCGCCTGTTGGCCTGCTCAGCTCCCCGAGAAGCCGAGTTCCACGTCCCGGTCAGCGAGCTGCTTGGCGTTTCGCTGTGGCCGTTCGCAACAGCGGAAATCGCCAATCAGGAACAGCGCCTGGCCGAGCTGGGCTGGCGAGATAACCTGGCCTCTCCGGCACTGGAGTTCGCCACTGGCACGAACGGTTCTGCGGTGGTGCCCATCCAGCACAGCCTGTGCCGTTGGACGCGGCTTACCCTGTCCGATGGCTCCACCGCCCGACTGGTCGAAACCCTCGCGCATATTTAATGCGTGGACGCAGGCAGGCAGCGAGCCGACTATCTACCTCTGCGATAGCAAGAGGTCACCTGCCGTGCACAATCACAACCTACATGGAAAACTCGAGTTCCTGCGCCAGGCCGAAAAGCTCAAGAGCGTGACCCGCAGTGCCCACACCTCCACGGGCCGGCGTGAAAGTACCGCAGAGCACAGTTGGCGGCTGGCATTGCTGGCACTGGTGTTTGAAGAGGACCTGGGTGATGTCGATATCTGCAAGGTGCTGAAGCTTTGCCTTGTCCATGACCTTGGGGAGGCCTTGAATGGCGATGTCCCCGCCCCCGAGGCTCAGGCCATGCCCGACAAGGGAATGGGTGAACGGCAGGACCTGCTAGCCATCACATCAACGCTGGAACCATCGCTGCAGGACAACATCGTTGCCTTGTTCGACGAGTACGAAGCGGCCACCTCACCCGAAGCCAAAGTGGTCAAGGCGCTCGACAAGATCGAAACCATCTTGCAGCACACCCAGGGCGATAACCCGCCTGGCTTCGACTACGCGTTCAACCTGGAATACGGCCGCCGTTATACGGATGCCATTCCATTCCTGGCTTCCCTAAGGCGCACACTCGATGACGAAACACGTCAACGCATGACAGGCTAACGCGGTCGCTGTGGGAGCGGCCTTGTGTCGCGAAAGGGCCGCAAAGCGGCCCCAGCAATTCATGCAATGAAGTTGAAACCCGGGGGCCGCTACGCGGCCCTCTCGCGACACTGCAGCGATTAACGCTGGCTTACTCACTACGCCCAGGTCTGGAATGAAAGCTTGCAGCGGTTTTATCCAGTTTTATGAATGGCCAATAATTATTGGCTGCCAATAATTTCCATAATTTGGCGCCATTATCAGAATTACTGACAACAATCGTCTTTCATCATCAGCCAGAAGCGGCATAAATTCTCCACCGTCAACTCCCAGCAGCAACGGTAGAGCCTCATGTCCAGCCCACAGCACCCGTCCGCCTCCCCTGCCCTGACCACGCTGATCAGCCGTTCCGGCCTGCCCAGCCCCTCACTCAGCGAAACGCAGGCACGCGCCGTATTGCAGACGCACTATGGCCTCGACGGTGACCTGACGGCGCTGGGTAGCCAGCAGGACCTCAACTTCCGTGTGGAGTCACCACAAGGCCGCTATGTGCTGAAGGCCTGCCACGGCAGCTATGCCCAGCTTGAACTGGAAGCACAGCACGCCGCACTGGCCTACCTGCACGAACAGGGCTTGCCGGTACCGGCAGTGCGCCCAGCCCGCAATGGCGAAGGCTTGCTGGCGCTGGACATCGACGGGCAACCCCTGCGCCTGCGCCTGCTCGACTACATCGAAGGCCAACCGTTGACCCGCCTCAAGCACATGCCGCCACGCCTGATGGCTGAACTGGGCAGGCTTTGTGCAAAGCTGAACAAGGCCCTGGCCGACTTCGATCACCCAGGCCTTGTACGCACCCTGCAATGGGACCCGCAACATGCCGAAGCGCTGATCGATCACCTGCTGCCAGTGCTGCAAGACAGTGCCCAGCGCGCCCGCATCGAGCAGGCTACCCGCCAGGCCAGCGAGCGCCTGCTGCCGCTGGTTGATCGACTGCCGAGCCAGGCCGTGCACCTGGACCTCACCGACGACAACACCGTGTGGGCGCGCGACAGTGAGCGCCAGTGGCAACTGCAAGGGGTGATCGACTTCGGTGACCTGATGCGCACCTGGCGCATTGCCGACCTGTCAGTGACCTGCGCAGCATTGCTGCACCACGCCGAGGGCGACCCGCTGCGCATCCTGCCGGCGATCAGCGCCTATCAGGTGCTCAACCCGCTGACCGAGGCCGAACTGCGAGCCCTGTGGCCACTGGTGATCAACCGGGCAGCTGTACTGGTATTGAGCAGTGCGCAGCAACTGGCCGTGGACCCCGGCAACCAGTACACCCGCAACAACGTGGCCCATGAGTGGGAAATCTTCGACACCGCCACTGCCGTGCCTTTCGCGCTGATGGAGGCCGCCATCCTGCAGGCGGCTGGCGTGCAGATCGACGTTCCAGACTTGAACCGTTGTGCCCCCCTGCTCCCCGAACTGGCCGGGCAGGAAGTCACGCGGGTCGACCTGGGTGTGCTCAGCCGCCATTGTGAAGCGGGTAACTGGGAGCAACCCGGTTTCGACCAGCACCTGCTGAGCGCGCAAACGGCCCCGGCCTGCACCCTGCACGGGCAGTATCGCCTGTCGCAAACCCATATCGACCGGCCCGAAGAGCCCGCCACCTGCGCCCTCGGCGTTGAGCTGCATGTGCCCAACGGCAGCCAGGTGCAAGCACCCGAAGCCGGCACTTGGCAACGCCATGGCGACGGGCGCGGCTGCCTGCGAACCGCGCACTGGAGCCTGTGGTTGCAGGGCCTGGAAGATGCACCCGCCGATGGGCAGGCGCTGGAAAAAGGCCAGTCGCTGGGCCATAGCTGCGGTTTCCTCAGCGTACAGCTGTGCCTGCCCCCCAACATCCAGCCACCCTTCTTCGCCACCCCGTCCCAAGCCGACGCCTGGCTGGCCCTGTGCCCGTCGCCAGCCGCACTGCTGGACCTGGACTGCGATGCCGAGCCGCTGCCCGACCCACAGGCCCTGCTGGCCCGCCGCGACGCCAGCTTTGCCCGCTCGCAGAAGCACTACTACGCGCAACCGCCACACATCGAACGCGGCTGGCGCAACTACCTGATCGACATGCAGGGCCGCTCGTACCTGGACATGCTCAACAACGTCGCGGTACTGGGCCACGGCCACCCGCGCATGGTCGCCGAGTCGGCGCGGCAGTGGTCGCTGCTAAACACCAACTCGCGCTTCCACTACGCGGCCATCACCGAGTTCTCCGAACGCCTGCTCGACCTGGCACCCGAGGGCTTCGACCGGGTGTTCATGGTCAACAGCGGCACCGAGGCCAACGACCTGGCCATTCGCCTGGCCTGGGCCTACAGCGGCGGGCGTGACTTGCTGAGCGTGCTGGAGGCCTACCACGGCTGGTCGGTGGCCACCGACGCCATCTCCACGTCCATTGCCGACAACCCGCAGGCCCTGGAAACCCGCCCGGACTGGGTACACCCGGTCGAAGCGCCGAACACCTTCCGCGGTCGCTTCCGCGGTGCCGACAGCGCCGCCGACTACCTGCGCGACGTCGACGCCAAGCTGGCCGACCTCGATGCCCGTGGCCGCCAACTGGCGGGCATCATCTGCGAACCGGTGTACGGCAATGCCGGTGGTATCTCGTTGCCAGCGGGCTACCTGCGCGAAGCCTATGCCAAGGTCCGCGCCCGAGGCGGCGTGTGCATCGCCGATGAAGTACAGGTCGGTTATGGCCGCCTGGGTGAATACTTCTGGGGCTTCGAGGAGCAGGGCGTAGTACCCGACATCATCACCATGGCCAAAGGCATGGGCAACGGCCAGCCACTGGGCGTGGTCATCACCCGACGCGAGATTGCCGAAGCGCTGGAAGCCGAGGGCTACTTCTTCTCTTCGGCAGGCGGCAGCCCGGTCAGTTGCCGCATCGGCATGGCAGTGCTGGACGTGATGCAGGAAGAAGGCCTGTGGGACAACGCCCGCGACACCGGGCGCTACTTCAAGGCCCGCCTGCAGGCGCTGGTCGACAAGCACCCGCTGGCGGGTGCGGCGCATGGCTCGGGCTTTTACCTGGGGCTGGAGCTGGTGCGCAACCGCGAAACGCTGGAGCCGGCCACCGAAGAAACCATGGCCCTGTGCGACCGCCTTCGTGAGCTGGGCATCTTCATGCAACCCACCGGCGACTACCTGAACATTCTCAAGATCAAGCCGCCAATGTGTACCACCCGGGCGAGCGTGGACTACTTTGTAGACAGCATTGACCGGGTGCTGGCCGAAGGCTTGTAAGTTTCAAGGCGTGGGCCCGATGGCGGCGGCCCACGCCTCCAGTGCCTCACACGCGGCCATCGCGATCTGCTCATCTGTGCGCCCGCTGAACTGACGCGCAATTGCATCGGCGGCAATCAGCCCGGCGACGGTGGGCTTGCCCACGGCATCGGTCAGGTCCAGCCACTCACCCCAACTGGCAGGCACGTCATACCAGCGCAGGTAGCCGGAGGATGAACTTGGCCACCAGCGCTCATCGAACTGCAAAATCACCTTTTCCAGCTTGCCCATGCCCAAATGCGCCAGCGCGCGTTGCTGGGTTTCAGGTAACTCAGGGGTGAAGTGCAACGTTTTCAACACACCTACGGGGACTGTGCAAATGCAGAAGTCGCAGGTTTCATCATTCACCCTGACGCCTGCGCGTGACCAGTCGATATGGGTTACCGGTGTGTTCAATCGAATGTCCAGGTTTTGCGCCAACACATCGACCAGCTCGCTGTAGCCGCCAGGCAGCATGCGATCGCCATGCCCGACGCCCTCTTCGTCCAACGCGCTGACCGACAGCTGCGTCACCGGCAAACACGCTTCCAGCACAAGGTTGGCATCAATGGCGAACTGCGTGGCCCGTACGCCAGCAGGGTCCAGTGTGGCCATATAGCCGCTGATCGCCTCAGACAAAGGCAACTGCCGGTCAACGCGCTCGATGAAGGCAGCCCAGGCGCCTTCGACATCTGGCAACACTCCGTCACTTGCAGCTGCTAGCGGGCGGCTGAAATCGGTCTCGATGCAAGGCAAACCCTGGCGCTGCGCAATGGCGGCCAATGGGTTTTCAGCAAAATGTTGAAGCCATGCCGCACCTTCATCGGCCTTCACACTCCCCAGCTCGACTGTATGCGTGCGCCCGCCTGTACGCCCTCGTGCTTCCAGCACAATGCAATCGATACCCTGGCCCCGCAAACGCTGTGCCGCAGCCAGGCCCGCACAACCGGCACCGATCACGATCACCTTGCGGGCCCCGGCCGCCATTGCAGCCTTTGCGGCGCGCTGCCCATCATTCCATGCACCATGAGTCATTGCCGGGGCGCGGGTGTCACAAGCTTCTCCGGCGATGACCAAGCGCTCATGCAGCACTTGGCCCAGGTCACTTCGATGCTGCCGCGTCCCGCCCGGCAACAACGCACTGTAGGCTCCGAGGCTGAACGGGTCTGCACTCCAGTGAGTGACATGCCACGCGGTTGGTCTATGCACGCTCTTCTCCATTGAGGGAACTGTCCTGTACGTGCATTAATGTTCATAGTTTCTATCAATAAAAGATGATCATCATCAGGTTTACTGACAATGGCCTT
Source organism: Pseudomonas sp. LLC-1 (assembly GCF_002992185.1). Classification (NCBI taxonomy): domain Bacteria; kingdom Pseudomonadati; phylum Pseudomonadota; class Gammaproteobacteria; order Pseudomonadales; family Pseudomonadaceae; genus Pseudomonas; species Pseudomonas sp. LLC-1. Next base: position 88,664 of record NZ_LUVY01000012.1, on the reverse strand, counting down.
TTCCAGCGATTCCCTGGCAATCTTCCTCGCCGTGCTCGATGCCGGCTCGTTCTCCGCCGCTGCGCGCAAGCTGGGCCGTGTACCCTCGGCAGTGAGTATGGCAGTCGCCCAGCTGGAAGCAGAACTGGACCTGGTGCTGTTCGACCGGGCCACACGCAAGGCCTTGCCCACCAGCGCCGCCCTGGCGCTGGAGCCGCAAGCCAGGCAGGTGATCTGCCAGCTCAACCTGCTCGACGCCCAGGCCCTGCAACTGCACAAGGGCCTGGAAAAGCGCCTGACCATCGCCATGGCCCCCGAACTGCAAACCGGCCGCTGGAGCCAGCCACTGGAAATTTTGGCCCAGGAGTTCCCCAGCCTGGAAATCGAGGTGCGCTCGGCGACGCAGACCGAAGCCGTTCGCTTGCTGCATGAAGGCAGCGTGCAACTGGCGCTGGTGTTCGAGCGGCCCGGTATCGACGAGCGTGAGTCATTCCTGGAAGCCGGCAGCCAGTTGCTGGTGGCCGTTGCATCCCCCCGCCACCCCGCCGGGCAGAACAGCGGCACACCGTTGCCCGAAGAGGCCTTTGCCGAACAACGGCAGATCATCGTGGCCTCGGGCAAGGCCACCGGGTCAGACCCGCGCATGGTGCTGTCGCGGCGCATCTGGCTGACCGACAGCTACCTGGCCACGCTGGACCTGGTGCAGTCCGGCCTGGGCTGGGCCTACCTGCCGCAGCCGCTGGTTGAGCCGCTGATTGCTTCAGGTGCGCTGGCCGAGGTGCGCTTCGACAACATGGCCAGCCGCTTGCGCTTGTGGGTAGACATCATCTGGATCAAGTCACGGCCACTCGGGCTGGGCGCAAGGCGCTATCTGGACGCCATGCGCCAATGCTTTGAAACAGAATCCCCGAGGTCCTGACGCAGGCGCAGCTACGCTTCGAACACCACCATGGTTAACCAGTAAGGACACTGACATGACCATCACCCGACGCGACTTTCTCAATGGCGTAGCCCTCACTATCGGTGCAGGCCTCACCCCGCTGCAACTGCTCCAGGCCGCGCCCTCCGGCCGCTACTACCCCCCTGCCCTCACCGGCCTGCGCGGCAGCCACCCGGGTGCCTTCGAGGTCGGGCACCAGATGGGCTGGGAGAAGAAGGTATTCGACACCGACAACCTGGCGGTGGAGGAGCAATACGATCTGGTCGTGGTGGGCGGCGGCATCAGCGGCCTGTCCGCTGCCTGGTTCTACCGCCAGCAGCACCCGAAGGCGCGCGTGCTGATCATCGAGAACCACGACGACTTCGGCGGCCATGCCAAGCGCAACGAGTTCCAAGCGGGCGGCCAGATGATCCTCGGTTACGGCGGCAGCGAAGCCTTCCAGTCACCCAAGCACCTCTACAGCGCCACAGTGAACGGCTTGCTCAAACAACTGAACGTCGATGTGGACCGTTTCCAGACCGCCTTCGACCGGGACTTCTACCCCAACCTCGGCCTGTCCCGTGGCGTGTTCTTCGACAAAGCCGGCTTCGGCGAAGCCAGGATGGTCAGCGGTGACCCCACGCCGATGGTCGCCGACGACATTGCCCCGGACAAACTCAATGCCCGCAGCTGGCGCGCCTTCATTGGCGACTTCCCATTGCCCGAGGCCGACCGCCAGGCATTGATCGACCTGCACGAAGCACCGAGGGACTACCTGAAGGGTAAGGGCATCGAAGAGAAAGAGGCCTACCTGGCCAAGACCAGCTATCAGGATTTCCTGCGCAAGGATGTGGGCCTGAGTGAAGCCGCCACTCGCTACTTCCTCAGCCGCACCAATGACTTTTCAGCCCTGAGCATCGACGCCGTGGCCGCCGCCGACGCATACGGCGTGGGCTTCCCCGGTTTTGCCGCCATGGGCCTGCCGCCCGTCAGCGAAGAACTGAAAGCGGAGATGGAAGAACCCTACATCTACCATTTCCCCGACGGCAATGCCTCGCTGGCGCGGCTGCTGGTGCGCAGCCTGATACCAGGTGTGGCACCCGGCACCGACATGAATGACATTGTCCTGGCTCCCTTCGACTATGCCAGGCTGGACCTTGCGCAAAACCCGGTCCGCCTGCGCCTGAACAGCACAGTGGTCAGCGTGAAGAACCGTGACGGCGGCGTCGATACAGGCTACAGCCGGGCCGGCCAGTTGCACCGCGTACGTAGCAAGCACTGCGTGCTGGCCTGCTACAACATGATGATCCCCTACCTGCTACGCGACCTCTCCAAGGAACAGGCCCACGCGCTGGCGCAGAACGTGAAGTTTCCGCTGGTGTACACCAAAGTGCTCATTCGCAACTGGCAGAGCTTCATGAAGCTGGGCGTGCATGAAATCTATGCGCCGAACCAACCGTACAGCCGCGTGAAACTGGACTACCCGGTGGACATCGGCGGCTACCGCCATCCGCGTGATCCAGCCCAACCCATTGGCCTGCACATGGTCCATGTACCCACTACCCCCAACGCGGGCCTGGATGCCCGCAGCCAGGCCAGCGTTGGCCGCAGCAAGCTTTACGCCATGAGTTTCGAAGACATGGAGGGCATGGTGCGTGATCAGCTGCAGGCCATGCTGGGCCCGGCCGGCTTCGACTACAACAAGGATGTGCAGGCCATCACCATCAACCGTTGGCCGCACGGTTACTCGTACTTTGCCAACAGCCTGTTCGATGACCAGGAAGCGAGTGAGAAACTGATGAACCTGGCCCGCCAGAAGGTCGGCAATGTTGCCATCGCCAACTCCGATGCAGCCTGGGAGGCCTATGCGCATGCGGCCATTGATGAGGCTTGGCGTGCAGTGAATGAGCTGGGTTGAGTCCCCTGCCAGCTATCGGCCCCTATCGAGCCAGTTACAAGCTTTGGGGCTGCTGCGCAGCCCATCGCCGGCAAGCCAGCTCCCACAAGGACCGCGCCATGCTTAAGGTCTGCACAGTACTTGTGGGAGCTGGCTTGCCGGCGATGGGCCGCAAAGCGGCCCAAATTGCTTAACTGGCTGGCATCAAGGTTTACCCCCAAACACCGGCGCCACCAACCTGTACCCCACGCCCGCCTCGGTAATGATAAAGCGAGGTGCCGTGGGGTCGTCCCCCAGCTTCTGGCGCAGATGCCCGACCACGATCCGCAAGTAATGGGTGTCTTCCACATGGGTAGGCCCCCAGATGTCCTTGAGCAACTGCTGCTGGGTAATCACCCGCCCCGGATGCCCGGCCAACAGCGCCAGCAAGGCATACTCCTTGCGCGTCAGCGCCACCTCGACGCCCTCCAGCATCACCCGGCGGAAGGCAAAATCCACGGTCAACGGCCCGAAGCTGGCCGCCACCTCCGAACCCCCGGTCTGCGGCACCTGGCGCAGCAGGGCACGCACCCGCGCCAAGAACTCCTGGATGCCGAACGGCTTGGTCACATAGTCGTTCGCCCCGCCATCCAGCGCATCCACCTTCTGGACCTCACTGGCGCGCACCGACAACACCATCACCGGCACCGCACTCCACTCGCGCAGCTCACGCAGCACCTGCTGGCCGTCCATGTCCGGCAGGCCCAGGTCGAGCACCACCAGGTCCGGCTTGCCCAATGCGGCCTGAGCGAGCCCTTCCTCACCGGTTGCGGCTTCGATCACCTTGTAGCCCTGGGAGGCCAGGCTGATGCGCAGGAACTTGCGAATCTGCGGTTCATCGTCGATGACCAACAGGGTGGCGGACTGGCTCATGGGGTTTCGCTTTCGGCTTCAGGTTGAGGGGGCAGTGGCAAGCATAGAGTGATGCCGGTGCCCTGGCCATCGATGCCTTCGCCTACCAGAATCTGCCCGCCATGGGCGCCGATCATGCCCTGGCAGATGGCCAGGCCCAGGCCGGTACCCTGCCCGCCACGGTCACCACGGGCGGCGGTGTAGAACATGTCGAAGATCTTCTCGCGGTCGGCCACCGGAATGCCGGGGCCTTGGTCAAGGACGGCAAAACGCAACTGCATGTCCTGCACCGATACGTGGAGTTCAAGCCGACCATTGGCCGGCGAGAACCGTGCCGCGTTTTCCAGCACATTGACCAGCGCCTGCTCGATCAGCGCTGCATGCACGAACAGCAGCGGCAGCTCGGCCGGCACGTCAGTGTGCACACGCAACGGGGCAAGCACTACACGCAGGCGGTTGAGCGCACTGCCAGCGATGTCGCCCGGAGCCACCCAGTCGCGTGCCAGCTTGAGGCCGCCGTGGCCCAGGCGGGTCATGTCCAACAGGTTCTGGATGTAGCGGTCGAGGCGCTCGGCCTCGTTGCGGGTGCCTTCCAACAGCTCACGGCGGTCTTCAGGCGGGATGGCCTCGCCCAACGCCAGCAGGCTGTCGATGCTGCCACGCATGGCGGTCAACGGCGTGCGCAAGTCGTGGGAAACGGACGCCAGCAAGGCACTGCGCAACTGCTCGGTTTCGCCATGCAGGCGTGCGGCCTCCAGTTGCTCGGCCAGGCGGGCGCGGGCCAATGCCTGTGCCAGCGGCTGGCCAAGGGCGGTGAGCAGGCGCCGGCGCGGGTCGCTGAGCGGCTGGCCGGAACGCGGGCGTACACCGAGCAGCGCCAGGGGTTGTTCGTCTACCGCCAGCGGCCACCACCACCAGCGGCCATTGGGCAGGGTGTCACTGCCATGGCCGGCGGCCTGGCCATGCTGCCAGGCCCATTGCGCGGCGGCGCGTTCGTTGTCGCTAAAGGCGTTGGCTTCACCACTGGCCACTTGCAGCTGGCCTTCGGCGTTGCGCTCCAGCAGGCACACCTGCATATCTTGCCAGCCATCCAGATGCTGGCCGGCGGCATTGAAGACGGCCTGGCGGTCTGTGGCCACCGTCAGCCGGCGCGACAGGTCGAGCAACTGGCTGGTCTGCGCCTGGGTCTCGCGCAGCGCCTGCAGCTGGCGACGCTGGCGGGCGGCCAGGTTGCCGGTTAGCGCGGCCATCAGCAGGAAGAACACCAGGGTCAGCACATCTTCTTCACGCTGGATGCTGAACGAGAAATTGGGCGGAATGAACAGGAAATCGTAAGTCAGGAACGACAACGCAGCACAGGCCAGCGCAGGCCCCAGGCTGCTGCGTACCGCCACCAGCAACACCGCCGCCAGGAACACCAGCGAAATGTTTGGCAACGCCAGCACACTCGACACCGCCCAGGACAGGCCTGCTGCCATGACGGTGGCCAGTAGCGCCAGCAGGTAATGCCGCCACACCCACACCCGCCGCACCGCCGAACGCGGCGCTTGCGGCTGCACATCGCGGTCCAGCACGTTGATTTCCAGGCCATGGCTCTCACGCAACAGCCGCGCAGCCACCCCGGCACCGAACAGGCGCCGGCGCAGTCGGTCGCGGGACTGCCCGACCAGCACCAGGCTGGCCCGTCGTTCGGCGGCATGCTGGATCAACGTGCGCGCCACTTCGCCGGCACGCAGCAGCACCACCTCCCCGCCCAGGCGCTCGGCCAGTTGCTGCGCGGCCTGCAGGCGATGGCGGGCGGTTTCGTCACGCAGGCGGCCGTTGTCCACATGCACCATGCTCCAGGGCAGGTGGCGGCGCTGGGCCACGCGGCTGGCATGACGCACCAGGCGCTCGGCCTGGTCGTCGCCATCCACGCCCACCAGCAGCCGACCACGCAACGCCGGGGCCTCCTGGCCGCGCTGGCGATAGCCATGGGCCAGGTCGGCATCGACCTGCGCGGCGGCAGTCTGCATGGCCAGTTCGCGCAGCGCGGTCAGGTTGGTTTGCGAGAAGTACGCGTCGATCGCGGCCCGCGCCTGCTCCGGTACGTACACCTTGCCTTCGCGCAGGCGTTCGAGCAGCTCACGCGGTGGCAGGTCGATCAGCACCAGTTCGAAGGCTTCCTGCAACACCCAGTCCGGCAGGGTTTCGCGTACGAGCACGCCGGTAATGTCGCGCACCTTGTCGTTGAGGCTTTCCAGGTGCTGGACGTTGACCGTGGTGTACACGTCGATGCCGGCGGCCAGCAATTCCTGCACGTCCTGCCAGCGCTTGGCGTGCCGGCTGCCGGGGGCATTGGTGTGGGCCAGTTCGTCGACCAGGGCCAGTGTTGGCGCGACCTTGAGCAGGCCGTCGAGGTCCATTTCTTCAAGCGTGACCCCACGGTACTGGCTGCGCAGCAGGGGTTGCTGCTGAAGGCCGGCGAGCAACGCCTCGGTTTCGGCGCGGCCGTGGGTTTCGACAACCCCCGCCAGCACCTGAACACCCTGGCGTTGCTGGGCGTGGGCGGCCTGGAGCATGGCAAAGGTTTTGCCGACGCCGGGGGCGGCGCCGAGGAAGACCTTGAGCCGGCCCCGGCCTGTACGAGGGAGGTTAGCCAGCAGCGCATCGGCGCGGGCGGAATCACTCATGTCTCATCCTTCAGAATCTGCGACGGTCGACCAAAGGGCCTGCTTCGCAGGCCATCGCCGGCAAGCCAGCTCCCACCTCGACCGCAGCAACCTAAAGTCATGTGCAGTACCTGTGGGAGCTGGCTTGCCGGCGATGGGCCGCAGAGCGGCCCCAACATCAGTGGCTCAATTGCTCCAGTGCCTGGTTCAGCGCCAGCACATTGACCACCGGCGGGCCGATCAATGGGTGGAGGGTGGCCTCTTCCACCAAGGCTTGCAAGCGCTCCACCGGCATTTGCCGCACTGCTGCCACGCGTGGAACCTGATAAGCCACGGCCTCTGGCGGCAGGTGTGGGTCGAGGCCGCTACCCGAGGTGGTCAGCAACGCCTGCGGCACCGGCCCCTGCTGCGCCCGGTAGAGCGTTGCGGCGTCCCCCTTGACCCGCTCGGCCAGCGCCGGGTTACTCGGCGACAGGTTGCTGGCACCGCTGGCCACCGTGGCGTAAGCGCCCGCCGAAGGCCGCGCATGGAACCAGCCGTCACCCTTGAATTCCTGGGCGATCAGCGCCGAACCACGCACCTGGCCCTGGTCATCGCGCACCAGGCTGCCATTGGCCTGTTCCGGGAAAGCGACCTGGGCAATGCCCGTCACCGCCAGCGGATACAGCGCCCCCGTCACCAGCGTCATCAACAAAGCCAGGCTCAACGCCGGGCGTACATAAGCATTCATGGCGGCCTCCTCAGACCAGGTTCAGGGCATTGAGCAGCAGGTCGATCAGCTTGATCCCGGCAAACGGCACCACAATGCCGCCCAGCCCGTAGATCAGCAGGTTGCGCCGCAACAGATGCGCCGCACTGGCCGCCTGCACCCGCACACCACGCAGCGCCAGCGGGATCAGCGCGATGATGATCAGCGCGTTGAACACGATGGCCGACAGGATCGCGCTCTGCGGGCTGGCCAGGTGCATCAGGTTGAGCACGCCCAGCTGTGGGTAGATGGCGGCGAACAGCGCCGGCAGGATGGCGAAGTACTTGGCCACGTCGTTGGCGATGGAGAAGGTGGTCAGTGCGCCACGGGTGACCAGCAGCTCTTTACCTACCTGCACCACGTCCAGCAGCTTGGTCGGGTCGCTGTCCAGATCGACCATGTTGGCCGCCTCACGCGCGGCCTGGGTGCCGTCGTTCATGGCCATGCCCACATCGGCCTGCGCCAGTGCCGGGGCGTCGTTGGCACCGTCGCCGCACATGGCCACCAGGCGGCCGTCGTTCTGCTCCTGGCGAATACGCGCCAGTTTCTTCTCAGGGGTGGCCTCGGCCAGTACGTCATCCACCCCCGCTTCGGCTGCGATGGCGGCGGCGGTAAGCGGGTTGTCGCCGGTCACCATCACCGTGCGAATACCCAGTTTGCGCAACTCGGCGAAGCGCTCGCGGATACCCGGCTTGACCACGTCCTTGAGGTGGATTACGCCAAGCAGGCGCTTGTCGATGCACACCAGCAGCGGTGTGCCGCCGCTCTGGGCGATGCGCTCCACTTCGCGGGCCAGCGCCGGGGGCACTTCCAGCCGTTGCATGCCGACGAACGCCAGTACCGCATCGACGGCGCCCTTGCGGTAGCGGTGCTGCTGGAAGTCGATACCCGACAGACGTGTCTCGGCACTGAAGGCCACGGCCTCGAACTGCCCGGCAGCCGGTTCGATAAAGTCATGCAGTTGGCGCAGGTACTCGACAATCGACTTGCCTTCGGCGGTGTCATCGGCCAACGAGGCCAGCAGTGCGCCCTCGCCCAATTCCTTGGCGGTGATGCCTGGTGCAGCATGCAGCGCGCTGCAGCGGCGGTTGCCAAAGGTGATGGTGCCGGTCTTGTCGAGCATCAGCGTATGCACATCACCGGCTGCTTCCACCGCCCGGCCGGAACGGGCGATAACGTTCAAGCGCACCAGGCGGTCCATGCCAGCGATGCCGATGGCCGACAGCAGGCCGCCGATGGTGGTAGGGATCAGCGTCACCAGCAGCGCGGCCAGGAAGATCAGCGGCAGGCTGCCACCCGCGAAATGGGCGAACGGCTGCAGGGTCACCACCACGATCAGGAAGATCAGCGTCAGGCCGATCAACAGGATGTCGAGGGCAATCTCGTTCGGCGTTTTCTGGCGCTTGGCGCCTTCGACCAAGGCAATCATGCGGTCGAGGGTCGATTCGCCCGGGTTGCTGGTGATACGGATCAACAGCCAGTCGGAGACCAGCCGGGTATTGCCAGTCACGGCCGAGCGGTCGCCGCCGGATTCGCGGATCACGGGGGCAGACTCACCGGTAATGGCGGCCTCGTTGACCGCCGCGATACCTTCCAGCACCTCGCCGTCGCCGGGGATCATTTCGCCAGCGACTACGCGCACTACGTCATCTTTGCGCAACGCGCTGGCTGCAATGGTTTCGTAGCTGCCATCACGCTTGCGACGCTGGGCGGTCAAGCCTTGGCTCCCCGCCTTGAGGCTGTCGGCGCGGGCCTTGCCACGGCCTTCGGCCAGCGCCTCGGCAAAGTTGGCGAACAGCACGGTAAACCACAGCCACAGGGCGATTTGCACGGCAACGCCGGTACTCACGCCACTGCCGGGGGCGAAGCACAGCACAGTGGTCAGCACCGCGGTCAGGGCCACCACCAGCATCACCGGCGAACGTTTGAGCTGGCGCGGGTCGAGCTTGACGAACGCCTGCACCAGCGCCGGACGCCACAGCGCGGCGAAGCGAGTCTGGTCCTTGGCGGTGTGCCGCGCTTTAACTTCAGGAATGGGCATGTTCATGGTCAGTCCTCAGAAACCCAGGCTCAGGTGTTCGGCGATTGGCCCCAGGGCCAGGGTCGGCAGGAAGGTAAGGCCACCCACCAGCAGGATGGTCACCAGCAGCAGGCCGGTGAACAACGGGCCGTGGGTGGGGAAGCTGTTCTGCCCCTGCGGTGCGCTTTTCTTCGCTGCCAGGCTGCCAGCCAAGGCCAGGATCGGCAGGATGTAGCCGAAGCGGCCGATGAGCATGGCCAGGCCGATCATCAGGTTGTGGTACACCGTGTTGGCACCGAAGCCGGCGAAGGCCGAGCCATTGTTGGCCGTACCCGAGGTGTAGGCGTACAGCAGCTGGCTGAAACCATGCGCCCCCGGGTTGCTGACCGCACCCGCCGGGCCAGGCAGGCTGGCGGCGATAGCGCCCAGCACCAGCACGCCGACCGGCATCACCAGCAGGGTTGCCACCAGCAACTGCACCTCACGGGCTTGCAGCTTCTTGCCCAGGTATTCCGGGGTGCGGCCAATCATCAGCCCGGCCAGGAACACCGCGATCAGCACGAACAGCAGCATCCCGTACAGCCCGGCGCCGACGCCGCCGAAAATCACCTCGCCCACCATCATGTTGACCATCGCCACCATGCCAGTCAGCGGGTTGAGGCTATCGTGCATGGCATTGACCGAGCCGTTGGAGGCTGCAGTGGTGGTGACCGTCCACAACACCGAACCGGTGGTGCCAAACCGGCTTTCCTTGCCTTCCAAGGGGGCCGCCTGTTGCACCTGGGTGCTTTCCAGCGCCGGGTTGGGCTGGTACTCGGACCACAGCGCGGTGCTGCCGCCAATCAGGAACAGGGCAAGCATGCAGGCGAGGATCGCACGGCTCTGACGCAGGTCCTTCACGTAGTGGCCGAACGTGAACACCAACGCCACCGGAATGAGGATGATCGACGCCACCTCGAACAGGTTGCTCCAGGCCGTGGGGTTTTCGAACGGGTGCGCCGAGTTGACGCCGAAGAAGCCACCGCCATTGGTACCCAGTTGCTTGATGGCGATCTGGCTGGCGGCCGGCCCCAGCGGAATGGTCTGGTCAGTTCCTTGCAGGGTCAGCGCATGAGCGTAGTCGGCAAAGGTCTGCGGCACGCCCTGCCACACCAGCAGCAGCGCCAGCAGCAGGCACAGCGGCAGCAAGCCATAGAGGGTGGCGCGGGTCATGTCGACCCAGAAATTGCCCAGCGTCGTTGCACTGCGCCGGGCAATGCCGCGACACAACGCGACCAGCACGGCCAGGCCGGTGGCGGCACTGACAAAGTTCTGTACGGTCAGGCCAAGCATCTGGCTGAGGTAGCTGACCGATGCCTCACCACTGTAGGCCTGCCAGTTGGTGTTGGTGACGAAGCTGACGGCGGTGTTGAACGCCAGCGACCACTCCTGGCCGGGCAGGTGCTGCGGGTTGAGCGGCAGGTAACCCTGCAACAGCAACACGGCGAACAGCAGCAGGAATCCGGCCAGGTTGAAGGCCAGTAGCGCCAGGGTGTATTGCCGCCAGCTCTGCTCCTGGCTGGCGTTCACGCCCGCTAGCCGGTAGCAGGCCTGCTCGACCGGGCTCAGCAGCGGCGACAGCCAGGTGCGCTGGCCTTCCATGACCCTGTAGTAGAACCGCCCGAGCCAGGGTGCCGGTAACAGCACGATGGCGAAGAACGCCAGCAGCAAGGCGAAATCGTAACTGTGCATGGCCGCTCCTTAACTGCGATCGGCGCGCAGCAGCGCCACCAGCAGATAAAACGCCAAGGCCACTGCCAGCAGCAGTGACAGCCCGTCGAGCATGTTCATGAGTGGTTCTCCCCGTGGTGCGGCGTGTGCCGCTATGGGGAAATTGTCTGAGGGAGGGGCGTAAAGGGGCGAGATCGGGGGATGGGGGTGGGTATAAAGAAAGCGTAAAAATCAGGGTTAAGCGTTGCCTGTACCGGCCTCTTCGCGGGCACGCCCGCTCCCACAGGAACAACACAGGCCTGGAAGAATGTGCATTACCTGTGGGAGCGGGCGTGCCCGCGAAGAGGCCCTTACAGGCTTACTGTTGGGGCGGTTGCTGCGCAGCGTTACGGCTCCAGTCCAGCAGCAGGCTGTACCCGACCGCCAGCAAGGTCGGCCCGATGAACAGGCCAATGAAGCCAAAGGCAAGCAATCCACCGAACACACCCAACAGCACGATCACCAGTGGCAGGTTACCGCCACGGCTGATCAGGTACGGCTTGAGCACGTTGTCCACGCCGCTGATGACAAAGGTGCCCCAGATGCCCAGGAACACCGCCATGCCGTACTCGCCCTTCCACACCAGCCAGGCCGTGGCCGGGATCCAGGCCAGTGGTGGGCCCATGGGGATCAGGCTGAGCATGAAGGTCACCAGGCCCAGCACGATGGCACCCGGCACACCGGCAATCAGGAAGCCGATCAGTGCCAGCAAACCCTGCGCAGCCGCTGTGCCAATCACCCCGTTCACCACCCGCTGAACGGTGCCCGCCACCAACTCCAGGTAGTACTCGGCGCGGTCACCCATCAGGCGGTGCAGCAAGCGCAGTACGAACGCCGACAGGCGCGGGCCGTCGCGGTAGAAGAAGAACACGAACACCAGGCTAAGGGTCAGTTCCAGCACACCGCTGCCGATCTGCGCACTGCGCGCCAGCAACCAGTTGCCCACCTGCCCGAAGTAAGGCTTGGCCGATGCCAGCAAGGCCGCGCCCTGCTGGTCCAGCGATTGCCACCAGTTGACCAGGCGCTCGCCAACGAACGGTATGCCCCCCAACCAGGCCGGTGCATCGGGCAAACCGTCCACCTGCACGTCGCGCACGAACGCCGTGGCATCGCGAATATGATCGGCCAGGTTGAACCCCAGCCACACCAGCGGCAATGCCACAATCAGGATCCAGGCGGTGGTCAACAGGCTGGCCGCCAAGGTTTCGCGCCCGCCCAGCACACGCGTGAGCAAGCGCATCAACGGCCAGCTGGCAAACGCCAGGATGGCCCCCCACAGCAACGCCGAGATGAACGGTGCCATCACCCACAGGCCGGCCCCCAGCAACGCCAACAGCAGAATCTGGACCAGCAGGCGATCATTGTTAACCATGGCGGCGCTCGTTCAACGGATCAGTTCAAGGTGCAGGCCGTCGGTGGGCGCGCTACCGACTTCAAGGCGGCCATTGCGCACCCCTGCCTTGACCAGCGCCTCACGCCAGGCTTCGGCCTGAGCGCCACTGAGGCTGGCACGCAGGGTGCTGTCCAGGTTCAGGCTGCGGGCCAGCAAATTCACCCAGGTGTCTTGCGGCGCAGCCAGGTCAGGGTAGTCGAGCTTGCCGGTGTCGCGCATTTCGCGCAGCACCGTGGCAGCGGTCGGCAGCAGTTCGCCCAACGGGTTGCCGGCGACGAACTCTTCCACATGCAGGTAGGCGCGGCGGTTGCCCCGGGTAACGCTGTACAGCGCGACCAGGGTGTCGGCCTCTTCCGCCGAGCGACGCAGCAAGATGAAGGCCTGCTGCTCGTCACCACCGTTCAGGCGGGCATTGGCAAACACATCATTGGCCCACAGGCTGGCCTCGCCGCAATCGCGGCCCTGGCACCAGAACAACGGGTAACCACCGTCGCGCTGCAGTTCTTCACGGGCAGTGGTGAAGGCTTCGCGGGCGGTGCGTTCGACCGGCAGTTCGTAAGTGACCGAGCTGACCTGGCCACGGCTTTCGACCTTGTCTTCGACCCGCAGGCGGCCGCTGATCTTGCGCAGCGGGCCCATCGGGTAGACGCGTTCCTGCTCCACGGCCGGACGCTGGTCGACGACCTTGGCGTCCACCGGCACCGGTAAACTGCCGGCCCACATCACGGGGCTGGCGAGCATCAGGCAAGCGGCCAGGGCAGTACGAATGGAAACGGGCGCGCTCATTGGCGACCCAGGCGGCGCCGTGCGCCGAAATGAAGCTCCAGGATGTCTGGCAGTTGCATGGTTGTCTCCCTGTTCAACCCGCCAAGCCTCGACAGTTGTCCGGTGCAAGTCAAGCAAAGCCAAAGAAGCGATTGAAACAGTCTGCGACAAGGGCCGCGCCCTGCTCATCGTTCAGGTGCAGGTGATGGCCACCGGGCAGCGTCACCTGCTCAAAGGGTAGCTGCTCCAGCAACGCGGTGTGGCGCACCAGCATGCCGTCGGCGGCGACCACTAGCTGCGCCGGGCAATTCACCCTGCGCACATAGGCCATGGCCTGCGCTTCGCTCAGGCGGACTGGCGATGGCAAGGTCAGGCGGCTGTCACTGCGCCAGCTGTAACCGCCCGGCACCGGCATGAGGCCACGCTGGGCCAGCAGTTCGGCAGCCTCGCGGCTGACCGCGACCATGCCTTTCATCCGGGCATGCACACCGTCTTCCAGCGTGGCGTACACCGACTTGCGCTTGCCGTCCAGCCGCAGCTGGGCCTGCAGTGCCATCCCCAAACGTTCGCCTGCATCCTGCTCGGCACCGGTCGGCGGGATGACGCCGTCGATCAACGCCAGACGGCTGACCCGGTCGGGCAAGGCGCCAGCCAGCTGCACCGAAATGATTGCCCCAAGCGAATGCCCCAACAGTGCAAAACGCTGCCAACCGAGCTGCTCGGCCACCCGCAGCACATCATGGGCATAGTCGGCCAAGGCATAACCGGCGCCAGGCGGGCGGTGTTCGGAGTAACCGTGCCCGGCCAGGTCCAGGGCGACGATGCGCAGGCCTTTGAGTTGCGGCGCCAGGCGGGCGAAGCTGTTGGCGTTGTCCAGCCAGCCATGCAGAGCAATCACTGGCAGCCCGTCCTCGGGGCCAAACAGGTGCGCGGCCAGCTCGATATGGCCCAGGCTCAGGCGGATTTCTTCGACGTGTGCGCTCATGCCTGACTCCAGCGGTCGAACAGGCCCTTGATCAGGCTGGCGGTGTCTGCAGGGCGCTCCAGCGGGAACATGTGCCCGCCCTGCACGCTGTGGTATTCACCCTGGGGCATGCCCCGTACGGCCAGGGTGTGGTGACGGCGAATGACATTGCTACGGTCGCCGCACACCATGGCCAGCGGCACCTGCAACTGCCGCGCGGGCGCCGGGCTGGTATGCGGGATGCTGCGGTAGATGCTGATTTCGGTAGCCGGGTCGAAGCGTAGCTGCAGGCCCTGCTCTGCCGCCTGCAAGCCGTGTTCGACATAAGCGTCGAGGCAGTCGGGATCGAAATGGCGGAACAGTGACTTGCCGGCGAAATAGTCCCGGGCGCTGTCGCGGTCATTGAACGTTTCGCGGCGCCCCAACGTGCGCCCGGCCGGGGTGATACGGTCGATGAAGCCAAAGCGCTTGGCGGTGCGCAGCAGCCATTGATCGGCGCGGGTGAGTACCGGCGAGTCGAGCATCACCACGCCACGGTAGTACTCGGGGCAGCGCAAGGCAGCATGCAGGTGCAATACGCCACCCAGCGAGTGGCCGACACCCCAGACCGGCTGGTCCTGTTGCGCCAGGTGGTGCAACAGTTCATCGACCAGGCTCTGCCAGTTGTCATTCACCGGAAAGCGTGGATCGTGCCCATGCTGGGCCAGGTGCTGCACCTGGTAGTCCGGCGCCAGGGCAGCGAACAGCTTGCCATAGGTAGCCGAGGGGAAACCGTTGGCATGGGCGAAGAAGATCTGCTGCGGCATGGCGCCTGGTCCGGACGGAGGATGATGGCTCATTGTCGGCATCGGCGCGCCGTTCGGCAACGTCCGGAAAGGTCATCGGCGAGGGCTATCAGGTCACGCCGACCGGTCGAAACTGGCCAGTGAACGGCGCAGGCAGGCTTGCATGTAGGCCAGCTGGCTTTCCAGCGCTTCGCGGGCCAGGCGCTGGTCCTTATAGTCAAGCTGAAGGCGACGCAGAGCCAGGCAACTGGTTTGCAGCAAATGAGACACCCGCTGGCAGGTATCTTGAAGGATAAGAAAGTCCTGCAGACTGTTCTCTCTATCAGCAGCATTCAGCACGCTGCTGGCGTTGACCGTTTTCATCAGGCCATAGAGCTTGGCATCGGCCGAATCGCGTAGCAGGCTGTATCGGGCGAAGTCCAGAGCGACACCTTGCTCAACCATGTCCAGGGTAGGTTGCAAATCCACGGAGCTCAACAACGCCCCCCTCTCACCCTTCATTCGCTGCTCCCTGCCTGTTTGCTTTCAGGCAACGCTAGCAAGGGGCCACTCACCGCGGCAACTGACAAAAATGCCAGTTGCCTTACCGGTTTCAGGGTTTCAAGCCGGATAACTGATCCCTTTGAGGGTCATCAGCCCAGCCAGCGGCCAATCCCCTTCCAGTTCCGCCAGGCTGGCGGTGCTCATGGCTGCAGGATGTTGCTGATGGCCATGCTCCAGCGCCCCGACCAAGGTCCCCACCAGCGGCTGGTGGCTGACCAGCAGTACATGCTCCAGGCCCAGCCGCTCGATTTCACCGATCACCTGCTGCACGTCACTTTCCGGGGTCAGCCAGGGCACGGTACGCACCGGCTCGCCGAAGCCCAGCGTGTCATGCACCAGCGCCGCCGTTTGCTGGGCGCGTACGTAGGGGCTGGCAATAATTGCCTGCAACGGCTGCCCGAGCAGGCGAGCAGCGCTGTGCAGCACCTGCTCGCGGCCATGGGCAGTCAAACGGCGTTCGGCATCTGTGTTGGCCCGTGGCTCCGCCTCGCCGTGGCGCAGTACCCACAGCTTCACAGCTTGGGCTCCTCGTCACGTACCGGATGCGGGGCCGGCGCCACGGCATGCGCGGCTTCACCTTCCGGCGCGCGCGGCGCAGGCCAGTCAGAGAACGGCCATGGCTTCTGGTCGCTGTGGAAGCTGCCAAAGCGGCCGATCTGCGCCAGGAACTGGCTCAGGCTGTCGCCGAAGTTCATCAGGCTGGCGCTGGGTGCGCCGTACACCAGACGGTAGATCAGCTGCACCAGCACCAGCCCGCCCAACAACAGTTCGGCCAGTTGCCAGACCACCAGGAACACCAGCATCCACAGCACCCGCAGGATGATCGACTCGCGCTGGGCGCGTTCGGGCGTATCGTTCATGTGTCGCTCCTTGCTCGTGTCAGAGCCGCCAAAGGCTCAGTTGAAACCGCTGATGGAAATGAAATCGACATCGGTCTTGGGTTCGGCGCGCATCAGGTGCTCGATCACCTGGTTCAGCGTGCGGCCTTCGAACAGGATGGCATGCAGGCCCGCCACCAGCGGCATGTAGACCTGCACTTCCTGGGCTTTGGCCTTGAGCACCTTGATGGTATTGACGCCTTCGGCCACCTCGCCCAGGCGGTTGACCGCCTCTTCCAGGCTTTGGCCCTGCCCCAGCGCGTAGCCAACCTGATAGTTGCGGCTCTTGGGCGAGGAACAGGTGACGATCAGGTCACCGACACCGGCCAGGCCGAGGAAGGTCATGGGGTTGGCCCCCTGGCTGACGGCAAAGCGGGTCATTTCGGCCAAGGCACGGGTAATCAGCATGCTCTTGGTGTTCTCGCCCATGCCCAGCGCAACGGCCATGCCGGCGATGATGGCGTAGACGTTTTTCAACGCGCCACCCAGCTCGACACCAAAGCGGTCAGCGCTGGCATAGACACGGAACGTGCGCCCATGCAGCACAGCCTGCACCTGCTTGCAGAGTTTTTCGTCCTCGCTGGCAACCACCGTTGCAGTCAGCGCATGCTCGGCGATTTCGCGGGCAAGGTTAGGGCCCGATAACACGCCAATACGCGCTTCGGGGGCAATTTCTTCAAGGATCTGGCTCATCAGCTTGAAGCTTTGCGCTTCGATGCCCTTGGTCAGGCTGACCAGGCCCTTGCCGCGCAGCAGCTCGGCATGGGGCGCCAGCACGCTGCGCAGGGCGCTCGACGGCAGGGCAACGAAAATCAGCTCGCTGGCCTGCAGGGTCGCCAGCAGGTCATTGACCGGCTCGACGCCATCGTGCAGCCGGATGCCCTTGAGGTAGCGCGGATTCTCTCGATTGACGCGCATGGCCTCGGCTTGCGCCGGGTCGCGCATCCATTGACGCACCGGCACACCGTTTTCCGCCAGCAGGTTCGCCACGGCGGTGCCAAAGCTGCCGCCTCCCAGAACTGCAACAGGTTGCTGTTCAGTCATATCCAATCCGTTAAAGCCAAAAATTAAGTGGCGACCCCGCCATTATACGGCTCGCCTGCCATGCGCCAAGGCTTGCAACGCAGATGACACTGTCATGGCCACGTTGCAACAAATGTAGGAGCGAGCTTGCTCGCGATGCGCCGCGCGGGCGGCGCTCGATTTTCGCCCCCATGAAAGCGTCAAGTCAGACACATTGCAAAACCACTCCAGGTCACTGGCAAATGCGCCACGGTCAGTTACCATGCCTGTTTCAATCCTGATACAAGGCCGCCCCGTGTTCCCTGGCACGCCCCCGTACCCGCGCCTGCTCATACTGACCGCTCTGCTCGGCAGCCCGGCTGTGGCCGACGACCTGTTCATCGACAACACCGACCTGCCCCAGGTTCTGACTGCCACACGCCTGAAACAATCCCCGGCGGCAGTCCCGGGTAGCATGACCGTGCTCGACAGCGAGCTGATCCGTGCCAGTGGCGCCCGCGACATCCCCGAATTGCTGCGCCTGGTACCGGGCATGATGATTGGCTACGGTGCCGGTAACCAACCCACGGTCAACTACCACGGCAGCAACGTCAACGACGCACGCCGCATGCAGGTACTGATCGATGGCCGCTCGGTGTACCGCGCGGGCCTGGCCACCGTGGACTGGAGCGACATCCCTCTGGCCATGGAGGATATCGAGCGCATCGAAGTGTTCCGCGGCCCGAACACCGTCAGCTACGGCGCCAACGCGCTGATGGCGGTGGTCAACATCCTCACCCGCAACCCTGCCGACAGCCATGGCACGCGGCTGAAGGTGACCCGCGGCCAGGATGGTATCAACGACTTCTACGCCAGCCACGGCTTTGGCTGGGACGGCGGCGACATGCGCCTGTCGCTGTCCGGCCAGCAGGACGATGGTTTCGACAAAAACCAGTTTGGCCAGGACTACCGCGACAGCCGCAGGCTCACCCGCTTCAACCTCAGCGCCAGCCACAACCTGGCAGTGGACCAGACCCTGGAATGGCAACTGGCGGCGAAGGAAGGCAGCAACCAGCGGCCCTATACCTATCAGCCAGTATTCGCCAGGTACGAGGCCGGCGACAACGCAGACGTCAATGCCAAGGACTATGCCGGCTCATTGCGCTGGACCAAGGATTTCAGCGCCGAGCACAGCCTCTATATCCAGGGTTCGGCGCAACACTTTGACCGCCAGCAGGTGTGGCGCGCCTGTGATGCATTGCAGTCGTTCAGCCCCGAACTGACCCAGCTCTGGCAAATGAACCCTGATTTCGCCGAAAAAGTGGCACGCGGCATCGCCACTGGCGCCCCCCTTTCCACCGACGACCCCACCCTGAAAGGGCTTTTGCAGAAAGTGCAGCAGCAGTGGGAGAACGGTGGCATGCAGCAAGTGTGCGGCGACGTCGACCAGAGCACCCGCGAAACCCGCTACGACCTGGAAATCCAGGACACCCTGAGCCTGACAGACAGCCTGCGCCTGCTCAGCGGCATGAACTACCGTTATGACCGGGCCGACTCGCAGACGTACTTCAACGGCAGCCTCGACGACCAGACCTGGCGCCTGTTCGGCCAGCTGGAATGGCGCGCCGACGAACACTGGATCCTGCAGGGCGGGGCCATGTTCGAAGACTCCCGCCTGTCTGGCAGCTCGCTGACCCCGCGTGTGGCGGTCAACTACCTGATTACCCCGCGTCATGGCCTGCGCGCCGTGTACTCCGAGGCCGTACGCTCGCCCGACATGTTCGAGAACAACGTCAACTGGAGCTACACGGTCAAGAACCTCACCCCCAATGCATTTGGCCTGCAAAACGGCGAGTATTTCGTCAAGACCCGTGGCCCCGGCGACCTCGAACAGGAGCGCATGCGCTCGCGCGAGCTGGGCTACAACGGCTCCTTCAGCGACATCGACCTGAGCATGGATGTAAAGCTGTTCTACGACGAGATCACGGGAATGATCAGCGAGCCCTTGAAGAACAACCAGTACATCGCCAGCAACGCCAACAAGGCCCGTTTCAGTGGCAGCGAAGCACAACTGGACTGGCGCCCCACCCTGCGCGATCGCCTGCGCCTGACCTACGCCTACGTCGATGCCTGGGCCAGCAACCCCGACGACCGCCGCCTCAGCGCCCACAACAGCGGCTCGGCCGGATGGATGCGCGAATGGGGGGCTGGCTGGTCGAGCGCGCTGTTCTACTACGGTGACGATGCACTCAACCAGTACCGCTACGAGCGCCTGGACCTACGCCTGGCCAAGCGTTTTCGGGTGCATGGCAGTAACCTGGAGTTGGCGGCGCTGTGGCAGCAGCGGCTGGACGATGAACCCACCACGGCAATCCAGAACCGCTACGACAGCCGCCACCGCCTGAGCGTCAGCGCGGAGCTGGAGTTCTGATGGCCGTGTTGCTGCGCCTGTTGCTGCTGTGCCTGTGGCCGCTCGGGCCATTGTCGGCCAGTGAGATCCTGCTGGTAGGGGCTGAGGACCAGCCCGGCATCCGCAGTTTTGTCGCGGCGCTGGAAAGCCGCCGACCGCATGACCATGTGCATTTTCTGACCACTGCCGAGCTGCCGCGCCCGAGCAAGCTCAAAGCGGACCAGCGCCTGATTCTGCTCGACAGCGCCGCGCTGGAGTGGCGCCTGGGTGAAAACGCCGGCCCACCGGCCCTGGCCATGCGGGTCAGCCGGGTACAGGCTGAACAGCGCCTGGGAAAGTCGCGCCCTGCGTTCCTTACCTTGTTGTGGAGCGACGCGCCGCTGGGCCGGCAATTGCGCCTGACGCGCTACTTGTTGCCGCAGGCCCAGCGCATTGGCGTGCTGTACGGTGAACACAGCAGTTTCTTGCTCGACGAGCTGCGCCATGCTGCCCGCCCGATGGGCCTGGAGATCATTGCCCAGGACTGGTCCGACCCACGGGACAGTCGGCCGTTGCAGCACCTGCTGGGCAACAGCGATGTGCTGCTGGGCCTGGACGACCCCAACCTGTACAACTCCAAGACGGCGAAAAACCTGCTGCTGAGCAGCTATGGCCGGCAAATGGCACTGATCGGCCCGAACGCCGGGTTTGTGCGGGCCGGCGCCCTGGCCAGCACCTACAGCGACCAGGACGACTGGCTGGCGGAGCTCGACCAGCTGCTCGACCAGCCGCCAGCGCGCTGGCCACGCAGCCTGTACCCGGCGCGCTACGGCGTCAGTGGCAACCAGCAGGTGGCCCGCGCCCTGGGCCTTGAACCGATCGATCCGAACGCCGCTGCCAAAACCCTGGCCGCAGGAGAGCCCACCCCATGAGCAAGCGCCTGAGCTGGGACATCCACACCCGCACCCAGATCATCAGCCTGGGCCCTGCCCTGCTGCTGACCTTGCTGTTGATCAGCTTCTTTACCTTCGTGCGCATCCAGGACTTGCGCCAGGAGCTCAACCACACCGGGCAACTGATCGCCAATCAGTTGGCACCGGCATCGGAGTACGGGGTGATTTCGGGCAACAACGAAGTGCTCGAAGGGCTGATGCGTGCCACCCTCAGTATCCCGCACGTACGCTTTCTGGAAGTGCAGGACAGCCGCAACCACATTCTGGTGTACGTCGAGCAGTCCGACGAAAGCGCCAACCGCGCGCAACAGGTTGAAGTGTTCCAGGCCCCCATCCGCCTGCAGCAAATCCGCCTGGACACCGACTTCCTGCAACAGGGCAAAGCCACCACCCCCGCCATCGGTGACGACTACCTGGGGCGGGTCATCGTTGGCATGTCCGATGACGCCTTCAGCCAGCGCCAGCAGGAAATCGTGATCAAAGCCGGCATCCTGGCGCTGTTCGCGCTGCTGTTCACCTTTTTGCTGGCGCGCCGCCTGGCCCTGAGCCTGGCCAAGCCTATCAGCGACATGGGCCATGCGGTAAAGGCCATTCAGCAAGGTGAGTACAACACCCCCTTGCCGGTGGTCGATGACAGCGAACTGGGCCACCTGGCACGCCACATCAACAACCTGGCCAGCGCCCTGGAACAGGCCAGCGATGAACAGAAGCAGGCCATTGCCGAGCTGATTCAGGCCCGTGAGGAGGCCGAGCAGGCCAACCGCGCCAAATCCGACTTCCTGGCGATGATGAGCCACGAGCTGCGCACGCCGATGAATGGCGTGCTGGGCATGCTGCAGCTGCTGGAGACCACATCGCTAAGCACCGAACAGGCCGATTACACGGCGGTCGCCAGCGAGTCCACCGGGCATTTGTTGAAGGTCATCAACGACATCCTCGATTTCTCGCGCATCGAACGCGCCGCGCTGCAACTGGAACACATCGACTTCAACCTGGGTGAACTGATCACCAGCAGTGTCCAGTCGTTCCAGCACAGCGCCCAACAGCGCGGCCTGGGCCTGCACCTGCAACTGCCTGCCGGTATCAAGCAACTGCAGGTGAACGGTGACCCCACACGCATCCGCCAGATCCTGCTGAACCTGGTGGGCAACGCCCTGAAGTTCACCGAGCGGGGCCAGGTGCAGGTCGAAGCACGCTGGCAGGTGCTTGACCGGCAATTGATCTGGCTGACCTGTAGCGTGCGCGACACGGGCATCGGCATTGACAGTGCCCGGCTGGAAATGATGTTCGTCGCCTTCCAGCAGGCCGACAGCTCGATTTCCCGCCGTTATGGCGGCACCGGGTTGGGGCTGTCGATCGCCCGTACCCTGGCCGAGCGCATGGGCGGCAAGCTGCGCGGTGAAAGCCGCGAAGGCCTGGGTTCGACCTTTACCCTGGAGATGCCGCTGGCACTTGCCAGCCCTGCCCCCGTCCCGCTCGCGCCGCCAATGGCTGCACCAGCGCCGGTTACCGACAATGACCAGGTACTGCTGGTAGAGGACAATCCGGTCAACCAGAGTGTCATCGAGGCCATGTTGCGCAGCCTGGGGATGGCCGTATGCACCGCCGAGGATGGCCTGGAGGCGGTCGACCTGGTCGGCCGGCAACGCTTTGCCGCCGTGCTGATGGATTGCCGCCTGCCGCACCTGGACGGCTATGAAGCCACCCGGCGCATCCGGCAGTTGCCCAACGGCGCCGGGCTACCGATCATCGCCTTGACCGCCAACGCCTTGCAGGGCGACCGGGAGCGTTGCATGGCCGCCGGCATGGACGACTACCTGAGCAAACCCTTGCGCCGCACCGAACTGCAACGGGTGTTGCAGCGCTGGTTACCCGGTCGGACAACCGCGACTGGCGATAAATGCTAAAGTGCGGCAGTCTTAAACACTGGACAGGACCTTCATCGGACCTGAAAATAGACGTTTCAGTGCACACCTGTACTTCTTTCACCAGGTGCGCTGTGACTTTCACCACAACGCAATAGTCTACCTGTAGGCTGCCGCCCCGAACGCGTTGCGTATCGGGCCGGCCGGGAAGGTTCATCCCCTGCCACAGGGGGTTATTGAGGAGCTCGCATGACCAAACAACACGCCTTTACTCGGGAAGACCTGCTGCGCTGCAGTCGCGGTGAGCTGTTCGGCCCAGGTAATGCGCAACTGCCCGCGCCGAACATGCTGATGGTCGATCGCATCACCCATATCAGCGAAGAAGGCGGCAAGTACGGCAAAGGTGAATTGGTCGCCGAGCTGGATATCAACCCGGACCTGTGGTTCTTCGCCTGCCACTTCGAAGGCGACCCGGTCATGCCGGGCTGCCTGGGCCTCGACGCCATGTGGCAGCTGGTGGGCTTCTTCCTCGGCTGGCAGGGCCTGCCGGGCCGCGGCCGCGCCCTGGGTTCGGGCGAGGTGAAGTTCTTTGGCCAGGTACTGCCTGAGGCCAAGAAAGTCACGTACAACATTCACATCAAGCGCGTCCTGAAGGGCAAGCTGAACATGGCCATCGCCGATGGCTCGGTCAGCGTCGACGGCCGCGAGATTTACACTGCCGAAGGCCTGCGGGTCGGCGTGTTCACCTCCACTGACAATTTCTAAGGGTTATTCGCATGCGCCGCGTCGTTATCACTGGTCTGGGCATCGTGTCGTGCCTGGGCAATGACAAAGCTACCGTCACCGAAAACCTGCGCAACAGCCGTCCGGGTATCCGTTACAACCCGGAATACAAGGAAATGGGGCTGCGTAGCCAGGTTTCCGGGTCCATCGACCTCAACCTCGAAGAACTGATCGACCGCAAGGTCTACCGTTTCGTCGGCCACGCTGCTGCCTACGCCTACCTGGCCATGCAGGACGCGATCAAGGACGCCGGCCTGACCGAAGAGCAGGTTTCCAGCCCGCGTACCGGCCTGGTAGCCGGCTCTGGCGGCGCCTCGACCCTGAACCAGATGGAAGCGCTGGACACCCTGCGCGAGAAAGGCGTCAAGCGCGTCGGCCCATACCGCGTTACCCGCACCATGGGCAGCACCGTTTCGGCGTGCCTGGCCACCCCGTTCAAGATCAAGGGCATCAACTACTCGATCTCGTCGGCCTGCGCCACTTCGGCTCACTGCATCGGTACCGCGCTGGAGCAGATCCAGTGGGGCAAGCAAGACATCGTCTTCGCCGGTGGCGGTGAAGAAGAGCACTGGAGCCAGTCGTTCCTGTTCGATGCCATGGGCGCTCTGTCGACCAAGCGCAACGAAACCCCGGAACTGGCCTCGCGTGCCTACGACGCCGACCGTGATGGCTTCGTCATCGCTGGCGGTGGCGGCATGGTGGTGGTCGAGGAGCTGGAACACGCCCTGGCCCGTGGCGCCAAGATCTACGCCGAAATCGTTGGCTACGGCGCCACGTCCGACGGCTATGACATGGTTGCCCCGAGCGGCGAAGGTGCCATCCGCTGCATGCAGCAGGCACTGTCCACCGTCGACACCCCGATCGACTACCTGAACACCCACGGCACCTCGACCCCGGTCGGTGACGTTGCCGAAATCAAGGGCGTTCGCGCCGTGTTCGGCGACAAGGCACCGAAGATCAGCTCGACCAAGAGCCTGTCGGGCCACTCGCTGGGCGCTGCTGGCGTGCACGAGGCGATCTACTGCCTGCTGATGATGGAAAACAACTTCATCGCCGGCTCCGCCAACATCGACGAACTGGACCCGGAGGTCGCCGACCTGCCGATCCTGCGCAAAACCGAAGAAAACGCCAAGATCGACACGGTCATGAGCAACAGCTTCGGCTTCGGCGGCACCAACGCCACCCTGGTGCTCAAGCGCTGGGAAGGCAAGTAAGACGCTGCTGCGGTAATCGAAAACGCCCCGACTGGTTCGGGGCGTTTTTATTTGTGTTGCCTAGGTAAAACAGCCAGAAAATTATCCCGCGCCACCTTTTTGGCCACCTCTTCCGGCAAGGCATCCAGAAACGGCCTGAACCCGTGCATCTGCTCCCCCAGGCTGCCAAATCGCCCCACCACGTCCGACCCCAGCATGAAACGCTCCGGGTACTGTTCGACCAACGCCACCCACTCCTTGCGCGGCACGCCTTTGTCGTCCAGCAGATACGGCTCCAGCACACTCCACGACAGGTCCACATACAGGTTCGGGTAGTCCTCCAGCAGCCGCGTCAGCACCGGCAGCAGAAAGTCCATCTGCGTCTGGTGCCGGTGTATCTCCATGCTGCTGCCGGCGTGCGCCCAGATAAACCGCGTGTGCGGGTGATTACGCAGCGGCTCTTCGATTTCCGCCAGGTACAACGGGTTGCGCTCGCGCTTGGAGGTGATGTTGGAATGCAGCAACACCGGCAGGTCACGCTCGGCCGCCAGGTGGTAGATACGCGTCATGGCTTCGTTGTTAGCGCGCGGCGTGTCGCCACTGGTCAGCGCTGTCAGGTCGTCGTGCCGGGTGAACACCTCGCCAATGCCCTGCCACAACCCCGGATACAGGTCGAGCATCCGCTCGATGTGGCTGACTGCGTTCTTGTCTACCGGGTTGAAGCCCGTCAGAAACGGATGAAAGCGCTTACGCTGCTCTTCCGGCAATGGCTGCAGGGCTGCGGCCACATAGGTATCGGTCGCGCTGTACCAATAGGCATCGGCATCGTCACCGGCGTAATAGCGTGGGCGTTTGGGCTCGTCCTCATGCCACTTCTTGGCCACCGGTATGCCGGAAATCATCGACTGCTCGATACCGGCAGCATCCATGGCCTTGATCAATGCCGCCATGCCTTCGCTTTCCTGGAAGAAGTCGACGTAGTGCAAGTGGGCATCGCTGTAGCGGTAGTCGCGCGCCTGCGCCGCCTGGCACAGCCAGCCAGTCAACAACACGCAGGCCAGCGCTTTGGCAATCATGGGCAGCTTCCTTCCAAGGGGGCGAAAACAGTAGACCGGCCGTTAAGCGAGACGGTTCAGCCGAAGCGGGCAAACCGCTATGCTGGAGGCATTTCCACTTCGCCTGGAGCCCACCCCATGAGCAGCCCCCTGATCATCCGCCCGCGCGCCGAATCGGTCGAGGGCCAGCCGATCCTGCGCCCGCTGCCAGCGGCCCAGTGCCGCAGCGTCGGACCGTTCGTGTTTTTTGACCACATGCTGGAAACCGACTATGCCCCAGGGCATGGCATGGACATCCGCCAGCACCCGCATATCGGCCTGTCGACCCTGACCTACCTGTTCGAGGGCGCGATCCTGCACAAGGACAGCCTCGGCTCAGCACAGCGGGTATTGCCCGGCGATGTCAGCTGGATGACGGCTGGCAGCGGCGTGGCCCATGTGGAGCGTACGCCCGACGACGCCTTGGCTCATGGCTCGCGCCTGCATGGCTTGCAGGTATGGCTGGCCTCGCCGCGTGAACATGAACAAGGCGCGGCAAGCTACAGCCATCACCCGGCGGCAAGCCTGCCAGTCAGTGAAAACCTGGGGGTGCGCATTTGCATGATTGCCGGTAGCGGGTTCTGCCTGGAATCACCGGTGCCGGTGCTGTCCCCTACCCTTTATGCGCATGTGCGGATGCAGCCGGCAACCACCTTGCAGGTACCGACCGAGCATGCGCAACGAGCGCTGTATCTGCTGGATGGTGAGCTGCTGTTGAACGATGAAGACGTGGAGCCGTGCAGCCTGGTGGTGCTGCCGGAAGGTGAAGAGGTGCTGCTCTATGCAGAGGAAGAGTGCCAGCTGGTGCTGATTGGCGGCGAGCCTTTGGATGGACCGCGGCGAATGAACTGGAATTTCGTGGCCAGTGACCCGGAGCTGATCGAGCGGGCCAGGGCAAGGTGGGCGGCGGGGGATTGGCCGACGGTGCCGGGGGAAACCTCCAGGATCGAGTTGCCGAGGTAATTGGGGCCGCTTTGCGGCCCCAAATCACAGTCAGCGCTGGAACACTTCAGTCAGCAGGTTATGCATCGAACGGAACGCCCGCTCCGAGGTGCGCCGGTCATACTGCATCTTGCCCGGCACATTGGCACTCGGGTCGGTAAACGAGTGCACCGCCCCGCCATAGCTCAGCAACTGCCAATCCACCTTGGCCGCGTTCATCTCGTCTTCAAACGCCGGCAACTGCTCCTTCGGCACCAGCGGGTCGGAAGCCCCATGCAACACCAGCACCGAGCCCTTGATGCGCTTGGCATCCTCCGGGTTTGGCGTATCCAGCGTGCCATGGAACGACACCGCGGCACGCAGATCGGCACCGGTACGGGCCAGCTCCAGAGCACAGCAGCCACCAAAGCAGAAGCCAAACGTGCCGACCTTGCCTGGCTCCAGCAGCGCCTTGGACTGCCCCAACAGCTGCGCCAGGGCTTCCTGCATGCGCTTGCGCAGTTCGCCCCGGTCGTTCTTCAGCGGCATCATCGCCGCGCCAGCCTCGTCGGCGTTAGACGGGCGCACCGACTGCCCGTACAGGTCGGCAATCAGCACCACATAGCCCTTCTCGGCCACTTCCTTGGCAATGCGCTCAGCCCCTTCGCCAATGCCCATCCAGTTCGGCGCCATCACCAGACCTGGACGGCCCAGCGCCCCTGGCTCATAGACCAGGCGGCTTTCGTAGGTTTTGCCGGACAGGTGATAAACCAGCGATTCGACGATTACCTTGCTCATCAAGCACTCCTTAGGCACTTATTCTAAAAAGCCCGCCATGAAAAAAGCCCGCCGAAGCGGGCTTTCCCAAGCATCAACTCAAGCAGACAGCTCGACCAGCAGCTTGTTCAGGCGACGAACGTAGGCCGCCGGGTCCTTCAGGCTATCGCCGGCCGCCAGGGCAGCCTGATCGAACAGGATGTGCGACAGCTCGGCGAAGCGGTCTTCGCTCTGCTCGTTGTCCAGCTTTTCGATCAGCGGGTGGGTCGGGTTGAACTCGAAGATCGGCTTGGATTCCGGCACCTTCTGCCCGCTGGCCTCCAGAATCTGACGCATCTGCAGGCCCAGGTCCTGCTCGCCAATGGCCAGAATCGCTGGAGAATCGGTCAGGCGGTGCGACACGCGCACTTCAGCCACGCTGTCACCCAGCGCGCCTTTCAGGCGCTCGACCAGGCCTTCCTTGTCCTTGGCCACTTCTTCCTGGGCTTTCTTGTCTTCTTCCGAATCCAGCTTGCCCAGGTCCAGGTCGCCACGGGCGACGTCGACAAAGGCCTTGCCGTCGAACTCGTTGAGGTAGCTCATCAGCCACTCGTCAATGCGGTCGGTCAGCAGCAGCACTTCGATGCCTTTCTTGCGGAAGACTTCCAGGTGCGGGCTGTTCTTGACCTGCGCATACGACTCGCCGGTGAGGTAGTAGATCTTGTCCTGGCCTTCTTTGGCACGGGCCAGGTAATCGGCCAGGGCGACGCTCTGCTCGCCACTGTCGTCCTGGGTGGAGGCAAAGCGCAGCAGGCTGGCGATTTTCTCCTTGTTGGCGAAGTCTTCGGCCGGGCCTTCCTTCAGCACCTGGCCGAAGTTTTTCCAGAAGCCTTTGTACTGCTCGGGCTCGTTCTTCGCCAGTTTTTCCAGCATGTCGAGCACGCGCTTGGTCAGCGCGGTCTTCATCGAGTCGATGATCGGGTCTTTCTGCAGGATTTCACGCGACACGTTCAGCGACAGGTCGTTGGAGTCGACCACGCCCTTGATGAAGCGCAGGTACAGCGGCAGGAACGACTCGGCCTGGTCCATGATGAACACACGCTGCACGTACAGCTTCAGGCCGCGCGGTGCTTCGCGCTGGTACAGGTCGAACGGCGCGCGGGCCGGCACATACAGCAGCGAATTGTATTCGAGCTTGCCTTCGACCTTGTTGTGGCTCCAGGCCAGCGGGTTTTCGAAGTCATGACCGATGTGCTTGTAGAACTCCTGGTACTCCTCGTCCTTCACCTCGGTGCGCGAACGGGTCCACAGGGCGCTGGCACGGTTGACGGTTTCCCACTCTTCGGCCGGCTGTTCTTCGCCTTCGGCGGCTGCTTGTTCTTTCGGCAGCTGGATAGGCAGGGCGATGTGGTCGGAGTACTTCTTGACCACGTTGCGCAGGCGCCAGCCATCGGCAAACTCTTTTTCTTCCTGCTTCAGGTGCAGGACGATGCGGGTGCCGCGCTGTGGCTTGTCGATGGTGGCGACTTCAAACTCGCCCTCGCCTTTCGACGACCAGTGCACGCCTTCGGCGGCCGGCTGACCGGCACGGCGGCTGTACACGTCGACCTTGTCGGCCACGATGAACGCGGAGTAGAAGCCCACGCCGAACTGACCGATCAGGTGCGAGTCCTTCTTCTGGTCACCGGTGAGGTTCTTCATGAAGTCGGCAGTGCCGGACTTGGCAATGGTACCCAGGTGGGCGATGACGTCTTCACGGCTCATGCCGATGCCGTTGTCTTCGAGGGTGACGGTACCGGCGTCCTTGTCGAAGCTCAGGCGAATCTTCAGGTCGGCGTCGCCCTCAAGCAGTTCTGGCTTGGCCAGGGCTTCGAAGCGCAGCTTGTCGGCCGCGTCGGAGGCGTTGGAAATCAGCTCCCGCAGGAAGATTTCCTTGTTCGAGTACAGCGAGTGAATCATGAGGTGCAGCAGTTGCTTTACCTCGGTCTGGAAGCCCAACGTTTCCTTTTGTGTTTCCACAGTCATGGTCTTCGAAACTCCGATCTGATGGCAGTGGGCGCCTGGCGGCCGGTTCGGCCTGCGTTAGCGGCGGATGTCATTCAGATGGGGGCTGCCCGGATGATTTCAAGGGCTTTTCCGGTTCGATCTTGAAATGCGCGCGGGCCGTGGCAATGGGCGATTGCCTGTCGCCCTGCCAGGCGGTAATGGCGACATTCGTCACCCGTCGCCCTTGGCGCCATAGCTGGCACTGGGCGTAGGTATCGCGAAAATGCCCGGCTCGCAGGTAGTCGATGGAGAAATCGATGATTTTCGGGATGCTCGCACTTTCGCTGTAGATCAACAGGTACAAGGCCGCAGACAGCTCCATGAACCCCGCAATCACACCACCGTGGATGGCGGGCAGCAACGGGTTGCCGATGTTGTCCGGGCTGGCCGGCAGGCGGAACAGCAGGTCGTCGCCCTGACGCTCGCATTCGATACCAATCAGCCCGGCGTAAGGGATCAGCGCCAGCAATGGGCCGTAGTCGCCCACCGCGTGGGCGGCGTTGAGCTGTTGACGAACCGCATGTGGAATCATGCCCCGCCCTCCTTCAGGCTATTGCCGAAACGGATACCGCCCTTGATCTCCTGCCCCAGGCGCATGAACGTGCCCACCACCTGGCAAATCGGCTGTTCGGGATCGTCCTGGTAGGCGGTACCCCGGGTGAAGATCACGTCGCGGGTCACCCGGTAGCACTGGGCATGGCCGTAGATGTCCTTGCCGGCTTCGGCCGGGTGCATGTAGTCGATGCGCAGGTCCAGTGTCGGGCACACCTCGAAGCGCGGCAGCACGCACAGCGTGGCCATGCCGCAGGTGGTGTCCATCAGCGTGGTCAGGGCACCGCCATGCACAGCCCCGGTCTGCGGGTTGCCGACAATAGCTGCCGACCAGGGCATGACCAAGGTCATGCCATCGGCATCGGCTTTCGCCACACGCATCTGCAGTAACTGACAATGTTTAAGCGCCGAGAGAAAACGCTCGGCCATGGCCATCAAGGTTGAATCGCTCATTCGCTGTTTCCACCCGTACTGCCTCAGCGGCATAAAATCGTTAAAAAGTCTATATAGAACGGGGCGTTATATATCTGTAACCTTCGCGGAACTTATTCCGCGTAGTTGCACTCGAAGGAACAAGTCACTTATTCCACCAAGGAGAAACACCCCCATGCGTAAACCTTTTGCTTTTGCTCTGATGCTGGCCGCTGCCATGGGCCTGGCCGCTTGCGATAAAGCGAGCGAAGACAAAGCCCAGGACGCACAGCAACACGCCGAGCAAGCCCAGGAAAAAATGGGTGAAGCTCAGGATAAAATGAACGAGGCCGCCAAGGAAAACGCCGAAGCCGCCAAAGATCAGGCTGAAGCCGAGCAGAAGGCTGCTGAAGAAGCCGCTCCGGCTACTCCGGCTCCAGAAGCCGCCCCAGCCGCTCCGGCGACTGAAGCTGCCCCTGCTGCTCCGGCAGAACCAGCCAAGCAGTAATTGGCTAAAACAAAAAAACCCGACGCTGTCGGGTTTTTTTGTGCCTGCAACTTAAAGATTAAACGTTTCAGTTGCCCGCCACGGTACTTTCCCTGCCCGGTTCATTAGGCACACTTTCCGTGGGTGTGAACACCATCACATCCAGCACATCCGAATGGAACTCGCGGCGATACAAAATAAAGACTACGCCGACACTCATGACCATGAACAACCACGGGCTGATGAACCAGCTCAACATGGCCATGCCGAAGTAGTACGAGCGCAACCCCAGGTTGAACTGGTTGGCCGCCAGCGACAGCACACGCGCCGCCCGCGAGGCGAAGGCCTTGCGCTCCAGTTCATTGACCAACCGTTCACCGATCATCGGTGCCGAACCCACCAGCACGGCGGCAAAGTTGTACTGGCGCATGCACCAGCTAAAGGTGAAAAAGGCGTAGACGAAAACCGTGGCCAGGCACAGCAACTTGATCTCCGACATGCCTTGGGAGGTCTGTTGCACCAACGGCAGGTCGGCCAGCAGCGACAGCGCTCGGTCAGAGGCACCGAGCACGGTAAGGATGCCGGCAAGAATGATCAGCGTGCTGGACGCAAAGAACGATGCGTTGCGCTCAAGGTTGCCGATTACGCTGGCATCGGCGATTCGGTTGTCGCGCAACAGCATGCGGCGCATCCAGTCTTCACGGTACAAATGCAGCACGCTGGCCAGGCACGCGGTGTCACGCCCCTTCCAGATGGCATAACGGGTATAACCGCCCCAGCACAGGGCAAACCAGGCGATGGCCAGCAGGTTGTTGAAGTTGCTTTGGATGAAGTTCATGCAGGGTTCCCGAATGGGCCAGATGCCTAGAGGATAGGGACCGGATTTCGACGCTGGCAAGCGGCAAAAGGCACAAGTCCGCCCTGAAAAACGCACTGATCATGCCGCCAATAAAAAAACCCCGCATCCTTCCGGATACGGGGCTTTCGAGTCTGGGCCGTTGGCGGGCACCCTGTTGGCTTGTGGCCGGTGCCGCCCTCAGGCGTCGACTATCAGGCCAGCGCTTCGCGCGGCTTGCCGAGCATGCGGTCGCAGGCCACGGCACCCACCAGGGTCACCACCGAAGGCACCAGCCAGGCCAGGCCTTGGTCGCTCAGCGGCAGGTGCGCCATGAAGTCCGGCAGCACATGGGCAATGCTGCTGCCCTTGATCGCGTCAACCATGCCGAACACCAGCGACACCAGCATCACCGGCGCCAGAATGCGGGTCGGCGAGTTCCACAGGTCCTTCACGAAGCTCAGGCCAACCACCACGATGCAAGGTGGGTAGATGGCGGTAAGCACCGGGATCGAGAACATGATCAGCTTGGTCAGGCCCAGGTTGGAGATCAACAGCGAGAAGCCCGCCAGGATCACCACCAGTGCCCGGTACGACAGCGGCAGAATCTGGCTGAAGTACTCGGCGCAGGCGCAGGTCAGGCCGACAGCGGTCACCAGGCAGGCCAGCGCAATCAGCACGGCCAGGAAGCCGCTACCCAACGAACCGAAGGTGTGCTGCACATAGGCATGCAGAACCGCCGCACCGTTGGTGGCGTCAGCCGCGATGTCGTGGCTGGTGGCACCCAGGCGGAACAGGCTGATGTACACCAACGCCAGGCCGACACCGGCGATCAGGCCGGCGATGATGGCGTAGCGGGTAATCAGCTTCGGCGACTCGACACCGCGCGAACGGATGGCGTTGACGATGACGATACCGAACACCAGGGCACCCAGGGTATCCATGGTCAGGTAGCCATCGGAGAAGCCCTTGGAGAACGCAGCGGCGGCATAGGCAGGCTGTGCCTCGCCAATGGTACCGGCTGGCAGCGCGAAGGCAGCAATGCCCAGCACGGCCAAGGCGATGATCTTCAACGGCGCCAGGAAGCGGCCCACGGTGTCGAGCAGTTTGCCCGGGTACATGGACACCGCCAACACCACGATGAAGTAGACCAGGCTGTAGATAAACAGCGCCAACGGGCTTTCACCAGTCAGCGGCGCCACACCCACTTCGAACGACACGGTCGCCGTACGCGGAGTCGCGAACAGCGGGCCGACCGACAGGTAGCACACAGCCGCCAGCAGGCCGCCGAAGAACTTGCCGATCGGGCTGCTCAACGCATCCATACCGCCGCCGACCTTGGCCAGGGCGACCACGGTAATGACCGGCAGGCCCACGGCGGTCACCAGGAAGCCCAGTGCAGCCATCCATACGTGCGGGCCAGACTGCAGACCGACGATAGGCGGGAAGATGATATTGCCTGCACCTACGAAAAGCGCAAACGTCATAAAGCCAAGCGCCAGGATGTCCTGGCCTTTGAGAACTTTCATTTAAGGTAGTACCACACTGCTGAAATCGGGATTCGAGAGGGGATTTCCCTATGGGTGAGGGAAATGCTGCCCGGCTTTATAGGCCAGACCCGTTTAGCGTGTCGTTCCCTTTTGGGGAGCGGGCACAGAGTGAACGCGTAGACTAACCGTTTTACCCGACAAACGCACTGTTACAGTGCTGCTTGTCCGATGTGCGTACATGTTTGTCGTCTGGATATCTGTGTCGGGCGATAATTTATTGCCAATTAGTGCGAATGTCTGGTGGAAAAACCTGATGAGGGCTATCGAATTTTCCACCTTTACAAAAATGCCCAACGCCAAAACGACAAAGGCCACCCGAAGGTGGCCTCTGTGCGCGTGGGGGGTGTAGCAGTATTACTTCTTGGCTTCCCAGCCAGTCAGCTCGGCCAGGGCCTTGCCGATGTCAGCCAGGGAACGCACGGTTTTCACACCGGCGTCCTGCAGGGCGGCGAACTTCTCGTCCGCAGTGCCCTTGCCGCCGGAGATGATGGCGCCGGCGTGGCCCATGCGCTTGCCCGCAGGTGCAGTAACACCGGCGATGTAGGAAACGACTGGCTTGGTCACGTGGGCCTTGATGTAGGCCGCAGCTTCTTCTTCAGCCGAACCGCCGATCTCACCGATCATGACGATCGCTTCGGTCTTCGGGTCTTCCTGGAACAACTTCAGGATGTCGATGAAGTTGGAGCCCGGGATCGGGTCACCGCCGATGCCGACGCAGGTCGACTGGCCGAAGCCGGCGTCGGTGGTCTGCTTCACAGCTTCGTAGGTCAGGGTGCCGGAGCGCGAAACGATACCGACCTTGCCTGGCAGGTGGATGTGGCCTGGCATGATGCCGATCTTGCACTCGCCCGGGGTGATGACACCTGGGCAGTTAGGGCCGATCAGGGTAACGCCCAGCTCGTCGCACTTGACCTTGGCATCCAGCATGTCCAGGGTAGGAATGCCTTCGGTGATGCACACGATCAGCTTGATGCCGCCGAAGGCCGCTTCTAGGATCGAGTCTTTGCAGAACGGAGCCGGTACGTAGATGACCGAAGCGTCAGCGCCGGTAGCTTCCACGGCTTCCTTGACGGTGTTGAACACCGGCAGGCCCAGGTGGGTGGTGCCACCCTTGCCTGGGGTTACGCCGCCGACCATCTTGGTGCCGTAGGCGATGGCTTGTTCGGAGTGGAAAGTACCCTGCGAGCCGGTGAAGCCCTGGCAGATGACTTTGGTGTCTTTATTGATCAGGACGCTCATTACTTGCCCTCCGCAGCTTTGACAACTTGTTGAGCAGCGTCGGTCAGGCTGGTTGCCGCAATGATGTTCAAACCGCTTTCTGCCAGTACTTTAGCGCCCAGTTCGGCGTTGTTACCTTCAAGGCGAACAACAACCGGAACTTTAACGCCGACTTCTTTCACTGCACCGATGATGCCTTCGGCAATCATGTCGCAGCGAACGATGCCGCCGAAGATGTTGACCAGAACGGCCGCGACATTGCTGTCGGACAGAATGATCTTGAACGCTTCGGTAACGCGCTCTTTGGTAGCACCGCCGCCAACGTCGAGGAAGTTGGCCGGCTTGCCGCCGTGCAGGTTGACGATGTCCATGGTACCCATGGCCAGGCCGGCACCGTTGACCATGCAGCCGATGTTGCCTTCAAGGGCAACGTAGTTCAGTTCGAACTTGGCAGCGTGGGCTTCACGGGCGTCGTCCTGCGACGGGTCGTGGAAGGTTTTCAGCTTAGGCTGACGGTACATGGCGTTGGCGTCGATGTTGATCTTGGCATCGAGGCAGTGCAGGTCGCCGTCGGCCTTGATCACCAGCGGGTTCACTTCCAGCAGCGCCAGGTCGTGATCCTTGAACAGCTTGGCCAGGCCCACGAAGATCTTGGCGAACTGTTGAACTTGCTTGCCTTCCAGGCCCAGCTGGAATGCCAGCTCGCGACCCTGGAACGGCTGAGCGCCGACCAGTGGGTCGATGGTGGCCTTGAGGATTTTCTCAGGCGTTTCGTGAGCGACTTTCTCGATGTCCACGCCACCTTCGGTGGAAGCCATGAACACGATACGGCGGCTCGAACGATCGACTACAGCGCCCAGGTACAGCTCTTTGGCGATGTCAGTGCAGGATTCGACCAGAATCTTGGAGACGGGTTGACCGTTGGCATCAGTCTGGTAGGTAACCAGGTTCTTGCCCAACCACTGTGCAGCGAACGCCTTGGCGTCTTCCTTGCTGCGAACCAGCTTTACGCCGCCCGCTTTGCCGCGACCACCTGCGTGAACCTGGGCTTTTACCACCCACTCGTTCCCGCCGATCTTGTCGCAGGCTTCTGCAGCTTGCTCAGGGGTATCGACTGCGAAACCCTTGGAAACTGGCAGGCCGTATTCAGCGAACAGCTGCTTACCCTGATACTCGTGAAGATTCATGCTTTTTACCGTCTTCGTTAGGTACTGCGCTTCGGCGCTGCGCCATTACTGGCGCCGCACCACCTGTGACCGTTGACCCCGGGTTTTCCCATGTGATCCGGTCCGGCGGACGTTCCGCGGTGAGTCATGCACGCAAGACTCACGACGGGCTGCCCGCCGTGGTTTCTTATAATTAACGCTTCTTACGGTTGGCCACGTGAATGGCGCCGCCATTCACTGCCAGCGCTGCTTCATGCAACGCTTCGGACAGGGTTGGATGGCTGAAGACCATCATGCCCAGATCCTCGGCACTGGTGCCGAATTCCATTGCGATTGCGCCCTGCTGCACCAGTTCGGCAGCCGATGGGCCAATCACGTGTACACCCAGGACGCGATCGGTCTTGGCATCGGCGATGACCTTGACGAAACCACCGGTGTCGTTGGCTGCCATCGCACGGCCGCTGGCCGCGAACGGGAAGGTGCCCACGTTAACCTCAACGCCTTCGGCCTTCAAGGCCTGTTCGGTCTTGCCGACCCACGCAATTTCCGGGTGGGTGTAGATAACCGAAGGGATCAGGTCGTAGTTCATCTGGGCCTTGTGGCCTTTGATGCGCTCGACAACCATGATGCCCTCTTCCGAGGCCTTGTGGGCCAGCATCATGCCGCGTACCACGTCACCGATGGCGTATACGCCCGGCACGCTGGTAGCGCAGTAGTCGTCGACGAAGATGTAGCCACGCTCGTCGATGGTCACGCCGCTGTCGGCCGCCAGCAGGTCGGTGGTTACAGGGCGACGGCCGACCGCAACGATCAGCTTGTCGAAGGTGATCTTCTGCTCGCCTTCGGCGTTGGTGTAGGTCACTTCAACTTCGTTACCGTTGACTTTCGAGCCGGTGACGCGAGCGCCCAGCTTGATGTCCAGGCCTTGCTTGGTCAGGGTCTTCTGGGCTTCTTTCGACACGGCGGTGTCGGCAGCCATCAGGAAGGTGTCCAGGGCTTCCAGAACGGTGACTTCAGCACCCAGGCGAGCCCAGACCGAGCCCAGCTCCAGGCCGATCACGCCGGCACCGATAACGCCCAGGCGCTTCGGTACGGCCTGGAATTCCAGGGCGCCGGTGGAGTCGACGATGACGTTCTGGTCGACCGGAGCCGGCGGAATGTCGATCGGGCGCGAGCCGGAAGCCAGGATCACGTTCTCGGCTTCGATGACTTCGGTGGTGCCGTCAGCCTTGGTAACTTCGACTTTCTTGCCAGCCAGCAGCTTGCCGTGGCCCTGGATCGAAGTAACGCCGTTGGCCTTGAACAGGGTGGCAACGCCACCGGTCAGGTTCTTGACGATGCCAGCCTTGCGGCCAACCATCGCGGCGACGTCCATCTTCACTTCGCCAGTGGAGATACCGTGGATGTTGAAGC
The DNA here is from genome assembly GCF_002992185.1 of Pseudomonas sp. LLC-1. NCBI lineage: Bacteria > Pseudomonadati > Pseudomonadota > Gammaproteobacteria > Pseudomonadales > Pseudomonadaceae > Pseudomonas > Pseudomonas sp. LLC-1. The sequence continues at coordinate 51,848 of NZ_LUVY01000012.1, read as the reverse complement.
TCTCTTTGGCTTCCTTGTATTTCCAGGAGCTGTCCAGCAGCGCCTTGGAAGGAATGCAACCTACGTTCAGGCAGGTACCGCCGAGGGCCAGCTTGCCCTCGGCGTCGGTGTACTTCTCGATACAGGCAGTCTTCAGACCAAGTTGGGCAGCCTTGATGGCAGCCACATAGCCGCCAGGACCTGCACCAATCACCACTACGTCGAATTTCTGGGTCATAAAAGATTCCTTATCAGCTACAAGCTACAAGCCGCGAACCGCGCGGCATGGCTTCTTGCGAAGCCAGGGCCGGCACGGTACGCAGCCAGAGGGTTAGATGTCCAGCAGCAGGCGAGACGGATCTTCCAGCAGGTTCTTGATGGTGACCAGGAAGGTTACCGCTTCCTTGCCGTCGATCAGGCGGTGATCGTACGACAGCGCCAGGTACATCATCGGGCGAATCACGACCTGGCCATTGATGGCCATCGGGCGCTGGATGATGTTGTGCATGCCGAGGATGGCGGCCTGCGGCGGGTTGACGATCGGGGTCGACATCATCGAACCGAAGGTACCACCGTTGGTGATGGTGAAGGTGCCGCCGGTCATCTCTTCGATCGACAGTTTGCCGTCACGGGCCTTCTTGCCGAAGGTGGCGATGCCGTTCTCGATTTCAGCCAGGCTCATCGACTCGGCGTTACGCAGTACCGGTACCACCAGGCCACGGTCGCTGGACACGGCAACACCGACGTCGGCGTAGCCGTGGTAGACGATGTCGTTGCCGTCGATCGAGGCGTTGACAGCCGGGAAGCGTTTCAGGGCTTCGGTGGCGGCCTTGACGAAGAACGACATGAAGCCCAGGCGTACGCCGTTGTGGGTCTTCTCGAACAGGTCCTTGTACTTCGAACGCAGGGCCATGACTTCGGTCATGTCCACTTCGTTGAAGGTGGTCAGCATGGCCATGCTCGACTGGGCTTCGACCAGACGCTCGGCGATCTTGGCGCGCAGGCGGGTCATCGGGACGCGCTTCTCGGTGCGGTCGCCAGCAGCGACGACAACCGGGGCAGCAGCAGCGGCAGCAGGCTTGGCAGCCGGGGCAGCGGCAGGCGCCGACTTCTTGTTGGCGACGGCAGCTACGACGTCTTCCTTGGTGATGCGGCCACCTTTGCCAGTGCCTGCAACGGCAGCCAGGTCGATGCCGTTTTCTTCAGCCAGCTTGCGCGCGGCCGGGGCAGCGATCGGGTCGTCTTCGCCAGCATCGGCAGCAGCGGCAGCCGGAGCAGCAGCGGCCGGGGCAGCAGCAGGTGCAGCGGCGGCAGCGCCGCCTTCAACGATCGAACCCAGCACTTCGTCGGACAGGACGGTGTCGCCCTCGCCCTTGACGATGGCGCCCAGCACGCCGTCGGCGGTGGCCAGTACTTCCAGGACGACCTTGTCGGTCTCGATGTCGACGATCAGCTCGTCACGCTTGACGGCTTCGCCCGGCTGCTTGTGCCAGGTGGCAACGGTGCCATCGGCAACCGATTCCGGGAAGGTTGGGGCTTTGATCTCGATAGCCATTATCAGTGTTTCCTTAAATTCGGTTTCAGGTGCGCGAAGGCGTTAGACAGTGAAGGCGTCTTGCAGCAGTTTTTCCTGCTGTTCGGCGTGCTTCGAAGCGTAACCACAGGCTGGCGCGGCAGAAGCGTCGCGGCCGGCGTATTCCAGGACCAACGCCTTGTTGTGGCGGCCCAGGATACGGCGCATGTGGTGCTGGCTGCTGTACCAGGCGCCCTGGTTCATCGGCTCTTCCTGACACCAGACCGCATGCTTGAGGTTGGTGTACGGTGCCAGGATTTCGACCAGGTCGTCCTCCGGGAACGGATACAGCTGCTCGATACGCACGATGGCGATGTCTTCGCGGCCTTCGGCACGGCGTTTTTCCAGCAGGTCGTAGTAAACCTTGCCACCGCACAGGACCAGGCGTTCGACCTTGGCCGGATCGAGGGTGTCGATTTCCGGGATCACGGTCTGGAACGAGCCTTCGGCCAGGTCTTCCAGGGTCGAGATGGCCAGCTTGTGGCGCAGCAGCGACTTTGGCGTCAGCACGATCAGCGGCTTGCGCAGCGGACGGATGACCTGACGACGCAGCAGGTGGTAGATCTGAGCCGGGGTGGTCGGTACGCACACCTGGATGTTGTGCTCGGCGCACAGCTGCAGGTAACGCTCCAGACGCGCGGAGGAGTGCTCCGGGCCCTGCCCTTCATAACCGTGTGGCAGCAGCATGGTCAGGCCACACAGACGGCCCCACTTGTGCTCGCCGCTGGTGATGAACTGGTCGATCACCACTTGCGCACCGTTGGCGAAGTCGCCGAACTGGGCTTCCCAGATCACCAGCGCGTTCGGCGTGGTGGTCGAGTAGCCGTATTCGAAGGCCAGTACGGCTTCTTCCGACAGGAAGGAGTCGTACAGATCGAAGCGCGGCTGCTCCGGGAACAGGTTCTTCAGCGGTACGTAGGTGCTGGCGTCCTTCTGGTTGTGCAGCACCGCGTGACGGTGCGAGAAGGTGCCACGGCCGATGTCCTGGCCGGTCATGCGGATTGGGTGACCTTCGAACTGCAGGGTGGCGTAAGCCATGGTCTCTGCATAACCCCAGTTGATCGGCAAGCCACCGGCCTGCATCTTCTGGCGGTCTTCGTAGATCTTCGCGACCTGGCGCTGAACGACGAAGCCTTCCGGGATTTCCAGCAGCTTGGCCGACAGGTCTTGCAGGGTCTTGAGGTCGAAACGGGTGTCGTGACGTGCGGTCCAGGCATGGCCCAGGTACGGGCGCCAGTCGACGAACAGCTCGCGGTTCGGCTCCTTCACCAGGCTCTTCACAACGTGCAGGCCGTTGTCCAGCGCGTTGCGGTACTCGTCGATCTTGGCCTGGGCGCGCTCGGCATCGATGCGGCCGGCCTGGATCAGTGCATCGGCGTACAGCTCACGGGTAGTGCGCTGCTTGCTGATTTGCTGATACATCAGCGGCTGGGTACCGTTTGGCTCGTCGGCCTCGTTGTGGCCGCGACGACGGTAGCAGACCAGGTCGATCACCACGTCACGCTTGAACTGCATGCGGTAGTCGATGGCCAACTGGGTGACGAACAGCACCGCTTCCGGGTCATCGCCGTTCACGTGCAGGATCGGCGCCTGGATCATCTTGGCAACGTCGGTGGCGTACTCGGTAGAGCGCGCGTCCAGCGGGTTGCTGATGGTGAAACCTACCTGGTTGTTGATCACGATGTGCACGGTGCCGCCGGTCTTGAAACCGCGGGTCTGCGACATCTGGAAGGTTTCCATGACCACGCCCTGGCCGGCGAACGCTGCGTCGCCGTGGATCGAGATCGGCAGTACCTTGTCGCCAACGGTGTCGTTGCGGCGGTCCTGACGGGCGCGCACCGAACCTTCGACCACTGGCGATACGATTTCCAGGTGGGACGGGTTGAACGCCATGGCCAGGTGCACTTCGCCACCGGCGGTCATCACGTTCGACGAGAAGCCCTGGTGATACTTCACGTCACCGGAGCCCAGCTCGTTCATCTTCTTGCCTTCGAACTCGTCGAACAGCTCGCGCGGGTTCTTGCCGAAGGTGTTCACCAGGACGTTCAGACGGCCACGGTGGGCCATGCCGATCACGACTTCCTTGGTGCCGTAGGAGCCGGAACGCTGGATCATCTCGTCCAGCATCGGGATCAGGCTTTCGCCGCCCTCAAGGCCGAAACGCTTGGTGCCCGGGTACTTGGTGCCCAGGTATTTTTCAAGGCCTTCACCGGCAGTCACGCGCTCGAGCAGGTGAGCCTGCACGTCAGCGGAAAACTCCGGACGGCCGCGCACGCTTTCCAGGCGCTGCTGGAACCAGCTGCGCTGCTCGGAATCGACGATGTGGGTGAACTCGGCACCAATGGTGCGACAATATGTCTTCTGGAGCGCCTCGAAGATCTCGCGTAGGCTCGCCTCCTCTTTGCCGATGAACAGGTCGCCGGCACGGAAGGTCGTATCAAGATCGGCATTGGTCAAGCCGTAGTGATTGATCGACAGGTCTACGGGCGCAGGACGCTGCCACAACCCCAACGGGTCGAGCTTGGCAGCCTGATGGCCGCGCATACGATAGGCCTGGATCAGTCGCAGAACTTCAACCTGCTTCTTCTCGTGTTCACTGCTCACGCTCCCGGCGGATACCGGTTGGGCGCGGCGCTGGTTCTTTGCCAGCAGTACGAAATGGTCGCGGATTGTCGAGTGCGATACATCGGTAGCGGTGCTGCCGTCGGCGGGCAACTTCTGGAAGTAGGTGCGCCACTCTTCTGGCACAGCGTTAGGGTCGTGCAGGTAGAGCTCGTAGAGTTCTTCCACATATGCAGCGTTACCACCTGAAAGGTGGGCGCTTTCCCACATGCGCTGCATCACGCTTTCTTGCATGCTTGGTCACCCTCGATTAGGGGACTGATCGGCGAGAGCCACAGCAAACCTGGAAAAGTCCGAATACAGCGACTGAACCACGCCACTTGGATCCTGCTGATTTTCCGGGTACCAGCCCGGAAAGCCCCTGCTGGTCTCATATCTTCATAGGTAATGAACGCAGGCTTTGTGGGCCCTTGTTCGGGTTTTACCTCAGTGCGGGCTCACCACCCGCACCTCGGCTTACTGCAGGTACAACACTTTGTATCAGGTGCCGCTTTGCAGCAGCATGTTACGTACGTGACCGATTGCCTTGGTCGGGTTCAGACCTTTCGGGCAAACGTTTACGCAGTTCATGATCCCGCGGCAGCGGAATACGCTGAACGGGTCATCCAGGGACGCCAGGCGCTCCTGAGTCTTGGTGTCGCGGCTGTCAGCCAGGAAGCGGTAGGCTTGCAGCAGTGCAGCCGGGCCCAGGAACTTGTCCGGGTTCCACCAGAACGACGGGCAGGACGTCGAGCAGCACGCGCACAGGATGCACTCGTACAGGCCGTCCAGCTTGTCACGGTCTTCCGGCGACTGCAGGCGCTCGATGGCCGGTGCCGGGGTATCGTTCTGCAGGAACGGCTTCACCTTCTCGTACTGCTTGTAGAAGATGCTCATGTCGACCACCAGGTCACGAATGACCGGCAGGCCTGGCAGCGGGCGCAGAACCAGCTTGTTGCCCTTGACCACACCCGACAGCGGGGTGATGCAGGCCAGGCCGTTCTTGCCGTTCATGTTCATGCCGTCAGAACCGCACACGCCTTCACGGCAGGAGCGACGGTACGAGAAACCTTCGTCCTTTTCCTTGATCAGCGCCAATACATCGAGAACCATCAGGTCCTTGCCGCCGGTATCGACGTCGAACGACTCCATCTTGGGCGCCGAGTCGGTGTCCGGGTTGTAACGATAAACTTCGACTTTCAACATAGCAGCCACCCTTAGTAAGTCCGGACTTTTGGTTCGAAGGCTGGAACAGTCTTCGGCGCAAAGTTGACGCCGCGCTTGGCAACGCGCTTCTCACCCGGGTAGTACAGGGTGTGGCACAGCCAGTTTTCGTCGTCACGGTCTTCGAAGTCTTCACGGGCGTGAGCGCCGCGGGACTCTTTACGGGCTTCGGCCGCGATGGCAGTAGCTTCGGCGACTTCCAGCAGGTTCTGCAGCTCCAGCGCTTCGATACGCGCGGTGTTGAAGGCCTGGGACTTGTCGTTGATCTTGACGTTGGCGATACGCTCGCGCAGGCCAGCCAGCTGCTCGATACCCTTCAGCATGTATTCGCCAGTACGGAATACACCGAAGTAGTTCTGCATGCAGCTCTGCAGCTCGCGCTTCAGGCTCGCAACGTCTTCACCGGTGGTACGCCCGTTGAGGTTGTTCAGGCGGCTCAGGGCAACATCGATGTCGGTGTCGCTGGCGTCGAGATGCTCGATGCCGTCGCTCAGTGCCTTCTCCAGGTGCAGGCCGGCAGCACGGCCGAATACCACCAGGTCGAGCAGCGAGTTGCCGCCCAGGCGGTTGGCACCGTGAACCGATACGCACGCCACTTCACCTACGGCGAACAGGCCCGGGATGATGTGGTCCTGGCCTTCGGCGTCCATGGTGATGGCCTGACCATGAATGTTGGTGGCAACGCCGCCCATCATGTAGTGGCAGGTCGGCACGACCGGAACCGGCGCGACCACAGGGTCGACGTGGGCGAAGGTCTTGGACAGTTCGCAGATACCTGGCAGGCGGCTGTGCAGCACTTCCTCGCCCAGGTGGTCCAGCTTCAGCAGTACGTGGTCCTTGTTCGGGCCCACGCCGTTGCCGGCGATGATTTCCTTGACCATGGAACGGGCAACCACGTCGCGGCCGGCCAGGTCTTTCGCGTTCGGCGCGTAACGCTCCATGAAGCGCTCGCCGTGGGCGTTGATCAGGTAGCCACCTTCACCACGGCAACCTTCGGTTACCAGTACACCGGCGCCGGCGATACCAGTCGGGTGGAACTGCCACATCTCGATGTCCTGCACCGGTACGCCTGCACGCAGGGCCATGCCGATACCGTCACCGGTGTTGATCAGGGCGTTGGTGGTGGAGGCGTAGATACGACCGGCACCGCCAGTGGCCAGAACGGTGGCCTTGGACTTGATGTACATGGTTTCGCCGGTTTCGATGCAGATTGCGATCACACCGACGAACGCACCTTCCTGGTTCTTCACCAGGTCAACCGCGTAGTACTCGTTCAGGAAGGTAGTGCCTGCCTTCAGGTTGCCCTGGTACAGGGTGTGCAGCAGCGCGTGACCGGTACGGTCGGAAGCGGCACAGGTACGGGCAGCCTGGCCACCTTTACCGAAGTCCTTGGACTGGCCACCGAACGGACGCTGGTAGATACGACCGGTTTCGGTACGCGAGAACGGCAGGCCCATGTGGTCCAGCTCGAAGACCGCAGCCGGGCCTTCCTGACACATGTACTCGATAGCGTCCTGGTCACCGATGTAGTCGGAACCCTTGACGGTATCGTACATGTGCCAGCGCCAGTCGTCGTTCGGGTCGGCCGAAGCGATGGCGCAGGTGATGCCGCCCTGGGCGGATACAGTGTGCGAACGGGTCGGGAAGACCTTGGTGACTACGGCAGTCTTGTGGCCGCCTTGAGCCAGTTGCAGCGCGGCGCGCATGCCGGCGCCGCCGCCACCGATGATGATGGCGTCGAAGGAAATGGTTGGAATGCTAGCCATGGATCAGATACCCCAGAGAATCTGCACACCCCAGACGAAGTAAGCGAACATCGCAACGCCGCATACCGCCTGGAACAGGAAACGAATCGCAGTTGCCGACTTGCCGAACGACATAGGCGTCAGGTAGTCGGTTGCAATGGTCCACATGCCGACCCAGGCGTGAGCGCCCAGGGCAACGAGGGCCAGCAGACTGAAGATCCGCATCGCGTTGTTGGAGAACAGACCATGCCACTGGGTGTAGTCGATGCCTGGGTGGGCGACCACGTAGCCGATCAGGAAGAGGAAGTAAGCCGCGAGAACGACCGCAGAAACGCGCTGCGCCATCCAGTCATAGAGGCCCGAACGCGACAGGTTCGTGACATTGGTTACCATACCCAAACTCCCACCAGAACGATCAGCACCACGGAGATGACGATCACGATTTTCGAGCCCAGCTTGCCGCCTTCCAGCGTCTCACCGATACCCATGTCCATGATCAGGTGACGAACACCTGCCACGAGGTGATAAAGCAGGGCAGACAGCAGGCCCCAGGTCACGAATTTGGCCAGCGGGCTGGTCAGACACGCCTTCACCTCACCGAAGCCTTCCTCGGAACCCAGCGACTTGCCCAGTGCATAAAGCATGATGGCAAGGCCGAGGAACAGGATGACGCCGGAGATACGGTGCAGGATGGACGTGTACGCAGTGACGGGGAGCTTGATGGTCCTTAGGTCTAGGTTTACAGGTCGTTGGCTTTTCACGGCTTTTTTCACACTGAAGAGCCCCTAGCGAATCAGGGCAAAGTTGTTGGTAAGTGTACTGGTCAGGTACCCACCACCCAGGGAACGGCGACCCCCAGCAGTTCGGGCTTGCAAGCCCCTGGCGGTCGGGTGCCGAGTATAGACAGTTAGGCTGCTTATGACAACGTGACGGGGTAGCCCAAATAGCGCATTGCCTTTAACGAACAAAAGGCGTAAATGAGCGAGAATTTCGGGAAAAATCAGGCTTGAATGCTTGATTCAACAAGCCTTTAGGCAAATTGACATCTGAATTTATCCCTCTATAGTGGTGCGGGCCCTGCGTGGGGGGTCTGTCTGATGATTTCTAGCATTAATAGGAGGCCACATGGCTGACAAAAAAGCGCAGTTGGTCATCGAGGGCGCTGCCCCCGTCGAGCTGCCCATTTTAACCGGCACCGTTGGTCCTGATGTAATCGACGTCCGCGGGTTGGGGGCCACTGGTCACTTCACCTTCGACCCTGGTTTCATGGCGACTGCCTCGTGCGAGTCGAAGATCACCTACATTGACGGCGACAAAGGGATCCTGCTGCACCGCGGCTACCCGATCGAACAACTCGCCGAACAATCCGACTACCTCGAAACCTGCTACCTGCTGCTCAACGGCGAACTGCCGAATGCCGAGCAGAAGGCCCAGTTCGTCAGCACCGTCAAGAACCACACCATGGTTCACGAGCAGCTGAAGTCCTTCTTCAACGGTTTCCGCCGCGACGCTCACCCGATGGCGGTGATGTGCGGCGTGGTCGGCGCCCTGTCGGCGTTCTATCACGACTCCCTGGACATCAATAACCCGCAACATCGCGAAATTTCCGCGGTGCGCCTGGTCGCCAAGATGCCGACCCTGGCCGCGATGGTTTACAAGTACTCCATGGGCCAGCCGATGATGTACCCGCGCAACGACCTGTCGTACGCGGAAAACTTCCTGCACATGATGTTCAACACCCCGTGCGAGATCAAACCGATCAGCCCGGTACTGGCCAAGGCAATGGACCGGATTTTCATCCTCCATGCCGACCACGAGCAGAACGCCTCCACCTCCACCGTTCGTCTGGCCGGCTCGTCGGGTGCCAACCCGTTCGCCTGTATCGCCGCCGGTATCGCCGCACTGTGGGGCCCGGCCCACGGCGGTGCGAACGAAGCCGTACTGACCATGCTCGATGAAATCGGCGATGTTTCGAACATCGACAAGTTCATCGCCAAGGCCAAGGACAAGAACGACCCGTTCAAGCTGATGGGCTTCGGTCACCGCGTGTACAAGAACCGCGACCCGCGCGCCACCGTGATGAAGCAGACCTGCGACGAAGTCCTGCGCGAGCTGGGCATCAAGAACGACCCGCAGCTGGAACTGGCCATGCGCCTGGAAGAGATCGCCCTCACCGATCCTTACTTCATCGAGCGCTCGCTGTACCCGAACGTCGACTTCTACTCGGGGATCATCCTCAAGGCGATCGGCATTCCGACCAGCATGTTCACCGTGATCTTCGCCCTGGCACGTACCGTGGGCTGGATCTCGCACTGGAAAGAAATGCTCTCCAGCCCGTACAAGATCGGCCGCCCGCGCCAGCTGTACACCGGCGAGCAGAAGCGCGACATCGTTGCACTGCAGGACCGCAAGTAAGCTTTACTGGCCGAACGCAAAAAGGCTGCCCTTGGGCAGCCTTTTTTATTGGCTTTTCCTGTGCCCGCGAAGAGGCCGGCACAGGCAGCACAAAACCTCAGTTCTTCTCAGCCCGCTCCCGCAGCCCTTTCAGGGTATTGAACGGCGCATCCACCACGAACTTGTTGGCCACCATCGCCGGCACGCTACCCCCCGGCTCGGTGTGCACCTGGTAGATCACTTCGGTGCTGTCACCCTTGGGCACCAGCTTCCAGAAGCCTTCCACTTTCGCCACCCGCACAAAGCCCTTCTCTTCCGGAACATAGGTCGGCTCTTCGACCAGATTACGGGTCAAGCTGCCATCAGCCCCCTTGACCGTGGTGATGTGCAGCACCGAATCACGCGGCGTCACCGGCCACGGCGTGTTGAACTGGGTGTAGGTCCAGCTCTGATCGCCTTCATGCTTGAGCAGCTTTTGCGACTTGCACTCGTGAATCCATGCACAGGCGCCGACCACGTCTTCCTGCAACGCCTGCACCTTGGCCAGCGGCGCCTTGATCACGGTCACGCCTTGATAGGCCTTGTACTTGGAACCGGCTACTTCGCTGAGGGAAACCTTGATCCCCTCCTCGTCCTTGGCCACTTGCCAGTTTTCGGCCCAGGCCACCGGCGACAGCAAAACACCCATGCCACACAGCAGTGCAATACGCTTGAACGATCTCATCATATTTATCCTTGTTGTCGAAGATCCAGCCTCTCACGCCGCCGTCATCTGCTCCCACCAACCCAGAATCCTGATTGCCTCGTCACGGTCGCTGCCGCACACCTCGACATCCGCCTTGAAGCCACCACACACCGCCGGCCGCTCGGGCTTGCCAAACAGGTCGCAGAGGTTGGCAGCCGTCAGGTGCAGGCAGCGCTCGCCCGCCGGCTTGCCATTGGGCATGCGCGGCATCGCAGAAGTGATGGACGGGGCGATGCAGCAGGCACCGCAGCCCTCACGGCAATTCATGGCTATTCACCAAAATCAGGACTCCCTGGAACAAAACGGGACGAACGTCCCTGGATAGTAACCGCTCAAACAGGCGTTTGAAATTGCTGGCACGATGAAATGTGCAGTGACCCGGCAGTCAGTTTGACTGCTACTGCCGGTACTCGAAATCGATGGCCGCCCCTTCAACGTCATGACGGCTGTCGTTGCGCAATTGCAACTGCATTTCGTTGTTGATCAGCCGGCCATTGAGCTGGAACGGGCTGTCGTTGGTTTCTGGTTTCTCGGTGAACATGGGCGGCAGCAAGGGCTTGCGTCGCTGAATCGGCGACGGGGTGCCAACGTTCGGCTCAAGTGAGTTGACCATATCGACCGGCAGGCTGAGGTCAAGCTTTGCCTTGGGCAGTGGCTTGGCCACCGCCTTGCTGACCGGCTTGTGCGCCTTGGCCTTGCTGTTGGCGGCTTTTTTTACCGCCTGCTTCTGCGCAGGCTTGGCTGTCGCCTTCTTCTGCACTGGCTTGCCCTGGGTTACCGGAGCCTGGCCGGCCGGCTGCGCAGCCATGGCTGGCACACAACAGAACGGTGCAAGGCACAAGATCAGGGCAAAACGGCGTAGAGCATTCATGGCAAATGGACAGACTGGCAGGAAAGGTGCGTATGCTCCCTGTTCCACAGGCAGCTGGCAAGCCTTACAAAAGTGTGAGCGCAGGCTCCCGGCACAACTGCTGAGCCAGCAAGCCGAGGGTAATCACGGCACGCTCGGCCTCCTTGTTCCACGGAATACCGCAATTAAGGCGGATGCAGTGGTTGAACTGCTCTGTATTACTGAATATCAGCCCCGGCGCAATGCTGATGCCCTGCTCCAGCGCCCGCACATGCAGCTCCTGGGTGTTGACCCGCCCGGGCAGGCTCACCCACAGAATGAAACCGCCCGTGGGCCGGGTCATCTGGGTGCCTTCGGGGAAGTGCTGCTGCACTGCCAACTGGTAGGCGCTGAGGTTCTTGCGATACTCCTGGCGGATGTAGCGCAGGTGCCGGTCGTAGCCGCCATTCTCCAGGTAGGCCGCCACCCCCATCTGCGTCACGCTGCACGCCGAGTGGGTAGTGAAGGTTTGCAGACGCTGGATCTCGTCCTGGTAGCGCCCGGCAATCATCCAGCCAACACGTACGCCGGGGGACAGCGTCTTGGAGAAGCTTGAGCAATAGATTACCCGGTCCAGCCGGTCGAACGCCTTCAGCGCCTTGGTCTTGCCCTGCTCGAACATCAGCTCGCCATAGATATCGTCTTCGATGATCTGGATATCGAAGTCCGATGCCAGGCGCAGCAGTTGTTTCTGCCGCTCTTCCGGGACCGTGCCACCCAGCGGGTTGCTCAGCCGCGCGGTGAGTACCAGGGCCTTGATCGACCACTGATTGGCCGCCAGCTGCAAAGCTTCAAGGCTGATGCCTGTGGACGGGTCGCTGGGGATCTCGATCACCTTCAGGCCCAGCAGGTCCGCCAGCTGCAGCAAGCCGTAATACGTCGGTGACTCGGCAGCGATCAAGTCCCCCGGACGCGTCAGCACACGCAATGACATTTGCAGCGCATCGACGCAGCCGTGGGTCACAATCACTTCACGCGGGTCGACCAGTACACCGGCATCGCGCATGCGAATAGCAATCTGCCGGCGCAATGGCTCGAAACCCGGGCTGAACATGTAACTGAACGCGCGCGGGCTGTGAAAGCGGGTGACCTTGGCAATTTGCTGGTGCAGGGCACGCACCGGCAAGTAATCGACATGAGGCACCGCAGCACCGAACGGGAACACACCATCACGGCGCGCCTCGGTGAGCACTTGCTGGATGATGCTGGCACGGGTCACCAGACCAGGGCGCTCCACCCGGGCGATGTCGGGGGTTTGCGCAGTCAAGGCCGGCGTCTGGTGCACATAGTAGCCAGACTGCGGCCGCGCGCGGATCAGCCCTTGATCTTCGAGGTTGGCATAGGCCTGCAGCACCGTGGCATGGCTGACATTGAGCTGGGCGCTCATCTTGCGCACGGAGGGTACCCGCTCGCCTGGCTGGTAGACACCACGGCGGATGTCATCGGCCAGTTGCTGGGCGATACGCTGGTACAGCAGCAGGTTGGTCATGGCGGCAGGCTCGTTGTTCTTGTGCGGCTCGATGACGGTAAAGGATACCGTAACAGTTGCAAAGTGTACTGGGACAGAATGCAACATAGTCGACAATACAACAGCGTGATAACTATCGAAACGATCAGGCCGACAAAAAACGGGACTGCGTTGCAGCCCATCGCCGGCAAGCCAGCTCCCACAGGGACAGCACAATGCTTAAGACCTGCGCAGTCCCTGTGGGAGCTGGCTTGCCGGCGATGGGCCGCAAAGCGGCCCCTTTTCACAAGATTCAGCGCGCTGGCGCGAGCCGCCCCTTGTCATCCGAAAACACGATCTCCACCCGACGGTTCTGCGCCCTGCCCCGCTCAGAGGCATTGGCCTCGATCGGGTACTGGTCGCCATAGCCCTCGACCTGCAAACGCTTTTCGTCGATGCCCAGGTCCACCAGCATGTCAGCCACGGCCTGCGCCCGGTCGCGAGACAGTTTCAGGTTGTCCTCGGCCGCGCCGGTGCTGTCGGTATAGCCTTCGATGCGTACCACCCGACGCGGGTTAAGCTGAAGGAACTGCACCAGCTTGAGTACGGTGCGGCTGGCCGAGTTCTTCAGGTCGGCACGGCCGGTATCGAACAGCACGTCGCCCAAGGTCATCACCAGGCCACGGTCGGTCTGCTCCGAGGCCAGTGCCGCGATTTGCGACTCGACCCATTTGCCCTGTTGCTGCACGCTGGCCAGCTTGGCCTCGCGCAAGGCCAGCTGCAGGCGCTGGCGCTCCAGGTCGAGCTTGGTCTGGCGCTCCTGGTTCAGCGCCAGCTTGGCATGCTCACGGGCAATTTCGCTGTAGCGCTGGCTGAGGTATGCGTAATGGCGCACATCGGAACCGGTGCCGATGTAGCTGGACAAACGCTCGGCACGGGCCAGCGACTCGCCCGCGCGGATCACATCACGCGGCGCACTGCGCAGCACATCGGAATCATCCTTGACCTTCGCGAAGGCGGCACTGGCTTCATCCAGCGCTGCAGAACTGCGCTGGCTGGCACAGCCTTGCAAGCCTGCGGCCAGCGCCAGCACTACCAGCGCGGCCAACGGCGTACGGCGGATCATGGCTGCACCTCCAGTTGCTTGCGCAGGCGCTTGACCCGCGACTGCAGCAGCTGCAGCTGCTCTTCGCTCTTCTGGTTCAGCACCTGGGCCTCGGCCAGGCGTGCATCCAGCTCGGCCTGCTCGGCACGCATACGCGCATCGCGGTAGTCTTCGGTCAGCATGTTGGCCTTGGCCCGGGCCAGCTTGTCTTCAGCCAGCTTCAGCGTTTCGACCTGCTCGGTGGCACCTACGGCCTTGGCCTGCTCCAGGGCCTGTTCGGAAATGCGCATCTGCTCGTCAGGGGCCGGATCATTGGCGCAGCCAGCCAGGCCAAGCATGGCCAAGGCAAGGATTAGTGGTTGGGTTCTCACGCAATCTTCCTAGTGTTTGGGGGCGTCCGCCGGCACCTGCAACTGCGCTTTCCAGCGCTCGACATTTCGTTGCAGGACCGCCTCGGACGCACCGGAGATTGGCAATTCTGTCAGTTTTTTCGCCAATTGCCCACGCAACCAGCTGTCATTGCAGGCCGAGTTGTGCGAAAGGGCCAGGTACAGGCCTGGCCGGTCCACCGGCAGGCCACGGGCGATCAGGTCATTGCTCATACCCAGGCTCTGGACCATGGCCATGCCTGAATAGCGGCCAGCCAGCACGTAGTCCACTTGGCCGAGCACCAGTTTCTGGAAGGCCTGGGTAAGGTTCTGCGCCGGCACCAGCTTGAGCTGGGCCTTGGCGAAGGCGGTGAAGGCCGGGGTTAGCCGTGCGCGCTCGGACAAGCTGCCCTGATACCTGGCCAGGTCCGCCGGGCCATCGAAGGTCAGCTGGGCATCATGACGCGTCCACACCAGGTACTCGTTGAGCTGCAACGGCGGGTGGATGTAGTCCAGCGCGGTCAATTGCTCCACCTGCATGGGGGTGTCGAGCAACAGATCTATGCGCCCACTGCGCACTTCCTCCAGTGCCTGGTCGCGGCGACCTGCGCTCAGTACTTCGACTTTTACACCCAGCTCGCCAGCCACCTGACGCAACAGGTCGACGTTGGCGCCGATCAGGTGTTTAGGGTCTTGTGGGTCTTGCCACGAATAGGGCGGTGCATCAGGGCTGCCGGTTGCCACCAGGCGTTCGCATTTGCCAGCCGCCATGGCCAGCGGCGAAACCAACACCACCACGCATGCCAGTACCCTGCCTGCTTTACGCAGCACCATTGCTCACTCCTTGTATTGCTTGGCCCGGCCCTATCGCCGGCAAGCCAGCTCCCACAGGTAGCGCACAAGCCCTGAGAACAGTGCAGTGCCTGTGGGAGCTGGCTTGCCGGCGATAGGGCCGGAACAGACCACAAAAAAACCCGGCCCCCTGTACGAGGGCCGGGTTCTTTATAAGTGAAGCAGGCGGATCAGACCAGCTTTTCCAGCTCCGGTACCGCTTCGAACAGGTCAGCGACCAGGCCGTAGTCGGCCACCTGGAAGATCGGCGCTTCTTCGTCCTTGTTGATCGCAACGATCACTTTGGAGTCTTTCATGCCGGCCAGGTGCTGGATCGCGCCAGAGATACCGACGGCGATGTACAGCTGTGGCGCAACGATCTTGCCGGTCTGGCCGACCTGCATGTCGTTCGGCACGAAGCCGGCGTCAACCGCAGCGCGCGAAGCACCAACGGCAGCACCGAGCTTGTCGGCCAGGCTGTACAGGTGCTTGAAGTTGTCACCGTTGCCCATGCCACGGCCGCCGGACACGACGATCTTGGCAGCGGTCAGCTCTGGGCGGTCGGACTTGGCCAGCTCTTCGCCAACGAAGGCCGAAATGCCAGCGTCGTGCGCAGCACCAACAGCTTCAACAGCGGCCGAGCCACCTTCGGCGGCGACAGGGTCGAAGCCGGTGGTACGCACAGTGATGACCTTGACCGAAGCGCTCGACTGCACGGTGGCAATGGCGTTACCGGCGTAGATCGGGCGCTTGAAGGTGTCGGCAGACTCGACCGAGATGATCTCGGAAATCTGGTCCACGTCCAGCAGCGCGGCAACGCGCGGCAGGATGTTCTTGCCGTTGGTGGTGGCCGGAGCCAGCACGTGGCTGTAACCGTTCGCCAGCTCTTTGATCAGCGGCGCGACGTTCTCTGGCAGCACGTGGGCGTAGGCAGCGTTATCGGCAACCAGCACCTTGGCCACACCAGCGATCTTGGCAGCAGATTCGGCAACGCCACCGACGTTCTGGCCAGCGACCAGCACGTGCACATCACCACCGATCTTGGCGGCGGCAGCAACAGTGTTCAGGGTAGCCGGGGCTACGGCACCGTTTTCGTATTCAGCGACAACCAGGATAGTCATTTAGATTACCTTCGCTTCGTTCTTCAGCTTCTCGACCAGTTCGGCCACCGATTTGACCTTGATGCCAGCGCTGCGGGCAGCCGGGGCTTCAACCTTCAGGGTCTTGTTGGTGGAGGCGAGGGAAACGCCCAGCGCGTCCGGAGTAACAGTCTCCAGCGGCTTCTTCTTGGCCTTCATGATGTTCGGCAGCGACGCGTAGCGCGGCTCGTTCAGGCGCAGGTCGGTGGTGACGATGGCTGGCAGGTTCAGCGATACGGTCTGCAGACCGCCATCGATTTCACGGGTGACGTTCAGCTTGTCGCCAGCCACTTCGACCTTGGAGGCGAAGGTGCCTTGCGCGTAGCCGGTCAGCGCAGCCAGCATCTGGCCGGTCTGGTTGTTGTCGCTGTCGATGGCCTGCTTGCCGAGGATGACCAGCTGTGGCTGCTCCTTGTCGACAACGGCTTTCAGCGCCTTGGCCACAGCCAGGGAGTTCAGTTCGTCAGCGGCTTCTACCAGGATGGCGCGATCGGCACCCAGGGCCAGGGCGGTACGCAGTTGCTCCTGGGCAGTGGTCGGGCCGACGGAAACGACGACGATCTCGGTCGCAACGCCCTTTTCCTTCAAGCGGACAGCCTCTTCCACGGCGATTTCGCAGAAGGGGTTCATGGACATCTTGACGTTAGCAAGGTCGACGCCGGAGTTGTCCGCCTTGACGCGAACCTTGACGTTGTAGTCGACCACTCGTTTGACAGCTACAAGAACCTTCATGGATTCCTCGTTACTCTCCGGTGAATAGATAGTCGCCTGGGACTGAGCCCTGCGATGCGCGTGGGTACAAGGGCACCTCTAAAAACGTATCGGGAGGCAATAACTTCACAGTGACCGAACAGTCTTGTTCGGACCATTGCGACAAATACTCACGGGTCATTTTCTGTCGTGGCGTGTAAACTCCACTACAAACCGGCCAAAGGCCGCAAAACCCTGCTCCACACCTGGTCTTTAGAGGTGTACCTGCGCCCGGCTGCAAGCCTACGGCGAACGTAAAACCGCTCGTATCTTGACCGTAACACCCCATCCGGTCAATACGGCAAATCGGTCACCCTCCAGCCGCGCTCCTGTGATTTTACTGGCCTGCGGCAAATTCAAACAAACGTTTGTATTGGACCCGCCAAGTGGTGTAGATATAATGCGCGGCCAAGACAAAACGGTGTAGTCCGTCATTTGCGCAGCTACAGTTCCGCTCCCGTGATGAGCCACTGCGCGCAAGCACCCATAAGACAAAGCAACAGCACGAGCCTTGATGAGTAGGAGAGAACCAGTGGAACGCGAATACATGGAATTCGACGTGGTCATCGTCGGCGCCGGCCCGGCGGGCCTGTCCGCCGCCTGCCGCCTGAAGCAGAAGGCCGCCGAAGCCGGTAGCGAAATCAGCGTCTGCGTGGTGGAAAAAGGCTCTGAAGTGGGCGCCCACATCCTCTCCGGCGCAGTGTTCGAGCCCCGCGCCCTGAACGAGCTGTTCCCCGACTGGAAGGAACTCGGCGCGCCGCTGAACACCGAAGTGAAGCGTGACGACATCTACGTGCTCAAGGATGCCGGCAGCGCCACCAAGGTGCCTGACCTGTTCGTGCCCAAGACCATGCACAACCATGGCAACTACATCATCTCGCTGGGCAACCTGTGCCGCTGGCTGGCCCAGCAGGCCGAGAACCTGGGCGTGGAAGTCTACCCGGGCTTCGCCGCCCAGGAAGCGCTGTTCGATGAAAACGGCGTGGTGCGCGGCATTGTCACCGGTGACATGGGTGTGGACCGTGAAGGCAACCCGAAAGACGGTATGTACACCCCGGGCATGGAGCTGCGTGGCAAGTACACCCTGTTCGCCGAAGGTTGCCGTGGCCACATCGGCAAGCAGCTGATCAAGCGCTTCAACCTGGACAGCGAGTCCGATGTGCAGCACTACGGCATCGGCCTGAAGGAAATCTGGGAAATCGACCCGGCCAAGCACGAGCAGGGCCTGGTGGTGCACACCGCTGGCTGGCCGCTGGACGTGATGGCCAAGGACAACACCGGTGGTTCGTTCCTTTATCACCTGGAAAACAACCAGGTGGTGGTCGGCCTGATCGTCGACCTGTCCTACGCCAACCCTTACCTGTCGCCATTCGATGAGTTCCAACGCCTGAAGCACCATCCGGTGATCAGCCAGTACCTCGAAGGCGGCAAACGCATCAGCTACGGCGCCCGCGCCCTGGCCAAGGGCGGCATCAACTCGCTGCCGAAAATGGTCTTCAATGGTGGCGCACTGATCGGTTGTGACCTGGGCACCATGAACGTGGCCAAGATCAAAGGCAGCCACACCGCGATGAAGTCCGGCATGCTCGCCGCCGAGGCGGTGGCCGACGCACTGCTCGCCGGCAGCGAGGGCGGCGATCAGCTGAACAGCTACGTCAGCGCCTTCAAGGCGAGCTGGCTGTACGAAGAACTGTTCGCCAGCCGTAACTTCGGCCCGGCCATGCACAAGTTCGGCCCGCTGCTGGGCGCCGCGTTCAACTATGTGGACCAGAACTGGTTCGGCGGCAAGCTGCCGTTCACCCTGCACGACACCAAGCCGGACTACGCCTGCCTCAAGCTCGCGGCCGACTCGAAAAAGATCGACTACCCGAAACCGGACGGCAAGCTCAGCTTCGACAAGCTCAGCTCGGTATTCCTCTCCAGCACCAACCACGAAGAGGAACAACCCTGCCACCTGAAGCTGACCGACCCGAACGTGCCGATCGCCAGCAACCTGCCGCTGTACGACGAGCCGGCACAACGCTACTGCCCGGCAGGCGTGTACGAAGTGGTCACCCAGGAAGACGGCAACAAGCGCTTCCAGATCAACGCGCAGAACTGCGTGCACTGCAAGACCTGCGACATCAAGGACCCGGCCCAGAACATCACCTGGGTTACCCCTGAGGGCGCGGGTGGGCCAAACTACCCGAACATGTAAGGCCCCTGCCCTTGCGGCAACAAAAAGCCCCCGGTTCTCACGAGCCGGGGGCTTTTTGCTTCAACTGATTGGGCAGCACCGCCCACGATATAAGCAGTCTCGAGCAAACTGCATTACACACCTACATCATCGACTTGGCGTTCGAATGCCGACATCAGAGCGCTAATGCGCGTAGCTTCGTCATGAGTCAAAATTACCTCACCACAAGCAGAACAGTAATCGCCAATCACATCGGGAATGACAGTCGACTCACCTTTATATTGATAAGGCATGCCTTGAGACTGCGCTTCTAGCTCCGCACCTCCACATAGGGGACATTTCATTTCAAGCTCCTTGAAAGATTCAATGCCCTTGAAGTCTGCCTCAATACACCAAGACCGTTACCGGCTCATTTGTCACCACACATGATCGGCATCGGCTCCGCCGCGAACGCCAATGGCTCCCGACGCCCGAAATACAAGGCTGTCAGCAGCCCCACCGTGCCCATGATCAGACAAAACCCGACACACACCCACGGGCTCCACGGCATCAGCGCAATCAGCGCCAGCGGCGTGGTACTGGCCCACAGCGCGTAGGCCACGTTGTAGGTGAAGGAAATGCCCGACACGCGAATCTCGGCCGGGAACAATCCAACCATCACCGACGGCACCACACCGACCACGCCGCAGGACAGCCCCGCCAGCGCATAAGCCAGCCAGGTCATCTCCCACTGCCCCACCAGGCTGGCGTACAGCGCACCGATCCCCAGCGGCAGCAACACGCTGTAGAGCATCAGCGCACGCCAAGCCCCTACACGGTCGACCAGCAACCCGGCCAGCACGCAGCCGATGTTGAGGAAAACAATACCCACGCTGCTCAGGGCGAAGGTGTGCCCGGCGCTCATGCCAAAGCGTTGCTGCATTACCGTGGGGGTGATCACCACCAGCACCACCACGGCCGAGGTCAGCACACAGGTCAGCAATGCCGCCGGAATCAACGCCCGGCGGTGCTCGCCCAGCACCCGCCGCAACGGGAATTTCACCGGCTGTTCCTGGCGCGCACGCAGGGCAAGGAACACCGGTGTTTCGCTAAGCCAGCGGCGCAGCCACACGCCAATCACACCAAACACGCCACCCAGCAGGAACGGGTAGCGCCAGGCGTAGTCGAGGATTTCCTGCGGCGTGAACACCTGCGCCAGCAACGTCGCGGTCAGTGCCCCCAGCAGGTAGCCGAAGGTCAGCCCGGCCTGCAAGAAGCCCAAGGCATACCCGCGCCGCCCGGCAGGCGCGTGCTCGGCGACGAAGGTCCAGGCACTCGGCACCTCGCCCCCCACTGCCGCACCCTGGAGAATGCGCAGCGCCAGCAGGATCAACGGCGCGGCATAGCCGATGTCGGCATAGGTCGGCATCACCCCGATCAACAGGCACGGCAGGGCCATCATCAGGATGCTCAGGCTGAACACCCGCTTGCGCCCCAGGTGGTCGGCGAAGTGCGCCATCAGGATGCCGCCCAACGGCCGCGCCAGGTAGCCGGTGACAAAGATCCCGAAGCTTTGCAGCAGGCGCAGCCACTCTGGCATCTCGGGCGGGAAGAACAGCTGGCTGAGGGTCAGCGCAAAAAATACGAAAATGATGAAGTCGTAGATTTCCAGCGCGCCACCCAGTGCCGCCAGGCCCAGGGTCCGATGGTCGCCGCGGCTGAACCGGGGCGGGCGAGCGGTATCGATGGCAGTCATGGCAGGGTCCGCAAATCGGCAAAGGGCAAGAGGATAGCAAATAGCTGCCCCGTTGCCCCGCCTGCTGCACCGCTAGCGGTTGAACACCGTGTGCGCGAAGTTGGCCCGCGGCCGTGGCCGCGCGGTAGCCGCCGGCATGGCGCCCGGCAGCGGCAACTTGCCGACCAGCATCGGCCCGTCGATGATCGCCATGAATGACTCCAGCGCCTCGTTATCGGGCACCTGCGGCAGGCTCAGGCTGACCGCCTGGCGCTCGGCCTGCGGCACCGCAGGCACTTTCAACTGGCTGGAATGGTAAAGCAGGGCGTGCTGGATCTGGGTACTGACGCGACAAAAACGCTCCAGGTCTACCCCGGCATGGCTGGCCAGTTCGATATTGCCCAGCAGCAAGTGAAAAGGCTGCAAGGCGCACTGCACCAAACGCTGCAGCTCCTCGAAGCTGTCAACGGGGGCGATCCGGTAGTAGCCCAGGCCATTGAGCAGCCGCTCCAGCTGCAACCGCTGGCAGGGGTGGGTATCGGCAATGAGAATGCGCAGGGTCTTGTTTGCCATGGTCGGGCCTGGGCAGCTGGGTAATGGGTACATTCCATGACCTTACTGCGCCCGTTAAGGCTACTGTCAGGGCCATGCCTGGCAGCGGTCTACTTTGATAGAAGTCGGGAACGCCGCATAAATCAAGTGATTGACTGACGGAATTTGCATTTGCCTTTAGCCCGGTACTCCGGTTTGCCACTTGCGCTCACCCCGTCAAGCCGTGCAGGTAACCGCGCGCCTAAACCCAGACGCTCGCACTTCGTTTAAAGGAGGCTCATGCCCCAAGGCATCGCCTCTTACATTCGCGGAGAACCCAGATGTTTCGCCCGGCCCTAGCCTTTTTCGCCCTGACCCTGTCCAGCGTCGCATGGTCCGCCGAGCCCTGTTCGGTAGACATTCACAGTACCGACCAGATGACCTACGACCTGAAAACGATCACCGTACCGCAGACCTGCCAACGCTTTACCGTTAACTTGCTGCACACCGGCACACTGCCCAGGAATATCATGGGCCACAACTGGGTGCTGGCCAAAAAGGACGACATCAAAGGCGTGACCACCGATGGCGCTGCGGCAGGTGAGGCCGATAACTACCTCCAGCCGGGCGACAAGCGCGTGCTCGCCCATACCCGACTGATCGGGGGCGGCGAAAAAGATTCGGTCACTTTCGACACCGGCATGCTGCAGGCAGGCCAGGCGTACGCGTTCTTCTGCTCCTACCCTTTCCACTCCACCATGATGAAGGGCACCCTCACATTCGGTACCTCGTCAGGCAGCTGACGCTATCGAAAAGTGGGCCGACAAGCCGAACGTACGCTCAGGCCTCGGCCCACTCACGCATACGCAGCCGGCAATGCTTCATGGCGTTGACGATGTGCTTCTCCACCATGGCCTTGGACAGGCCCAGACGCGTGGCAATCTCCCCATGTGACAGGCCTTCGAGCTTGCGCAGCAAGAAGCACGCCCGGCAGGTTTCGCTCAGCTCCGCCACTGCACGCTGCAGCAACTCCAGGCGCTCTTCCTGGCGACAGGCGCCGTGCACGGGGGCGACGAAGAATCGCTCATCGGTTTCCAGAACCTCCAGAGGCTCGGCGCGACGAAGCTGGTTGCGCCGATGTCCATCGGTGACCAGGTTGAGGGCGGTGCGGTAAAGGAAAGCGCGGGGATGGGAGATCTGCGTGTCGTCACACCGCTCGAGTACCCGCAGATACGCCTCCTGCGCGATATCTTCAGCAGCATGATGGCTACCCAGACGCGAACGAAGGAACCCGACCAGTTCACGGTAGTAATGCTCGAGCAGTACACCCGAAGACGGCATCGAAGCGCTTTCCCTGTTGTCCGATGATGATAGAAGACCGCTGCAGGCCAAGTAATGGCACCGCTGGCGCATAAAATATAATAATTCTCATCAAGCTTAAAGACGTTGTTACATTTCCACGCCCGCAACGCGCGTTCCCCGCTAAATCCGCCCTGATCGCTTTCGTTTAATCGGCAGCCTCCCTAGCTGATCCTTGGTGACAGCGGCCCTCTCATGGTCGGAAATCCTGCATGATCCCTCAACGCCTTACCCGTCGTGCCGTAACGCTCGCGCTGTGCCTTATTCCGGTGGCCGCATTCGCCACCTGGCAACTGTTGCCCGGCGAGGCCGAGCAGCGGCCGTTCGTCAGCGTCAGCCGTGGCAACATCGAATCCAGTGTCACCGCGCTGGGCACCCTACAGCCCCGTCAGTACGTCGACGTGGGCGCGCAGGCCTCCGGGCAGATCCGCACGTTGCACGTAGAAGTCGGTGACACCGTCAAGCAGGGGCAACTGCTGGTGGAAATCGACCCTGCCACGCAACAGGCCCAGCTGGATGCCGAGCGCTATGCCATCCAGACCCTGAAAGCGCAGGTCAAGGAGCAACGTGCCGAGCATCTCCTGGCCGAACAGCAGTTGCGTCGCCAGCAGCGGATGGCCAGCGACGGCGCCACGCGTGAAGAGGATGTGCAGACGGCCCAGGCCAAGGTGCTGACAACCCAGGCGCGCATCGACATGTATGAGGCGCAGATTCTCCAGGCGCAGGCCACGTTGCGCAGCGCGCAGGCTCAGCTCGGCTACACCCGCATCTACGCCCCGATCGGCGGTACCGTGGTGGCTGTCGATGCACGAGAAGGGCAAACCCTGAACGCGCAGCAACGCACCCCGCTGATCCTGCGGATCGCCAAGCTGTCGCCGATGACGGTATGGGCCGAGGTCTCTGAAGCCGACATCGGCCAGGTCAAGACCGGCATGCAAGCCTACTTCACCACCCTGGGCAGCGGCGGCAGGCGCTGGACCAGCACTGTCAGGCAGATTCTGCCGATCCCGCCCAAACCGCTGGATCAGCTCAGCCAGGGCGGCGGCAGCCCGGTTGCCGCCGGTACGGCAAGCGGCAGCGGGACCGGCCGCGTGGTGCTCTACACCGTGCTGCTGGATGTCGACAACGATGACAACGCGCTGATGGCCGACATGACTGCCCAAGTGTTCTTCGTCGCCGGATCTGCCAAGGATGTATTGACCGTGCCCATCGCGGCGCTTCAGGGACGCGGCCAGGGCGAGGGGCTGCAGACTGCCCATGTTCTGACCGGCAAAGGCGACGTGCAGACGCGCCAGGTACGTACCGGGCTCAGCGACCGCCTGCGCGTGCAGATACTCGACGGGCTTGCGGAAGGTGACAAACTGCTGATCGGCCCTGTCGGCGGTGAGGGTTGACATGAGCACTCCGCTGATAGAGCTGGTCGGCATCCGCAAATCCTACGGCGGCGGCGACAGCCCCCAGGTCGATGTGTTGCGCGGCATCGACCTGAAAGTCCATGCCGGAGAGTTCATCGCCATCGTCGGCACCTCGGGCTCTGGCAAGTCGACCCTGATGAACATCCTGGGTTGCCTCGACCGCCCAAGCGCCGGGCACTATCGCTTCGCCGGCCAGGATGTTGCCGGCCTGAACAATGACGAACTGGCCTGGTTGCGCCGCGAAGCGTTCGGGTTCGTGTTTCAGGGTTATCACCTGATCCCCTCCGCCTCGGCGCAGGAAAACGTGGAGATGCCGGCGATCTACGCCGGAACCACGGCGGCCCGGCGCGCCGAAAGGGCCAAGGCCCTGCTGCAACGCCTGGGCCTGGGCGAGCGCACCGGCAATCGCCCGCGCCAGCTTTCAGGCGGCCAGCAACAACGGGTGTCCATCGCCCGGGCATTGATGAACGGCGGCCACATCATCCTGGCGGACGAGCCCACCGGTGCGCTGGACAGCCACAGTGGCACCGAGGTCATGCGCCTGCTGGATGAACTGGCCGAGCAAGGCCATGTGGTGATCCTGATCACCCACGACCGCGATGTGGCCGCCCGGGCGCAGCGCATCATCGAGATCCGCGACGGCGAAGTGATCAGTGACAGCGGCGCCGACCAGGCGCCGCCACCGCGTCGCCCAGGTGCGCTGCAAGCCGTCGATCTGGCCGGGCGCCTGGTGCGTGCCGACAGCCAGGGCAGCCCCTGGCTGGGCGAGACCCGGGACGCCCTGCAAGCCGCCTGGCGGGTCATGTGGAGCAACCGCACACGCACCGCGCTGACCCTGCTGGGGATCATCATCGGCGTCGCGTCGGTGGTCGTGATGCTGGCGGTGGGTGAAGGCAGCAAGCGCCAGGTCATGGCCCAGATGGGCGCGTTCGGCTCGAACATCATCTTCATGAACGGTGCCCCTCCAACACCGCGCGCTCCGCCCGGCAACGTTCGCCTCAGCGACGTGCAGGCGCTGGCCGAGCTACCTCAAGTGAAGTCCATCATGCCGGCCATGACAGTGGAAGCGCAGGTGCGCTTTGGCAATCGTGACCTGGAGTCGACCATCGGTGGCTATTCGCCTGTGTTCCCGACGCTGATGAGCTGGCCCGTCAGCGAAGGCAGCTTCTTTACCGACAACGACCTGGCCACGGCTGCGACCGTGGCGGTGATCGGCTCGGAGGTGCGCAAGAAGCTGTTCGTTGACGGCCAGGACCCGATCGGCCAGTACATCCTCATCGAGAACGTGCCCTTCCAGGTGATCGGCGTGCTCGCCAGCAAAGGCTCCAGTGGCGCCAACCAGCGAAACGACCTGCGCATCGCCGTGCCGTACTCAGCGGTTTCCATACGTCTTTCCGGCACGCAACACCCGGAATACGTGATCATCGGTGCCGCCGACAGCACCCAGGTGCATGACACCGAACGCGCAATACGCCAACTGATGCTGAGCCTGCACGGTGGCATCGAAGACTTCGAGATCGACAACAGCGCGGCGATGATCCAGGCCGAGGCGGCGACACGCAACGGGTTGTCCCTGATGCTTGGCGCCATTGCCGCCATTTCGCTGCTGGTCGGCGGGATCGGCGTCATGAACGTGATGCTCATGACCGTCCGCGAACGCACCCGCGAAATCGGCATCCGCATTGCCACCGGCGCCCGACAGCGCGACATCCTGCGCCAGTTCCTGACTGAAGCCGTGGTGCTTTCGCTGACCGGCGGCCTGATTGGCGTCTGCCTGGCGTTGCTGATCGGCGTGGTTCTCAGCCTGGCCAAGGTGGCCGTGGCGTTTTCTGCCCTGGCGATAGTGGGTGCCTTCGCCTGCTCGGTAGCCACGGGCGTCATCTTCGGTTTCATGCCTGCGCGCAAAGCCGCCGCCCTCGACCCTGTCGCCGCCCTGACCAGTGAATGACCATGACCAGAACCCCGTTTTTACTGCTACCGCTGCTGACCATCCTGAGTGCTTGCAGCCACACCCCTGCGCCACTGGACAGCGGTATCGCTGCACCTGCCAGCTGGCAAAGTCCGGCTGGCGGCACGGCGGCCTCCGCGCAGTGGTGGACGACTTTCAATAGCGCTCAACTGAGCCAACTGATCGAGCAGGCGCGCCAGGGCAGCCATGACCTGCGCGCCGCCATGGCCAGGGTCAGGCAGGCACAGGCCGACCTGCGTATTGCCGGCGGCCCCCTGCTACCGCGCCTCGACGCCAGCGCCGACGCCTATCACCAGCGCTTGCTACGAGGCCAAGGGTACAGCGAGCAGGACACGTCGAACCGCGAGCGGACCTACCGCTACTTCAACACGGCCCTGACGACCAGCTACGAGCTGGACTTCTGGGGTAAAAATGCCGCTGCGCGTGACAGTGCCCGCCTTGGCCTGCAAGCCACTGCACGTGACCGTGACACGCTCGAACTGAGCCTGACGAGCAGCGTTGCCGATACTTACCTGAGTGCCCTCGCCGCTCGCGAGCAGGCACGCATCGCCGCGCTTAACCTGGAAAACGCCGACAAGGTCCTGAGCCTTGTGCGCACGCGATTCCAGGCCGGGTCGTCGACTGCCCTGGAACTGGCCCAGCAAGAGAGCCTTGTGGCCAACCAGCGACAACAGTTGCCGCTCTACCAACAAGAGGCCCGCGATGCGCAGATCACCCTGGCAACCCTGCTTGGCGTGCCGGTCCAGGCGCTAGAACTGGCCGATCAGCCTTTCGATCAACTGAGTGGCCCGAGCATTGCCGCCGGTATTCCCAGCCAACTGCTGACGCGTCGCCCGGATATCGCTGGCGCAGAGGCGCGCCTGGCTGCGGCTCAGGCGGATGTCAGCGTTGCGCGGGCAGCACTGTTCCCCACGGTGAGCTTGACGGCCAGCCTGGCCACTGGCGACAGAAAAGCCATCGACCTGCTGCGCAATCCGGCGCTCAACCTCGGTGCCGGTCTGACGGCGCCCATTTTCAATAATGGCGCCTTGCGCGCCGAGCGTGATCGCGCCATCGCTCGCCAGGACGAGCTGCTCGAGGCCTATCGCAACGTGCTGATCACCAGTTTCGGCGAAGTCGAGAAGGCCTTGAACAGCGTCGACGGTCTGGACCGCCAGACACACTGGCAGCATGAAGCGCTCAACCAGGCGCAACGCGCCTTCGATCTGGCCGAGAACCGCTACCGGGCCGGGGCCGAAGACCTGCTCAGCGTGCTGGAAGCGCAACGCAGCCTGTTTACAGCACAGGCCGAACGGGTACGGCTGCGCAAAGCGCGTTTGCAGGCCAGTGTTGCGCTTTACAAGGCATTGGGCGGCGGCTGGACGGCGTCGGACACACTGATGACAGCGAGGTAGGCAAGCCCCCTGACGGGAGCCCTACCCGCTGCAACACCGGCCAAAAATTGTCAACGCTACAAACCGTCACGTCGCGGGCCGGGTGCCAGATGGCGGGCATACCAAGGCCGCTGAGGCACCCTGCCGGCCAGGCGATCGCCGTCTTCTTCAGGGCTGAAAATGACTTGCAAGGCCAGCTTCATGGTCTCGATGTCCAGTTTCCCGGTGCCGCCGCCATTGCCCAGCCCCCAGGCACCGCAACCTTCACGCGTAGGCCCCAGCCAAGGCTCGGCCACACGCACCCAGCGCCCTGGCGCAAACCACGGAATACCATCGATCATCTGCGGCTTCACTTCCCCCGGGTGCGCCTGCTGGTGGGCCAGGTACCAATCGTTCAGGCGGTCGTCGATCCAGCCATGAAAGGCCCAGAACACCGGGTTGACGTGGGAGGAAAACGGATCGCCGAGGAAGTCGTTCTCGGCGCGGAACCAGCGTTCGGAAAAATCGTAGTTGCGACGCCCGTAAGGCATCGGGTAATCCGAGTTCGGGTCACGCCCCAGGGATGCCCAACGCATGTGCAGCCAATCATGGATTCCCAATTCGATGCGTGAACCCAACTCTCCCAGACACAGGGTGCTGAGGTATTGCGGATCATGCAGCTGGGCTTCCCACAGCTGGAAGTTGGCGTGCAGCCCCTGGCTGCTTTTGACGTAGTACAGCCACTGGCTGAAGGCTTCATCGTCGGCCGCCTGCCAGTTGGGCGGGACGCTGTAGCCGTCGCGGTTGTCGAGGTAATCGAAAAACGCCTGAACGCCCTGCCCGATCGATGGGCGTGCCGCAGGCAGGCTTGCCCAGGAACGCAGGTCCTGGACCTCGCGCACGCCATGCAGCATGTGCCGATGCATGAACAGAAAATCCTCGCCGGAGCCGTTGCGATGGCGATCATGCCCGCGTGCGTTGCGCTCCTTGCCCAACGGGCCGACCTGCCAACCCAGCGCACGCACCATCTGCCGCCGGGATTCATCGATGCGGTGCCAGCGATCGCGGCTGGCGTGCCAGAGCTGGTGATAGTAGCGACGCTGCGGTGAAATCAGGTCCTCGTGCAGCGCCGCCACGTACGGCAGCCGCTCACGCGCCAGCACGAACGGTCGGCGGACGGCGACAAAGCTCGCTTGCGCCCCGGAATGCCCCGCCTGTGTCCCTGCCAGGCGTACGTGCCCACTCAGGGTCGCGCTGCCTCCCCCCTCGCTCCAGTCGCCCCATATCTCATCCAGCACGGCATCGCAGTCATAGGCCTCGCCAGAACCCGCCATCATCTTCAGTTGCACCTTCGGCAGCCGGTCGGCAGCCAACGGGCCGTATACCTGCAAACCCTGACCGCCATAGGGCGCAGTACCCAGGTAGCCGCGCACGGCACGGGCACCCTGCCCTACGTCGAGCAGCAGCTGCTGCGGTCGGGCCAGCCCGGCCAGCGCCGGGTGATCGCTCGTCATGCGCCAGTCCCAGATCCCGACCAGGCGTTCACCCAACAGCGCATTGGGCAGGTCGTCGACCGGCACCGCAGGCTCGTCACTGCTCAGCTCCGCTTCCTCGGCCCGCTGCCACGCCTGCCGTGCGTAATAGCCGGCAGGCAGTGCTACACCGGCGGCCACCAGGCCCGCCAGGATCTTACGACGTGACACTTTCATCCACTGTACTCATGACGTGACTCCTGCTGCGAAAACGAATGGTTGAGGGAGCGATTTAGAGGGTTGCTAAATTCTCTTGGGCTCGGCTCGTTTCACCCAGCAAGTTCGAACGGCATGGGGCCGTCGTGCAGGCGGTCGAGTACGCAATGAAGAAACAGGCTTTTTTTTCGCGCAGATGGCCATGGGCTTTGGCCCTTCTGCTCTTGCTCCTGGCGGCCGCAGGCGCCTGGTGGTATTGGGTCTACCTTGCCAAACACCCCTACGGCCGGGAAATCGAACAGCGGGCCAACGCCCTGCAGGCGCGCATCCCGGCCCTGGATGCGCACCTTGACGTGCCGCTGAGCTATGGCACCGATGGCGAGGAAGCAAACCGTGACGGCCCGACCCAGTTCGACCTGGTGAAAGCCGCCAAAGGCCGCCTGAGCGGCGCCTCGATCGCAATCTGGTCATGGCCGGAGTTCTGGAGTGGGCCCAATTGGCCGCACCGCCCCACACCCGGGTTCGAGGCGGCGATGGCCAACGAACTGGAAGTTCGCTATCGGATCATCACCAGCATCGCCAAGGACTACCCTGCGCAGGCCGGCATCGCTTACACCCCTGCCGACTTCCGCCGACTGGTCAGTGAAGGCAAGTTCGCCATCATTATCAGCCTGCTCAACGCCGCCCCCCTTGGCGACGACATCGACAAGCTGGACCACTGGGCCGCACGCGGCATGCGGGTGTTCGGGCCAGGCTACGTCGGTAACAACAGCTGGGTCGACTCGGCGCGCCCCCTGCCCTTCCTGGGCGATTCGGTCGACCCGCTGGGCGGTCTTTCCGACACCGGTCGTCGCGCCATCACCCGGCTCAACGACCTTGGCGTGGTCATCGACGTCTCGCAGATGTCCAGCCAGGCCCTGACCCAGGTCACCCAGCTGAGCCGCGCACCGGTCATGGCCTCGCACACTGGGGTGCAAGGCATGATGGACATTCGCCGCAACCTCAGCGACGCGGACCTGGCACACATCAAGGCCACCGACGGGCTGGTCAACATCGTGGCCTACTCCCACTACCTCAAGCCGTTCTCGCGCCCGACCATCGAAAAGATGAACGCGTTACGCGCCAAGTATGGCCTGCCAGACGTACAGAACCAGACCCAGATGGGCACCACCACCGACCCGGTGTTCTCGATCTGGTCGGAGAAAAAGTTCGGTGAATACCTCACGCCGTTCTACGACATCCTCGGCGCCGAGCCCGAAGCGACCCTGGCCGACTACGTCGACTCGATCGACTACGCGGTGAAGAAGATCGGTATCGACCATGTCGGCATCAGTTCCGACTTCAACGACGGCGGCGGTGTGGTTGGCTGGGAAAATGTCAGCCAGAGCCGCAACGTCACTGCCGAACTGATGCAGCGTGGCTATTCCGACGAAGACATCGCCAAGCTCTGGGGCGCCAACTTCCTGCGTGTGTGGGAAGCCGCCCAGAAGGCCGCCAGGCCGGCCCCTCCTCCCGTTGCCCACTACCCGTAAGGAAACCCATGAAACGGCTGACCTCACTGATTGCCCTCGGTTGTCTCTCGCTGTCGCTCGAAGCCCTCGCTGCCGACCCGGCTGCACCGGGCAAGGTTTTCAAAGACTGCAAGGATTGCCCGGAAATGGTCGTGCTGCCTGCCGGCAGCTACGTGATGGGTACCCCCGATGACGAACTGGGCAAACAGGACGATGAAGGTCCGTTGCACACCGTGACCTTCGCCAAGG
Source organism: Pseudomonas sp. LLC-1 (assembly GCF_002992185.1). Taxonomy (NCBI): domain Bacteria; kingdom Pseudomonadati; phylum Pseudomonadota; class Gammaproteobacteria; order Pseudomonadales; family Pseudomonadaceae; genus Pseudomonas; species Pseudomonas sp. LLC-1. The sequence continues at coordinate 21,094 of NZ_LUVY01000012.1, read as the reverse complement.
CCTTCGCCATGAGTCGCTTCCATGTGACTGCCGGGCAATGGCAGGCCTATGCCAAGGAAACCCACACGGTGCTGCCCGACGGCGACGACCGCCCGGGGCGGCTGTGCAAGAACGGCAAGCCCAGCTACCCGCAAGGCCCGACGCAGCCTGCGGTTTGCATGACCTGGGATGAGGCGCGCGGCTACATCGCCTGGCTCGCGAAGAAGACCGGCAAGCCCTACCGCATGGTCAGCGAGGCCGAACGCGAGTACGCCGGCCGCGCCGGCTCCACCGGCCCCTTCCCGTTCCCCTTCGACCAGGAAGGGGACTATCAGATCAGCAAGCATGCCAACACCTACGGGCCGCGTGATGGCTTCACCTACACGGCACCGGTCGGCAGCTTCCCTGCCAATGCATTCGGCATGTACGACATGCATGGCAACGTCTACGAGTGGGTCGAGGACTGCTGGCATACCGATTATGTCGGCGCGCCCACCGACGGCAGCGCCTGGACCACCGGTGGTACCTGCACACACCGGCAGATTCGCGGCAACGACTACCTGGAACCGCCCATTTTCTCCCGCTCGGGCAACCGCAACGAGCGCGAACCCGACGTGCGCGGCGACTGGCTGGGCTTTCGGGTAGCCCGCGCCCTTCAGGACGGTGAACCCAACTGACAATCCACAGGGAGAGTGACCATGCCCACCTTGAGCAGACGCCGTTTCGTCGCCGCCGCTACCTTGACCGGCCTCGCCCCCGCCATGCCCGCCTGGGCGGCGGGCGCAGCGAGCGACCCACCGGCGGACGACGCCATCATCCGCCTGGATTACAACGAGAGCCCGTATGGCCCCTGCCCTTCGGCACTCGAAGCAATGCACCAGGGCGCTCGCCAGAGCGGGCACTATTTTCCGGAACACGAATACCGCCTGGCTGAGCTGTTCGCCCGGCAAAACCAGGTCCCCGAAGACCATGTGGCCGTCTTCTGCGGCTCCCGCTCGCCGTTGCAGTACGCCTTGGCTCGCCACGCCGACAAGCGCAGCGTGGTCACCGCCGCGCCGACCTATGACTCGGTGGCCAATGGCGCCAGGGCTGTCGGCGCAACCGTGCATGAGGTGCCGCTCGATGCCCGTCACGCCCATGACGTACGCGGCATGCTTGCCGCCACCCGGCAACCCGGGGTGCTGTACCTGTGCAACCCGAACAATCCCACGGGCACGCTGACCCCACGCGCCGACATCGAGCACCTGGTCACCCACAAGCCGGCAGGCAGCCTGGCGATCATCGATGAGGCCTATATCCACTTTACCGACGCGCCCTCCTGCCTGGACCTGGCGGTCCGCCATGACAACGTCATGGTCCTGAGAACGTTCTCCAAGCTCTATGGCATGGCCGGTGCCCGCCTGGGGCTGGTGGTCGGGAAACCAGCATTGCTCGCCGACCTGCAACGCCTGAACGGCTACAACTTCGTGCCACTTGCCGCCGCCATGGGCGGCATCGCCAGCCTGCAACAAGAAGACCTGGTCAGCGAACGAAAACACATCAATCGAGGCATTCTGCGGAACACGATCGACGCCCTGCAAAAGGCCGGCTACCGCTGCACCGACGCCCAGGCCAACTGCTTCATGGTGGCCCTCGGGCGCCCCGCCAAACCTGTGATCGAGGCACTCGCGCAACGCAACATCCGGGTCGGGCGGGTATTCGAGGCGTGGCCGCAGTGGATGCGTGTCAGTGTTGGCACGCCGGCGCAGATGCAGGCCTTCCTGAAGGCGTTTCTTGACGTCATGCACGGCTGAGGTCAGCCGCCTAAATCCACCCTCCGCGGCTTCGTTTAACACCTACCCAACAGCAGCGCCCGCAAGGCGCTGCTCCCCCCGCCAGCGTCGGCTGATCTATTCAGGAGCACATCATGTCCCAGCCCACCCGCGGCGCCGTGCAGGACCTCTTCGCCCTGCTCAAGCCGTTTAAATACACCGTCGCGCTTTCCGTCATCCTGGGCATGGTCGGCGGCCTCAGCATCACCTTTCTGCTGGCCACCATCAACCGGGCCCTGCACGACGATTCCGGCCTGACCCAAGGCGTGGTCTGGGGCTTCGCCGGGCTTTGCCTGGTGGCCCTGGCCAGCTCGGTGTTTTCCGACATCGGTAGCAACCGGGTGGGCCAGCACATCATTGCCGCCTTGCGCAAATCGCTGGGCGAGAAGGTGCTGTCGGCCCCCATCGAACAAATCGAGCGCTATCGCAGCCATCGGCTGATCCCGGTGTTGACGCATGACGTGGACACCATCAGCGATTTCGCCTTCGCCTTCGCGCCCCTGGCGATCGCCCTGACCGTCACCCTGGGCTGCCTGGGCTACCTGGCCATGCTGTCCTTGCCCATGTTCCTGCTGATCCTGACCGCTATCGCCCTCGGCACCGTCGTCCAGTACATCGCACGGGCCCGGGGCATGCAGGGGTTCGTCGCGGCGCGTGATGCCGAGGATGAGCTGCAACGACACTACAATGCGATCGCCGGTGGCGCCAAGGAGCTGCGCATCCACCGCGCTCGCCGCCAACGTATGTTCAGCCGCAACATCCAGGGCACGGCCGACCTGATTCGCGATACCCAGATCCGCTCCATCAATACCTTCGTCATCGCCAAGACCTTCGGCTCGATGCTGTTCTTCGTGGTCATCGGCCTGGCGCTCGCCTTGCAATCGTTATGGCCCAACAGCGACAAAGCGGTCATGAGCGGTTTCGTCCTGGTGCTGCTGTACATGAAAGGCCCACTGGAATACCTGATAGGCACGCTGCCAATCATCAGCCGCGCCCAGATCGCCTTCCGCCGGGTTGCCGAGCTCTCCGAACGGTTCTCCTCGCCAGAGCCGCACCTGCTGCTCGAAGACAAGGCCAGCCAGCTGCCCGCCTTGCGCACCCTCGAGCTGCGTGATGTGCGCTTCGCCTTCCCCCCGGTCGACGGCAACGCACCGTTTACCCTGGGGCCGGTAAACCTGCAGATCCGCCAGGGCGATATCGTCTTCATCGTTGGCGAGAACGGCTGTGGCAAGACCACCCTGATCAAGCTGCTGCTAGGCCTGTACCCGCCGCAACAAGGCGAGATTCGCATCAACGACCAGCCCATCACCGCGCGGGATCGCGACGATTATCGCCAGCTCTTCACCACCATCTTTTCCGATTACTACCTGTTCGACGACCCCTTCCTGGGCGCCAAGCAGGTGCCAGAGAGCGCCGAGGTCTATCTCAAGAGGCTGGAAATCGCACACAAGGTCAGCATCCGCGACGGCAGCTTCACCACCACCGACCTCTCGACCGGGCAACGCAAGCGGCTGGCGCTGATCAATGCCTGGCTCGAAGAGCGCCCGGTGCTGGTGTTCGATGAGTGGGCTGCAGACCAGGACCCGACCTTCCGGCGCATCTTCTACACCGAGCTGCTGCCCGAGCTGAAGCGCCTGGGCAAGACAATCATCGTCATCAGCCACGATGACCGCTATTTCGATGTCGCCGACCAGCTGGTGCGCATGGCGGCCGGCAAGGTGGTCGTCGAGGCGTGCGTCGCCTGATGCAATAAAAGCGAAACATTTGCATTCCGGTTTGTCATCAGCCGTGCGTCATACCCCTAGTCACCCTAAAAAAAGATCTGCCCAGCCTATCCACTCAACATCTACAACGAGCACCGAAATGCCCACCCACCTTCGATTGAATCACCTGACCCGGGCGCTTGGCCTTCGACGCGCATTCAACGCCCAACTGCCAGCACTGGCCCTGAGCCTGGCCCTGCCCTTGGCCGTCCAGGCGCAAGATCAGCAACTGACCTTGAATATCCCGGCACAGCCCTTGAGCTCGGCGCTGAAGGCATTTGCGGAGCAGACCGACGTGCAGGTGTTGTATGAGCCCGATGCCGTACAGAACCTGCGCTCAGGTGCGTTGAGCGGCCGCTACAATCTGGATGAGTCGGTACGCGTGCTGCTCAGGGAAAGTGGCTTGCGCTATCAGTTGCGCGACAACACCTTGACCTTGCAGGCGGCCTACGAAGGTGGCAGCGCGATGCTGCTCGATGCCACGAGTATCCAGTCCAGAACCCTGGGTGCCACAACCGAGGGAACAGGGTCTTACATCACCGGTTCCACCAATACCGCAACGAAGCTGGCCCTGTCGCCTCGCGAAACCCCACAGTCGGTCAGTGTGGTGACGCGTCGCCAGATGGACGACCAGAACATGCAGTCACTCGACGATGTCGCGCGCGCTGCCACCGGTATCAATACCGTGAAGGACTTCGGTACCGAGCGTTCGCGTTACTTCTCTCGGGGTTTCCAGGTCAACGACCTGCAGTACGACGGTGTGCCAAGCAGCATCTCGGAAAGCTTCTCCATGGACGTCACTTCGGTGAACAACATGGCGATCTATGATCGGGTCGAGTTCGTTCGCGGCGCGAACGGCCTGATGCAAGGCGCCGGCTCGCCCTCGGCAGCGATCAACCTGGTGCGCAAGCGCCCGGGCGATACCTACCAGATGAAGGCGGAGATCGGCGCAGGGTCGTGGGACAACTACCGCGGCCAGATCGACGTTGGTGGCCCGCTCAATGCCGAAGGCACCCTTCGCGGGCGCACGGTCATGCTCTACAGTGCCGGCAACAGTTTCGTGGACAGGGCCAACAAGGACAACCAGCTGTTCTATGCGATCGGCGAAGCCGACCTGAGCGACTGGACAACGGTCAGCCTGGGTACCGTGTTGCAGAAGGACAACAATGGCGGATATGACTGGGGCGGCCTGCCAACTCAGAAAAGCGGCAGCTTTTACCCCTTCTCCCGATCGACTTCCTTCGCGCCGGGCTGGGCACACCTGAACAAGATCAACCGCACCGTGTTCGGCGACGTTCGGCACGAATTCAACGAGGACTGGAAGCTGACCGTGAACGGCAGCATGACCTGGTCCAATGCTGACTTCCTTGCCTTGTATGGCACCAACGTGGGCAACGACCAGCTCCAACTGCGTACCAACGATACCAAGTACGACGACGAGCAGATCAGCCTCGATGCGGCGCTCAATGGTGCGTTTGACCTGTTCGGTCGCAAGCATGAGCTGGTCTTCGGTGCTACGGCACGCAAGGATCGCTTCATCAACGAATCGCGTTACAACGACAACCCCACGACCGTCGACATTCTCGATTTCGACCCTCACCTGGTCGCCACCCCTACCTACAGTGGCGAGCGCTTGCAGTACCGGGCGGTGCGCAAGGACAAGGGGGTTTATGCCGCGACGCGCCTGAACGCTACCGACGATCTGCATGTGATTTTGGGCAGCCGCCTGAGCTCGGTGAAGTACGAGTCACCGGACGAGATGGAACCGTTCGAGGAAAAGAACAAGATCATCCCGTATGGCGGCATCGTCTACGATGTCACCGACAACACCTCGGTCTATGCCAGCTACACCGAAATCTACCAACTGCAGGCCAACTATGGCCTGGATAACCACTTGCTCAGCCCGATCACCGGCACCAACTACGAAGTCGGGATCAAGAACGAGTTTCTGGGTGGCCGCGTCAACACCGCCATCGCGCTCTTCCAGGTAGACCAGAGCCACATGCCCGAGAAGATCAACGGAACAGGGAAATGTGGCCCAGGCGGTGCCTACAGTTGCTACGAGGAAGGCGGCAAGGTACGCAACCGTGGTTTCGACATCGAGGTCGGGGGTGAGGTCCTGCCGCAGTGGAACGTGATGGCGGGGTACACCTACAGCCATCCCGAGTATGTCTCCGGCGCCAAGAAAGGTACTGACTACTCGACCGAAACGGCCCCGCAACGACTGTTCAAGGTCTCGACCAACTATCAGTTGCCTGGCCGCTTCCAGGACTGGAGAGTCGGTGGCAACGTCTACCACCAGAGCAAGATCTACCTGGGCGATGTGAAGCAGAGCGCCTACAACCTTGTCGATCTCAACACGCAGTACAAGATCAACAACAACTTGAGCGTGCAACTCAACCTGAACAACGTGTTCGACAAGAAGTACTATTCGTCTGTCTTCAACAGCAACCTGGGCAACTACTTCGGCGCACCGCGTAACTTCGGCCTTACCCTGCGCTACGAAAACTGAAGCCGCTGGGCTGACCTTGGCCCTGAATGCAAAAAATCCGATGCCCGGAAACGCGCATCGGATTTTTTTGCGTCCCGGGCAGCGTTATCGGCTGCCGGTACCTTCGGCCTGCAACCAACGGCGCACGCCGACGGCCAACTGGTCGTAGACCTCCGTGACTTCCGGCACGATGGACAGTGTTCGCAGCAGATCGTGAGTCAGGCCCTCTGCCACGATACATTCAACGTTCACCCCGGCCTGTTCAAGCCGCGCCGCGTAGGCCTTGCCTTCATCCAGCAGCGGGTCCAGGCCTGCCAACAGAATGATCGCAGGTGCAAGCCCCGCAAGCTCATCCGCCAGCAACGGTGAGAAACGCCAATCCCGGCGGTCTTCGTCGGACTGCGCGTACTGCGCGTAGAACCAGTCGAGTGTCTCGTCTTCCAGCAAATACCCTTCACCGAACACGGTATGCGACGAACGCTTGCAGCTTGCATCCGTTATCGGGTAGCACAGCAGCTGGCCAACAGGCGTTATCGCCGCCTGCGGGCCCTGCCTTGCCGCTTCGATCGCCAGCGCAGCGGCCAAGGTGGCACCTGCGCTGTCGCCGGCGAACACGACCCGGGCCGGGTCGAGCCCCAGGCGGCGACCCTGGGTCGCCAGCCACTGCACGGCATCTGCGCAGTCCTCATGGGCCGTCGGGAAACGGTGTTCCGGGGCAAGCCGGTAACCGACCGAAAGCACCGCGCAACGGGTACGCCCGGCAAGCTCTCGGCATACGCCGTCGTGCGAATCCAGGCTGCCTACCACGTAGCCCCCACCGTGGAAATACAGCACCACTGGCAAGTTCTCGCCCGCGTCAACCGAGGGTCGGTAAAGCCGTAACGCAAGCGAACTGCCATCGCGCACGACAGCCGACAGGTCTTCGACCCGCAGATCCCAAGGCACGGGCCAGCGCAGTCGTTGCGAAGACGACTCGAAGGTTGCCCGTGCCTGGGCCGGAGAAAGCGTGTGCAGCGGTTTGATATCAAGGTTCAAGCCAGCCAGGTCGAGGAAGGCTTCCAAAGCGTTATTCAACATGAAACTCCCTAAATGCTCGGCGTTGCTGTCCTCGGCCGTCAGGCCGGGACAGTCACGTCCACACAATGTTCGATCAGTGCCACCAGCTCGCGCTGGAACTGTTCCATCAACCGCTCTATCGTCTCGGCTCTGTAGCGGCGTTTGCTGTAGATGCAGCGGAACGAGAGCACCCCGTCGTAGACCTGCCCTACCGTCTGCAGCTGGTTCACCAGGTTGGCATCGGCGTGGTAGCAATCGCCCGGATCATCGGCAGCTGGCTCCAGCAACGCATGCTCGTCGAAGTGCTGATCGAACTGCCCGAAGTAGTTGAAGGTGACCTCGGCCTGGGCACCTTCAAGCAATTGCCGACGCATCTCACCCGAACCGAACTGGCGCAAGACCGCGTAGCCGATACCCTTTTCGGGGATGGCTGCCAGCTGCCGCTGCGTACTGCGAATGGCTTGCGCTGCCGTGTCGTCCAGGCGTGATGTGAGGCGGACCGGGAACAGGCTGTTGAACCAGCCGAGGGTACGCGAGACATCGACGCCCTCGAACAGGTCCTCGCGGCCATGGCCTTCCAGTTGCACCATCACCGCCTCTTGGCCGGTCCAGCGGCCCAGTGCACGCCCGAGCGCCGTCAACAAGATGTCATTGACCTGCGTGCCATAGGCAGCCGGGGCCTGCTTCAGGAGCTGCGTCGTTTGTTGCGGCGTCAGCCGGAAATGGCTCACCGCCTGTTGGCTGGAGTGATTGCGACCGCGCGGGTTGTCGCAGGGCAGCTTCCCGGCGCAAGGACGAACCTGATCAAGCCACCAGTCGCCCTGCTGCGCTTCGATGGATGTTGCCTCGGCCTGCAGGCGCTCGACCCATGACCGGTAGCTGCTGGTCCGTGCAGGCAGCACAGGGTCTGTTCCAAGGCAGCACGCCGCATAGGCAGTCTGAAGGTCCTCGAGGAAAATGCGCCATGACACACCGTCCATGACCAAGTGGTGAAGGATCAACAGCAACCGCGCCTGCCCATCCGGCAGCTGGATGTGCAGGGTGCGCCAGAGTGGGCCTTGCGCCAGATCGAGGCTGCGTTGCGCCTGGTTGGCCAGTGCCGTCATCGCCTCCATGCTCTCGACACGGTGCAGGTTCAGCCTGGGCATCGTGCTACCGGAAGGCTCGCCATAGCACTGCATCCACTGCCCGTGCGGCTGGGAAAAACGCAGCCGCAGCGCGTCGTGATGCAGTTCGACATGCTGCAGCGCCTGCTCAAGGGCGACGAGGTCCAGGGCCGTCCGGGGCCTGAGCATCAATGCCTGGTTGAAATGGGCGGGATCTGGCAGGTGCTGCTCGAACATCCACTGCTGGATAGGCAGCAGGTTGAACAGGCGCTGGTCGACCTCTGTCGACAGCTGCGCCTCAACCACCGCAGGCGCGGCCTCCCAATTGGCAACAATCGCCTCGATCGTCTGATAACGCATCAAGTCACGCAGCTTGAGGTCCAGGTCGAGCTGCGGATGGTTTCTGACACGAGAGACGACTTGCAGGCTGAGGATGGAGTCCCCTCCCCGCTCGAAGAAATTATCGGTGATGCTCAAATCGTCGACCTGTAGAACCTGCTCCCAGATATCCACCAGGATCGATTCCCGCTGGTTTCTCGCTGCCTGGAACTGCGTCGAAATGAATTCGGGTTCAGGCAATCGCACGCGGTCGATCTTTCCATTGGGTGTGACAGGAAATTGCGCCAACTCGATCAGGTAGGCAGGCACCATGTAATCAGGCAAGTGGTCGGCCAGGCGCGCCTTCAGTTCGCCAGCGATACCCGCCTGCTCACTGACAACGTAGCCTACAAGCTGTTTGCCTACCGGGCTTTCCCTGACCACCACCAGGGCATTGCGGATGCCAGGCTGCGCCCGCAGGCACGCTTCGATTTCACCAAGCTCGACCCGGAAGCCACGCAGCTTGACCTGATGGTCGGCACGCCCCACGTAGTCGACCAATCCATCCAGGCGCTGTCGGACTACGTCGCCACTGCGGTACATGCGCCCGCCCTCGCCAGCCGGATCAGGCACGAAACGTTCCGCCGTCAGGCCCGCACGGCCATGGTAACCACGGGCGATGCCATCACCGCCGATCATCAGTTCACCGGCAAAGCCAACACCTGACGGATTGAGGTCATTGTCGAGGATGTGCAGCGTACGGCAGCCGACCGCATGGCCGATGGGTGCATAGGCAGCCTCGCAACGTGCGCCGCCGCCCACCTTCCAGAGCAACGGCGTGACCACAGTCTCGGTCGGGCCATAGCCATTGGTGAACAGCCGTGGCCTGAGTGCAGCCTTGACCTGCTCAAAGGTCTGCTCGGGCACGGCATCGCCACCAAAGCAGTAGATATCCACTGGCGGTGGCTCGTGCCCCGCGTCATGCACCGCTTCTGCCAGCTGTTTCAGGTAGGCGGGAGGGAAGCAGGCGATCGTGATTTCATGCTGCCAAAGTGCCTGAAGCGTCTGTTCGGCAGTCCACAACTCGCCATCGCGAATGACCAGAGCGCCTCCGCTCGCAAGCACGCTGAGCCAGCGCTCCTGGGCCCCGTCGAAGGCGAAGGACATGAAGTGCAGTTCTCGCGTCGCAGGCCCCATTTCATAGAGCCGCATGATCGCCTGGCAATGCCGGCTCAGAGGGCCTTGAGACACCGCCACGGCCTTGGGCCTGCCGGTCGATCCCGATGTATAGATCAGATAGGCCAGGCAACGCTCGTCCACGGCAACGTCGACGAACGCCGAGCCTGCATCGGCAGGCTGCGCATCAGGCGCGAGAACGAGCAGGTGGCCATGCTCCGGCAGAGCGTCGCGGCACTCTGGCCGGGTGATCATCAACGACATGCCTGAATCCTGGATCATCCAGGCCAGGCGCTCCATCGGATACTCCAGGTCCAATGGCACATAGGCGGCGCCTGTGCGCATTACGGCGAGCAGCGCGACGACCAGCTCCGCCGAGCGTTGCAATGCCACTCCAACCACCGTTTCAGGTCCGGCACCGCTTGCCTGCAAGGCAAGCGCCAGGCGCCCCGAACGGCGGTCCAGCTCCGCATAACTGATGCGCTCATCGCCGCAGACCAGGGCGATGGCATCGGGGCGATCGTGGGCGTGCTCGATGATCAGCTCTGCCATCCGCTCCGGGCGGTAGCTTGCCAGCGCTTGCGTGGCAGTGTCCGCGACAGGGGCGCGCTGCGCAGCGGGCACAATGTCCAGGTTGCCAAGGCGTACCTGCGCATCCTGCAGCAGGGTTTCAAGCACCGACTCCATGGTCTGGCGAATACCGTCGACCGCCTGTTCGCTGAACGCATTGCGCAGGTAAAGGTACTCGATCATCAGCGTATCGTTGAGGTGAACCGCAAGGTCCATGGGGAAGTTGGTGACCCCCACGTCATTGGAATCACCGAACTCCAGACCTGCCTCGGGCGCCTCACGCAAACCTTCGTCGATAGGGTAGTTCTCGAAGACGATGATGCTGTCGAAGAGTTTCTGCCCCGGCACGGCCGACCAGCGTTGAACCTCGTTCAACGGCGTATGCGACCAGTTGCGCAGCTCGACGTTGTAGGCCTGCAAGGCCTGCAGCCAGTCCGCCAGGCGCATCAGAGGGTCCAGCGTCTGCGACACAGGCAAGGTATTGATGAACAGGCCCAAGGTGGTATCGGCATCCTGCAGCGACTCTGGGCGCCCGGCCACGGTCGCGCCGAAAGTGACGTTGCGCTTGCCCGTGTAGCGCTGCAGCAGCAGAAGCCAGGCGCCCTGGATCAGGGTGTTAGGGGTAATACGCAACGTTCGGCAGTACTGCTGAAGGCGTTTGGTCCATGCGGCGTCACGCCGGGTATACAGCGCGTGGTGGCCCGGTTCATCCGAAGTGTGCCGTGGGTACACGGCCTGACTGAGCGAGGTCACCTCGCTGTGCGCCAGGCTGCCGCGCCAGAACGCTTCCTGACGAGATTTGTCCTGCGCCTGCAACCAGGCAATGAAATCGCCGTAGCGGCCGCTGGTGCCAGTGACCGGTTGGCCGGCGTAATGCTGCATCAGTTCGGCAAACAGCCTGGACTTGCTCCAGCCATCCATCAACAGGTGATGGCTCGTCCATATCATCTGGTAACTCGACGACGTCAGTCGAACCAGAACCATGCGGTGCAACGGAGCCTGTGTCAGGTCAAAACCTGCCACCAGCTCCTCACGCGCGACCTCACCGGCCAACCTGTCCGGCGCTGCATCCGCCCGGGCGTCGATTTCGCGCATCGGCATGTGCGCCTGGGCGTGCACGATCTGTACCGGCTCATCCAGCCCGACCCAGTGGAAACTGGTGCGCAATACCTCGTGCCGTGCGGTGACCGCTGCCCATGCGCCGACGAACGCCTCAATATCGAGCCCGCTGATTGGCAGGCTGACCTGGTTGATGTAGAGATCATTGCCACTGTCTTCGATCGAATGGAACAGCATGCCCTTCTGTGCAGGCGACAGCGGGTACATGTCGGCGATCTCGGCGACCGGAACCGGCAGCTCGTCCAGTTGCGTCTGGCTGAGCGAACACAGCGGGAAGTCGGACGGGGTGGCCCCTGCGACGCCTGGCAGGGTGCAGTGCTCGATCAGCGCCACAAGCTCCGAATGGAACGCTTCAGCCAGGCCTTGAATGGTGGACTCGCTGAAACGCCGTGAGCTGAAGCGCCAGTCGATGCGCAACCCCTCCGGCCATACCCGAGCATCGACCGACAGACCGTTGCCGCACGACGATTCACGCCCTTCCCCGTTCTTCAATGGCTCGAACAGCACGTTGGCCAGCGCCTTCCGGTAGCTGAAGGAGCACTGCGGCACCGGCAATGCGGCCAAGGTTTCCCTGCTGGCTTCGTCTCCCAGATAGCGTAACGCGGCGAACGACAGGCGCTTGTCGGCAGCCGTACGCAACTGTTGCTTGAGCCCCTTGATCGCGCCATCCAGCGTGGTCTTGTCAATGTCGAGAACGACAGGGAACGGATAATCCAGGCAGCCAACCGTGCGGCTCAGGTCGACACCCGAGCATGTCTGGCGACGGGTATCTGCCTGCACGCCAAGGAAGACCCTGTCCTGGCCTGTCCAGCGGGCCAAGACACGCGTCAGCGCGACCAGCAGCAGGTCGCCGGGCTCGGCGCGGTAGGCTGCGGCGGCCTGCTCTGTCAGGCGTCGGGTCAGGTCGAGGTCCAGCCAGGTACCCAACGTTGCACTGTCGGCGGGCGCCCCTGCTTCTCGTGGGCTGCCAACCAGCTCGTCACTGATCCCGGCCAGTGCCTTCTGCCAATGGCTCAATACGCTCGGAGCATCCTCGAGCGAGTCATGCACGGAATACGCCCAGCTCTGAACCGAGGTGGACTTGGCGGGAAGCGCCGCAGGCTGCCCTGCGTCGAGCTGCTCGCAGGCCAGGCGCAGATCCTGCAGGACGATGTCCCGGGATGCCTCGTCCATCGCCAGCGCATGGTTTACCAGCAGCAGCTGTTGGCTGCCATCTGCCAGCGTCGCCAGGACTGCCCGGACCAGGGTGCCTCTATGCACATCGAGGCTGGCACTCGCCTGCCTGGCCAACGCGCCCAACTGTGCCGGGTCCTGCACGGCTGCAAGCCACAGCACGGGCTCCTTCTGCCAAAGCGCCTGGTGTTCGGAAAGCGGCACCCCGTGCGCCTCCTGCGCGGCATTGAACGCCAACCGCAACCCGTCGTGGTGCGCCAATACGGCCTGCAAGGCCTTTTCCGTCGTGTCGGGGTCAAGCGCACGGGTAGGCCTGAGCGTCATCACCATGCTGTCAGGTGCATCACCATTGCCCTGCAGTTCGAAAAAGCGTGCCTGGGCGGGCAGCAAGGGCACCTTGCCGATGATCGGCCCCTGGTCGAGCGTCGAGGTGCCGCCGTCATCCTGCTCTGCCACGGACGCCAGCCCCTGGATGGTCTGGTGCTGGAACAATTGCTTGGGCGTGAAACGTATACCTTCCCGACGGGCCCGACTGACGACCTGGATCGACACGATCGAGTCGCCTCCAAGCTCGAAGAAGTTGTCGGTGATGCCCACTCTTTCAAGCTTCAGCACATCGGCCCAGATGCTCACGAGCTTCGCTTGCAGCGCGCTCTGCGGCGGCACGTAGGCTTTCTGCTGCTGGCTCACATCCGGTTTGGGCAGCGCTTTGCGATCCAGCTTGCCATTGGGGGTAAGCGGCAAGGCCTGCAGCGACACCAGGTAGCTCGGCACCATGTAGTCGGGCAATGCGGCCTTGAGATGTTGCAGGATTTCCTCATGACTGGCCGCCCCTTCATCAAGCACCAGGTACGCAGCCAGCTGCTTGGCATGGAGCCCGTCGATGTCGATCACTACCGCCTCGCGAACACCCGCATGCTCAAGCAGACTGGATTCGATCTCGCCCAGCTCGATGCGCAAGCCGCGGATCTTCACCTGATGATCGATACGCCCCGCGTACTCGATCACGCCCCCTGTTCGATAACGCGCCAGGTCGCCGGTGCGGTACAGCCGCCCCCCACCCTGCAGGCTTGCATCATGAGGGTCCGGGACGAACCGTTCAGCGGTGAGGCTCGGCCTGCGATGGTAGCCTCGCGCCAAGCCGACGCCGCCCAGGTAGAGCTCGCCGTTTGCGCCATGAGGAAGCGCAAGCAGATCGCGGCTGAGAATGTGCGTCTTGAGGTTGTCGATGGGCGTGCCGATCGGGACGCTGCCCGGGCACGATGGCCGGCAGGTCCAGTGGGTTACGTCGATCGCAGCTTCGGTAGGGCCATAAAGGTTGTACAGGCTGGCGTGTGGCAATCGGGCCAAGGTCTGCTCCGACAGATCGGCAGGCAACGCCTCGCCACTGCAGACGACACGTCGCAAGGTATCGCAGCGCTCGACATGCTCGCAGGTCATGAACGCCTGCAACATCGATGGCACGAAATGCAACGTCGTCACGCCGTGTCTCTGAATGGTGCTCACCAAGCGCTCAGGGTCGCGGTGGTCACCCGGTTCCGCAAGCGCCAGCCTGGCGCCGGTCAACAGGGGCCAGAAGAACTCCCACACCGAGACGTCGAAGCTGAAGGGGGTCTTTTGCAGGACCGTATCAGTGGCGCCCAGACCATAGGCCTTCTGCATCCAGACAAGGCGGTTGACCAATGCCTGGTGCGCGTTGGCTGCACCTTTCGGTCGCCCTGTCGAGCCCGAAGTGTAAATCACGTAGGCAAGGTGTTCGGGGTGGGTGAGGTGCACGGGATCGTCGGCGCTGAAAGCCGTCAGCCAACTGTCGTCGTCATCCAGCACAATGCTGCGCACACTGGAAGGGATCGGCAGGTGTTCGAGCAACGCACGCTGCGTCAGCAGTAACCCGATACCGCTGTCGTCCATCATGTAAGCAAGCCGATCCCTCGGATACTCAGGGTCGAAGGGAACGTAGGCGCCGCCGGCCTTGAGGATAGCCAGCAGGCCCACGACCATTTCCAGCGAGCGTTCGACCGCGATGCCGACCAGCACGTCGGGCCCTACCCCCTGCTCGCGCAATGCGTGAGCGAGGCGGTTGGCGCGCTGATTGAGCTGTCGATAGGTGAGCTGCTGTTCGCCGAACAGAACGGCCAAGGCATCAGGTGTTTCGCCTGCCTGCGCCTCGATCAACTGATGCACGCTCCGATCACCGGGATAAGGTGCCTGGGTGTGGTTCCAGTGTTCGAGAATTTCCTGCTGTTCATCGGCCGCGAGCAGGGGTAGCTCGCCGATCCGTTGCCGAGGATGGTCGACGATCGATTGCAGCAGGTTGATCCAGTGCCGCGCCATGCGTTGCACGGTTGGCTCATCGAACAGCGCCGTGGCGTAATTGAGCTCTGCCGAGATACCTTCGTCGTGCTCGACGGTGTTCAGGGTCAGGTCGAACTGCGCCGTCTTGCGTTGCCAGGCAATGTTCTCGACCAGCAGGCCAGGCAGGCTACGCCGCGTACCTGCGGCGACTTTCTGGTGGTTGTACATGACCTGGAACAGCGGGCTGTGGCTCAGGCTGCGCTCAGGGTGCAGCGCCTCGACCAGTTGTTCGAACGGCAGGTCCTGGTGGGCTTGGGCATCCTGCGTCATCTGGCGCGTCTGGGCCAGCAGGTCGCTGAAGAGCACAAGCGAACCGAACTCGGCCTTGAGCACCTGGGTGTTGACGAAAAAGCCGATCAGCCGCTCGGTTTCGACACGGTTGCGGTTCGCGACCGGGATGCCGATGCGGATGTCATCCTGCCCACAGTACCGATGCAGCAAGGTCTGGAAGCTGGCCAGCAGCAGCGTGAAGAGTGTCGTACCCTGCTGCTGCGCCAGTTGCTTGAGGGCATCGGCCAGACGGCGTTCGATCTCAAGGTGCACGCTGGCGCCCTCGAAACACTGGTTCGCTGGGCGCGGGCGGTCGCTGGGCAGCTCGAGAACCGGGTGCTCGGTCCCCAGGTGCTGCTTCCAGAACGCCAACTGTCGTTCCTGCTCCCCCGCTTCCATCCAGTGCCTTTGCCAGATGGCATAGTCGGCGTACTGGATCGGCATCTCGGGAAGCGCGAGGGGCTGCCCCATGCAGTGATGCGCGTAGTGCTGGATCAGCTCTTCGACCATCAGGTGCATCGACGAGCCGTCAGTGGCGATATGGTGCAGCGTAATGATCAGCACATGATCATCTTCTGCTACCCGTAGCAGCCTGACTCGGACAGGCCGTTCGTGCTCAAGATCGAAAGGCGCGCGGGCCTCGGCCTCTACAAGCGCCTGCAGGCGCTGTTCGAGATCGATTGCCGGTTCGCGGTCAACCTGCTCGACATCGAGCGTGAACACGCTGTGTGGATGAATGATCTGCACCACCTGATCGTCGTTCAGACCAAACGTGGTTCGCAGGGTCTGGTGGCGTGCCTGCAGTGCCTCGAAGCTCGCGCGCAACGCCTCGCTATCCAGTTCGCCCTTGAGCCTCAAGGCGACTGGCAGGTTGTAGGCAGATCCCTGGGGGTCCATCTGCCAAAGGAACCACTGGCGCTGCTGGGCGAACGAAACCGGAATGACGTCGAACAGTGTTTGAACGCAAGGCACTGGCAAGTTGGCCGGAGAAATGTTCTCGGCGTGCATCTTCTGCAGATACAGCTTGCGCTTGGCCAACGGCAGCGTGACAAAACGCTTGGCGATATTCAGCGCGGCATCATTACTCATTCATTCACCTCGAACTCTTCAAAAAGCATATCCAGACGCTGCAGTTTTTCGTCGAAAGCCGACGCGTCGCCGATGGATTCGATGTATCTGGCGAAATCGCCCAGGACCGGGTGCTGGAACAGCACGGCCGGTTCCACGGTCAATCCCAGGGAAAGTTGCAAGCGCGAGAGCACCGACAGCGCCAGCAGCGAATGCCCTCCCAGGTCGAAGAAGTTGTCATTGAGACCGACCTTCTCGACATTCAGCAGCTGTGCCCAGACGGCAGCGACCTGCTGCTCGACCTCGCTCTGCGGCGCGACATGGCCTTGCTGCGATACGCCAAGGTCGGGCTGGGGCAAGGCTTTGCGGTCCAGCTTGCCGTTGGGCGTCAGCGGCAGCGCATCGAGCCAGGTCAGGTACGCGGGGACCATGTAATCCGGCAAGGACGCGCGCAGCTGTTCGCGCAGGTGCCGACGCAAGGCGCTGCGCTGTTCCTCCGTCGCGACCGCTTCGCCGTTCGAGACCAGGTAGCCGGCCAGTTGCTTGCCGCCAGGCCCATCGATGTCGATGACCACCGCCTCGCGCACCGCAGGATCATCAATCAGCCTTGCCTCGATCTCGCCCAGTTCGATGCGATAGCCACGCACCTTCACCTGGTGGTCGATGCGGCCCACGTACTCGAGCAGGCCATCGCTGCGATAGCTGGCCAGGTCACCCGTACGGTAGAGCCTGCCACCGCCCTGCCCGCTACGATCGTAGGGGTCCGGGACGAAGCGCTCGGCGGTCAACGCGGCACGGCGCTGATACCCCCGGGCCAGGCCATCGCCACCGATCATCAGTTCCCCGGCCATGCCGGCCGCGGCTGTCGAGAGATCGTGCGCCATGACCTGCAAGGTGGTGTTGGCGATCGGCTTGCCCAGCAACGGCAAAGGGTGTTCGTTGTCCAGGCAGTACGCCGCCGACCAGATCGTCGTTTCGGTTGGCCCGTAAAGGTTCCAGATGCGTCCGCACAACGGCAGGAGCTGCTCGGCCAGGTCGACAGGCAGTGCCTCACCGCCACTGATGACCTTACAGCCACGCAAGGTCTGCGCCGGCAGCGCCTGCAGCAGCATGCGCCAGGTCGACGGTGTGGCCTGGATGGTGGTGATGGCGTGGCGCTCGATCACCGCCTGCAGCGCCGACGGGTCCTTGTTCTGGCGCTCGCCGAGCAGTACCACCGAAGCCCCGGCCAACAGCGGCAGGTAAAGCTCCAGGCCGGCGATGTCGAACGACAGCGAAGTCAGCGCCAGGACCCGGTCGCTGGCGTCGATCCCAGGCTCGACAGCCATGCTGGCGAGGAAGTTGACCAGTGCCTGGTGGCGTACCTCGACCCCTTTGGGCCGACCGGTGGAACCGGAGGTGTAGATGCAATAGGCGAGATGCTCGGGGTGCTGCACGATGCCGAGATTCTCGCCATCGAAGGCCTCGACCTGATGCCAGTCGCTGTCCAGGCACCAGGCCTGCGCGCCGTGCGTGGGCAGTTGCGGCAGCAGATGACTGAGGGTCAGCAACAAGTGCGCCCCACTCTGCTCCATCATGTACGCCAGGCGCTCGCGGGGGTATTCCGGGTCCAGTGGCACATAGGCGCCGCCAGCCTTGAGAATCGCCAGCAGGCCCACGACCATTTCCACCGATCGTTCGACGGCAATCGCGACCAGCACATCTGGCCCGACGCCCAACGTGCGCAACTTGCTCGCCAGCCGGTTGGCTCGCTGGTTGAGCTCGCGGTAGCTCAAGGTCTGTTCGCCAAACCGCAGAGCCGGGGCCTCAGGGGTACGCGCGACCTGCATTTCGAACAGCTCGGGCAGGCAGTGCGCCTGCGGGTACTGCATCTGGGTACGGTTCCAGTCGTGGACGATGCGCTGTTGTTCCTGGTCATCGAGCATCCGCAGTTCACCGACAGGGGTATCGGCGTGTTGCACCAGCGCGTGCAGCAGATTGGCAAAGTGCCGGGCGATCTGCTCCACGCCGGTGTCGCCGAGGTGGCTGCGGTCGTAGTGGTAATGGATCGTCAGCGCATTGCCCGAGTCGATCATCAGCGTCAACGGATAGTTGGTCCGCTCACGATTCTGCGTGCCCGAAAACACCAGGCCCGCGCTGGAACCCTGCTGCAGGACTTCACCAACCGGGTAGTTCTCGAACACCAGCAGCGTGTCGAACAACTGCTCACCGGCCGAGCCTGCCCAACGCTGAATGTCATAGAGCGGCGTGTGCTCATGTTCGCGCATGCTCAGGTTCTGCGCCTGCAGACGTTCGACCCACTCCCCCACCCGCAGGTCAGGCTGCAGCCTGCCAGCCACCGGCAAGGTGTTGATGAACAGGCCCAGTTGCTGCTCGACACCGCGCAAGTCTGCCGGCCGTCCGGCAACCGTGGCACCAAATGCCACGCCTTCCTGGCCGGTATAGCGGTGCAACAGCAGTAGCCAGGCAGCCTGCAGCAAGGTATTGACCGTCACCCGCCGTTGCCTGGCAAACGCGCTCAACGCCTGGAAGCACGCCGGGTCGAGCGTCTGATGATGTTCGCCATGGCCAGTGTCCGCGCGGCTGCGATCCTGACGCAGCGCCTGAGCCAGCCGCGTGGGCTCGGTGAGGTGCAGCAATTGCTGGCGCCAGAACGTCTCGCTCTGCCCCGCGTCCTGGCGCTGCAGCCACTCGATATAGTCGCGGTAGCGGCCTGCCGGGTGCTCCAGGGCAACGCCTGCGTAGTGTTGCAACACCTCGCCCAGCAGCTGCGCATTGCTCCAGCCATCCATCAGAATATGGTGGCTGGTAAAAATCAGGTGATGCCGGCCGCTGCCTGTCCGGATGGCCGTCAGTCGCAGCAACGGTGCGGCCTGCAAGTCGAAGCCACGCCGACGATCCGCCTCGGCCCAGGCATCCAGACGCCCCTCGAGGTCATCCTGGTCGGCCCAGTCCAGCACGTCGAACGGCAGCTCGACGTGCTTGCGAATCACCTGCACCGGGCGTTCCAGATGGGCGACGAATGCGGCGCGCAATACGTCGTGTCGATCCAGCATTGCCTGCCAGGCACGCTTGAAACGCTCGATATCCAGCCCCGAGACGTTGACTCGCATCTGATTGACGTACTCACCCTGGCCCTGCTCGAAGACCGTGTGAAACAGCATGCCCTGCTGCATGGGCGAGAGCGGATAGATGTCATCGATTGCGCCCGCCGGGATCGGCAACGCATCCAGCTGGGCCTGGTCCAGCGCTGCCAGCGGCACATCGGACGGTGTCAGGCCGACCGCGCCCTGGCTGACGCAATGCTCGATCAACGTCTGGAGTTCGGTCATGTAGTCGTCGGCCAGGGCCTGGACCGTGGCGCGGTCGAACATGGCCTGGCTGAAGGTCCAGGCCAGGCTCAACTCACCGGCATAGACCTGCCCGTTGATCGACAGCAGGTTTTCCAGCAGGGCCTCGGCAGACTGGCTGGCGCCGCTGCTTTCGCTGGCTGGCTGCAGGAATCGCTCGGTGCCCGGGCCCGCGCCTTCGGCAAAGGTACTGTCAAGCTGCCCCAGGTAATTGAAGGTGATGGGGGGCACTGGCAGGCCAGCCAGCACATCGTGCGCGTGCGAATCCCCCAGGTAGCGCAGCGCGCCATAGCCGATGCCCTTGTCGGGAATGGCGCGAAGTTGCTCCTTGATCTGCTTGATGGAGGCGCCGAGGTCCGCCGCAGCGGTCAGCTTCACGGGGAAGAGGCTGGTCAGCCAGCCGACCGTCCGCGTCAGGTCGACCGCATCGAACAGGTCCTCACGGCCGTGTCCTTCCAGTTGCACCAGCACGTCTTCGCGTTGGGTCCAACGGGCAACCACTCGGGCCAGTGCGGTCAGCAGCAAGTCGTTGACCTGGGTGCGGTATGCCGTCGGCGCCTGTTGCAACAGCCGTGAGGTCTGCTGCCGGTCCAGGCGTGCATGCACCGTCGCGCCGTGGCGGCCATGCAACGATCCATCCGCCCTGTCCAGAGGCAGTTGCGGGTCAACCCCTTGCAACTGCGACTGCCAATAGCCGAGCTCTGCCTGCAGCGCTTCGCTTTGCGCGTAGGCCTGCAGCCGTTCGGCCCAGGCTTTGGTCGAGGTGGTCTTGGCAGGCAACACGGCAGGCTGACCTGCCACGTGACGGTCATAGGCGCTTTGCAGGTCCTCCAGGAGAATGCGCCAGGACACGCCATCCACCGCCAGGTGATGAATCACCAGAAGCAGGCGCTGGCTGCCATCGGGCAGGGTCGCCAATACACCGCGCAACAGCGGCCCCTGCTGCAGGTTCAGGCTGCGCTGCGCGCGCTCGCACAGGGCGTGTAGCGCGTCCGGATCGGTCAGGGTCTCGGCCCACAGCAACCCGGCCTCGACGTCGCCCGGCGCACAATGAGCGGCGTGCCAAGCGCCCGCGTCCTGGGGTGGCGTGAAGCGCAGGCGCAACGCATCGTGATGCTCAAGCAGCGTGTGCAAGGCCTTCTCCAGCGCGGCGCTATCGATGACCTTGGTCGAGGTCAGCAGGACCGCCTGGTTCCAGTGATGTGGCTCGGCGATCGACTGTTCGAGGAACGCCTGCTGGATCGGCAGCAAGCGTGTCTCGCCGATCACCGGCGCCTGGTCGATCTGCGGGCCGCTGCCTTCCATGCGCGTGGCCACCGAGGCCAGGTCTTGTACGGTCTGATGCTGGAACAGCGCCTTGGGCGTGAAGCGGATACCGGCCTGCCTTGCCCGGCTGACGACCTGGATCGAGATGATCGAGTCCCCTCCCAGTTCGAAGAAGTTGTCCGTCACACCGACCTGATCGAGCTTCAGCACCTCGGCCCAGATC